>JAIROA010000040.1 GCA_031257775.1 Synergistaceae bacterium
AGGTATCATCGCCGGAATTTGCTGCCGTAAGGTACTCTGGCGAGATCGTCATTCCGGGCGGCGGGGGCGGTGGCGTCGGATGCGATGCCGGCGCCGGCATTTTCGCCGTGAGGTTATTGCCGCTGGTAAGCCTTTTGGGGAAGAGGAAAACCATTCTTCCCAAAAAGTAAAATCAGTTGTGTTGATCGGCCGCTATGTGAGCGAGGCCGCTCGCCCGCATAGCGGCCGTGACAGCGCAACGCAATGTTGCGCCCAACGCGAAGCGCCCGAGGTTTTTTCCAAATCAACTCGTCTGTCATGAGTTGATTTGGAATTAGGATTATATGAGTATCGGGGCCGCGCGCCGCGGTTTTGCCCGTGACGCGCGGATACGTCACTTGAACGTGCCTATTTCCGTGAAATCGGGGAACTCGCGGGCCGTTTCGGGGCGGCACATGGCGACGATGCACGTTGCCGGTCCCGCGGAGGCGGACAGGTCGACGCCGCAAGCTTGAGGGACGAAAGAGAGCCCGTGTAATTCGGCTAGCAGGTTTGCCTCGTACATGATTCCCTTCGAGCCGGCCGGAACGATCTCGACTACGTCCTCGCAATCGAGCAGTCTCGCGAGCTTCGCGTAGCATCCGTCGTCCGAGATATCGACTCCCGAACCCACAGCAGGCGTACCGGCCAGCAACGCTGCATCGCCCGGCTGGCCGGTACCGAAGCGAAGCCCGCCTTTCTCGGCGATGCCCAGCACCGTGAGCCCTATGCCGGTCATCGACGTCGGAAAGTTCTCCTCGGTGGAGCCGGTCAGCATGACGCCGCTCAGCCCGCAAACGGCTATCTCGTCCTCTATTCCTCTCATGATGCCCTTCCCAGTCGGATTCATCTCGCAGCACAGCCCGTCGGACACTGCGATCGGCCTTGCCCCGGAGGCCATCACTTCGAGCAGAGCCACGCGGACGGTGAATTTACCGACCAAGTACGGGGCGCATGACATGACGTCTCCCGGTTTAAAGCCCAACCCTCCGCAGCTGTCGCAGGCGAGAACCATGTTTCGCTCTTCGCCGAGCGGTATTATAACCAGATCCCTTCGTTTGTACGGCGCGTTCATTATTTATCACAGCCTCTATAAATGTGTCGAATGGGCCCGATCCCCTCGCGGTTTTTTTGCTCCGGGGACGGAGTCACTGGGGCTTTTCGTGATTCGGGGACGTCGAGCCATATCGGGTTCGTGAAGGATTTTCCGCCGCGCTCGTCGAAGCACTCCGCCCGCACGTACAGCTCGTCTCCCCGGAGAGGGGACACGAATTCGGTGAGAAGCGCCCCCCCGGGGTCCGCCAGCTTCCATCGCATATGACGCGCCCGTCCGCCGAAATAGACGCGCGCAGCCGGCGAACAATGAAAATGAACGCGGCCGCCGTCTACGTAAAAATCGTATATTTCAGGGCCCCCGGCGCTGCCGTAAAAACTCCCGGAGACGAGGGCCGCCGTTATATCGTCGAGGGACAGGGATTCGGCCTTTGCCACGACGTAACCGCCGAACGCGTCATAGCCTCCCGAATTTTCCGGGAAAAAATGATGCGCGTCGTCGACGGAAGTGCCCAGCATATGGACGCCATGCCGGAGGACGGCATCCCAGCACTGAAACGCTTCGCCCGTGTTCTCCAGGGCCGACGAGCAAAAATTGTATACTTCGATGGCCGAGATGTTCGTGAAAGACAGCACCTGGTCATATTCAACCCTGGACCAGTACGGATGGTTCAAGGTTACCCAGCACCCCCTCATGACGGCATCGTCTATGATCGGCTGGAGATATTCCACCGTGTGCAACGGTTCAAGCTCCAGCCTGAAATCGTGCCCGTACGGAGGGAGAGGCGCGTTATCACGCATCTCCCTGGTGCCCGGAAGCGCCAGAAAATGATACTCTGTGTCGTTGCCGGCCTGCGGCGGCGCGTTTATCTCCATGCCGGGCAGCATGAGGAAATCGCCGCTGTTGAAATCGTTGAAATCCGCGTATATGTTGTGATCCGTTATGGCCATGAAGTCATATCCGTGTTCCCGGTACTCCCTCGCGACGTCATGGGGGCTCTTTCTGCCGTCCGAGCGCGTCGTGTGGGTGTGGAGATTGCCCTTGTAAAATTTGCCGCCGCGCAGGAAATTCGTTTTCACGCCTTTACCCTGTCCCGGCAATTCAATCGGGGTTTTCGTCCATTACCTTCTGGCAGGCAGAAGAGGCGCTTTCCATGGCTTCCGCCGCGTCCGCGCGTTTATCCGACAGACATGCTTCCAGTTCCTCGACTATGATGCCGTACATATTCTTCCAGTTTTTCGTAAACGGGCGTCTGTGGGCGTATTCCATCTGTTCTATGACCGTCCGGTACTCCGGTTTTTCCGACAGCATGGCGCTCAGTTTTTCCGAGTTCATGGCCGTCTTTGTTATGGGCAGATATCCGGTCAGCACGGCATATTCGCCCGCGTACTCGTCACGCGCCAGAAATTCCAGTAACTTGCCGGCGGCCGCTTTCTGCTCCCGGCTCGCGTTCCGAAACACCGCGATATTGCCGCCGCCGGTGGCGATGGACGGCGTCCCGCCGGACGAGGGATGCATGGCTATGCCAAGCTCGAAACCGGCATCCGCCATCCACTGCGAGTAAAGGGAATACATGCCGTTCGACCCCAGCATCATGCAGGCACGCCCTTGCAGTACCTCCGTCGCTACGGTTATCCAGGGATCCTCCTGATGATCGTACGGGCTGAAAAGAGTCCCCTCCTCCTTCATCTCCTGGAAAAATTTCACTATATCGGACGCCTTCCCGCCGTCGTTGAACACGACTCTTTTGTTCGTGCCGTCCAATATATCGCCGCCCCAGGAATAGAGTATCGATTCGAATATCCATGCGTCGGTGTCCCAGCAGAGGCCGGCGCCCCTGATGCCGCGTTCCGCGTCGGATATGGCCTTCGCGGCCTCCCTGAATTCATCCCAGGTGGCGGGCGGCGTTTGCAGCCCGGACGCCTCGAACATGGTCTTGTTGTAAAACAGCACAGGCATGGAGCGATTGAAAGGCACGGCGTACAGCTTGTCCCCGACATACCCGGAGGCCAGCAGTCCGGGCTGGTAATTCGCGATAACGTCACTCGGCAAATACTCCGAAAGGTCCGCGGCTATGGGATGGAACCTGCCCAGGAACGTTTCCTCGATTATGGCCATCGTAGGAAGGTTCCCGCCGGCGGACGCGGCTTCCAGGCGCTCCGCTATGGCATCATAGCCGCCCTGCCCGCTGACGGTGATTTTAATGCCGGGATTTTCCTTCATGAAGTCCTCGGCCGCTTTTGCCAGGAAAACGCCTGTACTGCTTTCGTCGGCGAATACATTCCAGAACAGAACTTCCACCACCCCGCCGTTTTGCGGCGTTTCATCGGGCGAACTCCCGACAGTCTCGGGAACGCCGTCATTAGGGAACTGCCGCCACGCTACGAACGCCAGTGCCAGTACAATAACCGCCGCCAATAACATAAAAGATTTCTTCACTTTCATTCCTCCCTGATTTATCCGGCGCGCTCCGCCGTTTTTTGCATATCATGAAACATAACGTCAAGATCTAGGAGCTTCGAGGTCTTTGCGGCCGGAGAATATCAAGCCGCTCTTGATCGCCCTGTTCGCCAAAACGTACACCGCCAGCATAGGGACGAGCGCCATCACGTTTCCCGCCATTATTATATGCCACTCCCTCGCCGAGTGACCTACCGGCATCAGGTTCTGTACCGCCATCGGCAGGGTGCGCACCGCCTCGTCGGTGGTGAGTATCGAGGTCCAGAAGTAATCGTTCCATTTGTAGACGAAAGTGAATATCATCGCGGTTATTATGATGGGTCTCGCCATAGGGGCCATGATATGTGTGATCACGCGAATCTCGGAACATCCGTCGAGCCTCGCCGCGTCCAGTATTTCATCGGGTATCGTCCTGAAATACTGGACGAGGGAGAAAATGGTGAACGCTGAATAAAAAAACGGCGCGGTGAGTCCTCTCATGGTATTTATCCACCCGATCCTGCTCTCCAATATATATATCTGAAGAAATATCGTCTGCGCGGGCACTATGAGGTCGAACAGGACAAGGCAGTAAAGCGTTTTTTTGAATCGGAACTGTTTCTTCGCGAACGCGTACGCGCAGGGCACACACACGACCAGCTGTCCCGCTATGGTGATGAATGTGGAGAGCAGCGAGTTGCGCAGATAGTGGACGAAGTTCATCCTGCTCCACGCCGTAGCGTAATTCTCCGGGTGAAACTCGGACGGCAGCAGCGCGGGCGGCGTCATATTCACCTCGTACCGGCTCATGAACGAAGCCGAGACCATGAAGAACATCGGAAACACGAAAATCAGAATGAGGGCTGTGAATCCGGCCGCCCGCGCCGCCGCCCTCATAAAGCCTCCGTTCATTGGTAGTGCGCGCGCCTGTCCATCAGCGCGAAGTTCACCGCCGAGACGACGGAGAGAAACAGAATCAACACTACAGCCCCAGCCATCGCCCTGCCTATTTGAAAATGCAGGAAGCCCGTCCTGTATATCCAATATACCATCAGATTTGACGAATTTCTAGGGCCGCCCTCCGTCATGAATTTGACAATGTCGAATGTGCCGAACGCTGATATCGCGCTTGTCGTGACGAGGAACACGAGAACCGGTGAGATCGTCGGCAGCGTTATATGAAAAAACATCCCGGCCCGCGTCGCGCGATCCAACCGGGCCGACTCGTACAGTTCGGCCGGTATTTTTTGAAGTGCGGCTATGACGATAAGCGTGTTGAAGCCCGTTGTTTTCCATACCGCCACTATAACGAGCGACAGGAGCGACGTGCCGGGATCCAGCAGCCATCTCAGCGGGGGGAGGCCAAAAAGCCCCAGCGCGTAATTCAGGATCCCGTACCCAGGATCCATCATGAACATCCAGAGTGTCGCCACGGCTATGAACGACACTATATGAGGCGTGAAGATCACGCTCTGGGTGAGGTTGTGGATGAAGCGGTTCCTGTTGAGAAAGAGAGCGGCTGCCACTCCCAGCGGCACGGAAAGCGCGACGGAGCAGAACATGAATACGACGCTGTTTCCGAACACTTTTAAAAAGACGCCGTCCGTAAAAATAGATCTGTAGTTCGCGAGCCCGACGAATTTATCGGTGCCGGCAACGTAATCGACGCTGCGGAAGCTGTCGCGTACCGACATCACGGTCGGGCCTATGCTGAAAATCAGGCACAGTGCGATCGCGGGCAGAATCAGGATGTATGGTGAACGGGCGGACGCGCCGGGTTTCATGGCGCCGCCCCTCCCGGCGTTCTCACCTCCGCGCGGATCCCTCTTTCATCGAAGGCGTGCAGGTCATTCCTTTTGACGAACATATCGAGATGCCGCCCCACCTCCACGCGTTCTGAGTGACGCATCTCGAACTGGGTGCCGTCCTGAGCCGTTATCCTGTACCGGTACGCGTCCCCTAGATTCTCCCTGGACGAAACCGCGCCTTCGATAAAGATACCGTCGAGCCCGGCGGGCCGCCCTATACCGACTTTCTGTCCTCTGAAACCTATGTACCTCCCGTCTTTCAGCGGCAGTATATTCATCCCCGGATCCCCTATGAACCTGGCGGTGAAGATATTGGCCGGGAGGTCGTAAATATCCTCGGGCGTGCCGTACTGCATTATCCTGCCGCCATCCATGACGGCGATATGGTCGCCGAGGCTCATCGCCTCCGCCTGATCGTGAGTGATATAGACGAACGTCGCGCCCAGTTTTTGGCGGAGGCGCGCGAGTTCGCCGCGCATCTGCGCCCTCAGCGGAGCATCGAGGTTCGACAGCGGTTCGTCCATCAGGAATACGTCGGGGCTTTTCGATATGGCCCTCGCCAGGGCGACACGCTGACGCTGCCCGCCGGAGAGGGCTGACGGTTTTTTCCCCGCGTGTTCCGTCAGCCCGACCATTTCGAGCACCTCCGCCAGGATTTTTTTAATCTCGTCCTTACCGCGGCCGAAATTCCGCAGCCCGAACGATATATTTTTCTCAACGGTCATGTGTGGATAGAGCGCGTAGTTCTGAAAGACCACCGCGACACCCCTGTCTCCGGGCTCGTGACGCGTCACGTCCTTCCCGGCTATCCATATCGAGCCCTCGGTGACGCGCTCCAGCCCAGAAATCAGGCGGATGAGCGTAGTCTTGCCGCACCCCGAAGGCCCGACCAGCACTGTGAACGACCCGGGTTCTATTTCGAGATTGAAGTTCTCCATGACTGTAAATCCGTTCGGATATGTTTTTTTCAGATTGCGAATGGAAATCATGCCATCTCTCCTGTCTCGGAAGAGTATATCATCATCCGTGCCGCCATTCACCGTCCTTCGGCAGTGGCATGGCCTTTCGGATATGGCTGTTGAGGTTTTTTCCAAATCAACTCGTCTGTTATGAGTTGATTTGGAATTAGAATTATATAGCCTTCATTTTTCTGTCGTAAACGCGTTTGCTAAAAAACGCGCAGAGGGCGAGCGTCGCTACCTCCGTTATCGGAAACGACCACCATATGGCGTTCACCTTGCCGGACAGTGAGAGGAGGTACGCTATCGGCAACAGGAGGAGCAATTGCCGGGACGCTGCCACGATAAGGCTCTCCTGGCCGTTTCCAAGGGCCTGAAAGACGGAAAGCGACACGATGCAGAAGCCGGCGAACAAAAAGTGAATGCTGATGATGCGAAGGGCCGGCACCCCTATCGCCAGCATGTCCGGAGCGGCGTTGAACTGAGCGAGCAGTTCTTTTGGGAATAGCTGAAAAGCCGCGGCGCCGATCAGCATGATGCCTACGGCGCACATGGCGCTGAGTCTTATCGTCTGCATGACGCGTTCTTTTTTCTTGGCGCCGTAGTTGTAGGCGATGATCGGGACCATGGCGTTGTTGAGCCCGAATATCGGGAGGAACACGAAGCTCTGCAGCTTGAAGTAGACGCCGAAAACAGCCACGGCTGTGGAAGTGAAGGAAAGCAGGAGCCGGTTTAAGCCGTAGGTCATAAACGAGCCCAGCGAGGCCATCAGGATCGATGGAAGGCCTACGGCGTATATCCTCTTTATGATTACGGCGTCGGGCCTGAAGCCGCGAAGGGACAGGCATATTTCAGGATTATGGCGGATGTTGAAGTAAAGCGCCAGAGAAGCCCCCACCGTCTGGCCTATCACCGTCGCGGCAGCGGCGCCGGTCACCCCCATCGCCGGGCAGCCTAGAAGGCCGAATATCATGATCGGGTCTAAAATGATATTCGTCACGGCCCCGGCGCTCTGGGATATCATGGCGTAAAACGTCTTGCCCGTGGAAATGAGAAGCCTCTCCAGCATTATCTGGCTGAACATGCCAAACGACAGGCCGCAGATGACGCTGAGGTAGTCGCGCCCGTATCCCGTGATCTCGCCGATGTCCGTCTGAAACGCGAAAAACGCTTCGCTCCCGGCGAGGCCAAACGCCATAAAAGCGGCGCAGCTGACCCAGGCAAGGAAGAGGCCGTTTCGAGCGGATTTGTTCACGACGGCGAAATTTTTCTCTCCAAGGCTTTTAGACAAAAAAGCGTTCACCCCAACGCCTGTCCCGACGCCTACGCCGATCATAAAGCTCTGAATGGGGAACGCGAGCGACACCGCGGTCAGCGCGTGCTCGTTTATTCTTGCGACGAATATGCTGTCAACCACGTTGTAAAGGGCCTGTACCATCATGGATATTATCATCGGGATCGACATGTCCAGCAACAGCTTCGGGATCGGCATGACGCCCATTTTGTTCTCTTTTGGCTTTGGGGGCTGGATTTCCGTCATATAGCGCCGCCAGCCTGTTTGGGCTTTAAAAATTCAAGGACGTAGTCTTTTAAGACGCGGGCGGAGGCCTGAATTCCGATGCCGCTGTCTATGCATAGGTTGTAATTCTGGGCTATGCCCCACTTCTTCTGCGTGAAAAAATCGTAATACGCGGCACGGCACTTGTCTTGCTTGCGTATGTACTCCTTGAGGTCGCCGTGGCCCTCATGATATTCGTCCCTCACTGTCCTTATCCGAGTCTCGATGTCAGCGTAGACAAAGACGCGTACGCAGTTTGCCATCTCGGAAAGCACGTAATCGGCGCATCTGCCGATTATGACGCACGAGCCTTTTTTCGCGAGGGACTTTATCACGTTCGACTGAGCGAGGAAAACCTGCTCCGGGATCGGCAGTTCCTGGGTGTGCATGAAAAGGTTATAGAAGAACCCGGAAGCCTTTTTCTGTTCCATTGTCTGGATAAAATCCACGTGAAACCCGCTCTCCTCTGAGGCAAGCGCTATTATCTCCTTGTCGTAGAAATCGACGCCAAGATCCTCCGCGAGCTTCCGTCCTATAAGGCGCCCACCGGAACCGTACTCGCGCGCTATTGTTACGGCAAAGCAATCCACTTTCAAGCCTCCCTCTTTAAAGCCGGCCGTTTCTTCCTGAACATTCGCCTAGCTTTATTGTTGAAATTGGGGGCATTCTAGCATATTTTGATCTGACAGGCTTTAGTCATTTGTGATAGAATATTTGAGTTCGCTTAAGGGAATACTGAATCGTGCGGCAAGTTCGCGGCAAAATAAAGGTGAATGATATGAGCTTAAACGATACTCCATCGTCCGAACGGGTTCACATAGGCATTTTCGGATGCCGCAACGCGGGCAAGTCGAGCCTTCTGAACGCGGTTACTGGACAGCCGCTTGCAGTGGTGTCCGTGACTAAAGGCACCACCACTGATCCGGTGCGGAAATCCATGGAGCTTCTGCCAATAGGGCCGGTTCTTCTCATAGACACGCCAGGGTTCGACGATGAGGGCGAGCTTGGCTCAAAAAGGGTGGAGAAAACCCGCCAGACGCTGCGCCAGACAGACGTGGCACTGCTCGTGGTTGACGCGTCGGAAGGAAAGTCGGAATCGGACGAAGAGCTGGAAAGGCTCTTTAAAGAAAACAACGTCAGGCACCTAATCGCTTTTAACAAGTGCGATCTGCTTCCGTCAAGGCCGGCGCCTCAAGAGGGAGAGATATACGTGAGCGCCGCGACCGGCGAGAATATAGGCAAACTAAAGGAAATTATAGCCTTGCTTGCCGAATCGGACGAACGGAAACTTCGCATAGTGGGGGATCTAATATCCCCGGCTGACTTCGTGGTGCTGGTGACGCCCATAGACAAGGCCGCTCCGAAAGGACGCCTCATACTGCCTCAGCAGCAGACGATCAGGGATATTCTGGAAGCGGATGCCGCGGCGATAGTCGTGAAGGAGTTCGAGCTGCGCGAGACGCTTGACATCCTTGGGAAACGCCCGAGGCTCGTCATCACCGACAGCCAGGTCTTCGCCAAGGTCTCGGCCGATGTCCCTCCTGATGTGCCGCTCACGTCGTTTTCGATCCTGATGGCCCGTTACAAGGGCCTTCTTGACTCTTCGGTCATGGGCGTCAAAGCCTTGGATAGCGTGAAGGACGGCGACAGGATACTCATTTCCGAAGGCTGTACACATCATCGCCAGTGCGACGACATCGGCACCGTGAAGCTTCCCCGCTGGATAAAATCATACACAGGGGCCAAGCCTGAGTTCGAATTCACGTCAGGCGGCGGTTTTCCGGAGGATCTGAGCGGGTATAAGCTCATCGTGCATTGCGGCGGGTGCATGTTAAACAGCCGCGAGATGAAGTTCCGTCAGAGGGCGGCGCTCAATGGAGGCGTTCCGATGACGAACTTCGGCGTCTTAATAGCGCACATGCAGGGAATTTTGAAGAGATGCCTCTCGGTGTTCCCGCACCTCCAGGCGGAGCTGGAGGGATAGGGTTGCGCGTCGAGAGGGACACGCTGGGGGAAATGAGCCTGCCGGACGACGCCCTTTACGGCGCGTCGAGCGCGAGGGCAAGAGATAATTTCGCCCTGTCCGGCAGGCCGGTCAACCTCAGGCTCATTCACGCCATCGTTAAGATCAAAAAAGCGGCTGCCGTCACGTATGAGAAACTTGGGGCAGGCAAGCCCGGCGTGTATGCCGCCATAGCCGGCGCGTGCGATTTCGTGCTGTCCCGCGATGCGTCACAGGCCGGCGTGATGTTCGTCACAGACGCGCTGCAGGGCGGGGCCGGCACGTCCACGAACATGAACGTGAACGAGGTGCTGGCGAACGTTGCCTTGGGCATCATGGGCAAGCGGCCCGGGGAGTATGGCTTCATACACCCGCTGGACGACGTGAATAGGGGACAGTCGACTAACGACGTCTATCCTACGGCGCTCCGGATAGCGGCGATAGAGCTTCTGCGGGCGCTTAGTGAGCGTTGCGCGAGCCTCCAGTCAGCCTTGCAGGCACGGGAGAACGAGTTTGAGGATATTCCGAAACTTGGCCGGACTGAGCTTATGGACGCGGTGCCCATCACCCTTGGCGATGAATTCGGCGCGTGGGCGCAGGCAATAGCGAGGGATCGGTGGCGCATTTATAAAGTCGAGGAACGGCTGAGGCAGGTAAATCTCGGAGGCGCCGCCGTCGGATTGCCGGACCGCGAGACGCGAAAGTACAGATTCGCCGTGGTGGAGGAGCTTCGCGCGATGACAGGCATAGGGCTGGCCGCGTCGGAGTATCCGATGGACGTCACGCAGAACTGCGACGTGTTCGTGGAGGCGTCCGGGCTGCTTAAAGCACTTGCGGTAAATCTCATGAAGATATCGAACGACCTGCGCCTGATGAATTCCGGGCCTCACGGAGGCTTTGGCGAGATTTGCCTCGCTGCGCTCCAGGTCGGAAGCAGCATCATGCCGGGCAAGGTAAACCCGGTAATGCCCGAAATGGTCATGCAGGCCGCGATGAAGGTCATGGCTGGCGATGTCGCGATCTCCGCCGCCGCCTCACACGGAGAGTTCGAGCTGAACGCTTTTTTGCCGCTTATCGCTGATACGCTGCTTGAAAACATATCCCTCCTGGAGCGGGCCGTGGCGCTGTTTGAGGAAAAATGCGTGCGGCTGCTGTCCGCTGACAGGGAGCGATGCGCCTATTTGCTCGGGTCGTCATGCGCGTTTGCCGCGTCCTACGTCCCCCTGCTGGGTTACGACAGGGTGGCTCGGATCGTTGGCGGGAGTGACGCCGTGAAAATAAAAGAAGAGCTGGATCGGGCCGCAAGGGAAGCGGGCATATGAATATCCGGGGCGGGAAATGCGGAAATTAATCGATATCTATAATAAATATGTCTTTTCGGACGAGTTCCCATTTGGGGCGCGCGTCCTCAATATGGTTTGCGCGTTTGGCATAGTAGCCGTCTTTGCGGCTTCCGCGGCAAGGCTTATAGAGGGTTCCCACATCATAACGCTGCTCGCGATGTTCATGATGGGCGTTGCGGTAGTGGCTATTTTGTATGTCAGCAACCGCTTTGGCTTCTACAGGCAAACCACGTTGATCACCATTATAGCGATATGCGACGTCTGTTTCCCTCTCGTATTCATGACGAACGGCGGGATAGACAGCGGGATGTCGGCGTATTTTGTCATGTGCGCCGTCGTTATTTTCCTGCTGTCGAGCGGGAGAACCTGCTTCATACTTGTCTTGACGAATATCATCATCAGCGTGTCGTGCTACATGATTAATTTCTATAATCCCAGCCTGATCCTGCCTCTTAACAACGCTCAGAGGTATGTGGACAATATCCAGTCCTTCGTCATCAGCGGCCTTTTTTGCGGCTTCGTAATCAAAACCCTCAGCATCATGTATCACGAGGAAAAGAAGAAAGCGGAGAGGGCAAGCAGTGCGAAGGGCGACTTCCTGGCGCAGATGAGCCACGAGATGAGGACGCCGATGAACGCGATCATAGGCATGACGTCAATAGCGAAATCGGCGGCGGATCCCGAAAGGAAAGACTATTGCCTCAATAAAATAAGCTCCGCGTCCGCCCACCTTCTGGGCGTCATAAACGACATACTCGACATGTCGAAGATAGAGGCAAACAAGTTCAGCCTTTCGCCGGAGGAATTCGACTTCGAGGGCATGCTTCAAAGAGCCGTGAACGTCATAAACTTCCGCGTCGACGAGAAAAACCAGGATCTCAAGGTGATTGTCGACGAAAAAATCCCCCGCACCCTGATCGGCGACGATCAGCGGATGGCCCAGGTCATCACGAACCTTCTCTCCAACGCCGTCAAATTCACCCCGGAAAACGGCAGCATACGGCTTGAAGCGGGCCTGAAAGAGGAGAAGGACGGCGCCTGCGCCATAGAGATAAGCGTGACGGACAACGGGATAGGCATCAGCGCCGAACAGCAAAAGAGGCTGTTTACGTCATTCGAGCAGGCGGACAACACCACGTCGCGCAAGTTCGGCGGGACGGGGCTCGGCCTTGCCATATCCAAGCGGATTGTCGAGATGATGCGCGGAAGCATATGTGTAGAGTCGGCGCCGGGAAAGGGCTCGACGTTCGCTTTCACGGTGTGGGTGAGGCATTTGGGGGATATCGGACGGAAAAGGCTGCTGGATTCCGGCGTGGACCGGAGCAATATGCGCGTGTTGGCAGTCGACGACGATCCGTGGGTTCTAGAGTATTTCAGCGAGATCATGAGGCAGTTTGGAATGCCGTGCAGCTTAGCTGAAGGCGGGGAGGAAGCCGTGAAGCTGATTCAGGATAATGGCGGCTTCGATCTTTATTTCATCGACTGGAAAATGCCTGGCATAGACGGTATAGAGCTGACGCGAAGGATAAAGGAGGGCGGACGTCCTAAATCAGTGGTCATAATGATTTCGGCGATGGAATGGAGCGCCATGGCGGACGAGGCGAAACTTGCCGGCGTCGACAAGTTTTTGCAGAAGCCGCTCTTCCCTTCCGCGATCGCGGACTGCATCAACGAGTGCCTCGGGGTCGGCCGCCTGATGCGCGAAACTGAGAGCCCCTGCGGGGATGTGGAGTGTTTCGATGGCTGCACGGCGCTGCTGGCTGAGGATGTGGAGATCAACAGGGAGATTGCAGTGACGCTCTTCGAACCCACGCGTCTTAAGTTCGAATGCGCGGAAAACGGGGCGGAAGCCGTCCGCATGTTCAGCGAGTCTCCGGATAAATACGACGTGATCCTAATGGACGTGCAGATGCCCGAGATGGACGGATACGAGGCGACGAGGCGCATCCGGGGGCTTGGCTTTCAGAAGGCGAAAGACATCCCGATCCTGGCTATGACGGCGAACGTGTTTCGCGGCGACATAGAAAAGTGCATTGCGTCCGGGATGACCGCTCACATTGGAAAACCGATAGTCTTCGATGAGGCCGTGAGGAAACTGCGTCTGTGTCTTGCGAAAAAAAACTAAGCGAGAGGGGTGGGGAACTTGAGCTGCGCGCTTGATGGATTTGTCAGGGTAGCCGCCGTTGCCCCGTCAGTCCGGGTGGCGGATTGCAGGCATAACGCGGCCGGCATCCTCGATGTCATGGAAAAAGCGAACGAGGGCGGCGTCAAGGTTCTCTGCTTGCCTGAGCTATGCCTGACGGGTTACACGTGCGGGGATCTCTTCCTTCAGGAAACGTTGCTTTCGAGCGCTCTTGAGGCGCTGGCCGGCCTGATTGAAAAGAGCGCCGGCCTGCCATTGATAACGATGGCAGGGTTGCCGCTCGCTCATGAGGGGAAACTGTTCAACGTGGCTGCCGTGTTTTGCGGCGGCAAGCTGCTGGGCATAGTGCCGAAGAGCTATATCCCCAACTACGGCGAATTTTACGAGATGAGGCACTTTTCGCCGGCCCCTAATGAGACTAAAAGAGCGTCTGTCTGTGGCGCGGATGTCCCTATGGGAACAAAAATCATTTTCCGGAATGAAAAAATGCCCGCTCTTAAAATCGGGGTGGAACTGTGCGAGGATCTATGGATCCCGGTGCCTCCAAGCTCTTTTCACGCGATGGCCGGCGCCTCCGTGATCGCTAACCTGTCGGCGAGCGACGAAGTGATCGGAAAAGCCGCTTACAGGAAAAATCTTGCGGCCACGCAGTCGGGGCGGCTCGTGTGCGCCTATCTGTACTCAAACGCCGGGCGCGGCGAGAGCACCACGGATATGGTATTTTCCGGGCACGGCCTTGTCTGCGAGAACGGGGAGGTGCTGTCTGAGTCCTTGCCGTTTAGCGGCGGATGGGCCGAGGCCGACATCGACCTGCACGCTCTCAGGCATGACCGCAGGAGATTCAACACCTGGGGCGTGGAAGCCTCCGGCTACGAGATCGTGCCGTTTTCGCTTGAGACGAAGCCGGCATCGCTTAAAAGGCATTTCGCGATGCATCCGTTCGTCCCGGGCGATGAGGGCGAGAGGAACATGCGGTGCGAGGCGATCCTGGACATGCAGGTGGCAGCTCTCGGAAAAAGGCTTGAGCATAGCGGCGCAAAGTCCGCGGCGGTCGGCGTGTCCGGGGGGCTGGACAGCGCCCTGGCCCTTATCGTTTCCGCGCGGGCAGCTCAAAGCATGGGCTGGCCCGCGTCTCGCGTCACCGCTGTCACCATGCCGTGCTTCGGGACCACGAGCCGCACAAAGGAGAACGCGCGCCTTCTCTGCGACGCGCTCGGCATTTCCTGCCGCGAGATAGATGTCACGGATTCCGTGAGGGCGCACTTGCGGGATATAGGGCATGACGAGGCAGATCGTGACGTCGTCTACGAAAACGCGCAGGCCCGCGTCCGGACGCTCGTCCTCATGGATCTGGCGAACGGGATAGGCGGCATCGTCGTCGGGACCGGGGATCTGTCCGAACTTGCCCTTGGGTGGTCCACGTATAACGGCGACCACATGAGCATGTACGGAGTGAACGCCGGAGTGCCGAAAACGCTCGTGCGCCACATAGTAAAGTACGTCGCGGACACGTCGCCGGCACTCTCGGCCGTGCTGACGGACATACTCGACACACCGGTGAGCCCGGAGCTTTTGCCCTCGTCCGGAGGCGATATCGGGCAACGGACGGAGAATATCGTCGGCCCTTACGAGCTGCACGATTTTTTCCTTTATCACATGATCCGCTGGGGGCGCCGTCCCGGCGAGGTGTTCGGGCTTTGCCGCGCCGCTTTCGGCGGGCTTTACGAGCCCTCGGAGATTCTGGGGTGGCTGCGCGTCTTTTACGAGCGCTTCTTTGCGTCGCAGTTTAAGCGCAGCTGCCTACCGGACGGGCCGAAGATCGGCTCGGTCAGCCTCTCGCCGCGAGGCGACTGGCGGATGCCGAGCGACGCCGTCTGCGGCGCCTGGCTCGCGGAGCTGGACAGCCTGTAGCGCAAGGCGCGAAGCTGCCGGCTCGTTACGCGAATCGGATCGCTCATACATCTCTGTCCTGTGCTGATTCACCGCACTCGTCCGGCACTCCAGAATTGGCATTTAAGCGTTATATGGGATTTTAAATACTGTAAAAACACGTTACGCGGATGCGGCGGAGCGGTTAGAATGCCAGCGTATTAATTAGAATTACATATCAATATACGTGGGAGGGTTTGAGATGGATTATGCTCTGCTTGTATTGCGTATCAACTACCGGGAGGACACAGCGCTTGAAATTCAGAAAATCCTCACTGCCCATGGGTGCAAGATCATGACGCGGCTTGGGTTGCACGATCATGGCAGCGCGACATGCTCTCCGTGCGGCACGATAATTCTGCAGCTTTCCTGTTCCTCGGAAGAGCGCAAAGCCGTCGAAGCCGACATCTTGAAGATTGGCGGAGTCAAAGCCAGATTCGTGGATTTCGATTGACACGATGCTTTGAATCGTAGGGACGAACCTGCGTGTTCGCCCCTTTAATTCTAATTCCAAATCAACTCATGACAGACGAGTTGATTTGGAAAAAACCTCGGGCGCTTCGCGTTGGGCGCAACATATGCCTTCGCCAGCCGCATTCTTTACAAATTTTTCAGCTCGTATGATTCGGCGAACGCAAACAGCCTATAGCGGCGGGCAGACTCCGGGATGTCCGGGGCATACTCCTCCGGCCAGCCTGAAGGGGTGCCCGCCGTCTTGATGCCCTCATATCTCCTGTCGCCCCTCACGAGCAGCGCGACATATAGCATCTTCCGGCCCTCGTCCATTCTGAATCTGGCGTCTATGATTCCGTTTTCCTTCGGCTGCCTTCCGCCTCCCCTGAAATCTTTGACGTAAAATATCGCGTCGCCCCCGAACGCACTGACCTGGCATTCAATGGCGCATATATAGTAAAGCCCGTCGTTGCGGTGGAAGTTTATGCTGCCGTCCGCTGACGCGGGCTTGTTCCAGTTGAGCGTCAGCTTCTTTATGCTGGTATATCCCTCTATTTTATCGGAAATCCACATAGGATGCTGAAGCGGCAGGGACGAACCGAAGAGTACCCAGTTCTTGAGCAGCGTGGGTTTTTCGGACGCGGGCTCGATCCATTCCAGGATAGTCCCTTTCCCATAGGCCGTAAGCTGGAATTTGTCCGCGGAGGCGGTTGTGTCCTTCATCACGTGAGCGCCGGAAGCCAGGCAGTAAACAATCCTGCACGTGCCGTTTTTGCGGTAAACGCCCTTGCTTATTTCCGTATCGGCGATGCTTATGGCACCGTCCCAGCTGAACGGCGCTTTGTCGCTGACGTTAGCGAAAGCCTCCCTGTAGAGCGCGGCGCTGCCCGGCATCCCGTAGCCGCAGAGGTCGGCCGGGCGCTTCAGCATGGAGAAAACCTGGTCGGCCCTGTCATAAGCGGCGCCAACGTCCGCCACGTAATGGCCGATTTCCAGGATGGCAATCGCGCCCGTCGTTATCCCGGCCGCTATCATGGAAAGAATCGACAGCGACGCTATGGCCTCCAGCAGTATGAAAGCGCTGGATGATCGCTTTAAATTCACTGGATTCATGACTTTCCCTCCCCTGATTTCGCGCGGTAAATTTACGTTAATCAACTAAAATCAAAAGAATTACTCCCATAACGCTACAGCGGCATTGATTATTTTGCATCCGCAAGAATATCGTGAAATTTGCGGAACTTGCGTTTTGAAAGGGAGGAATTGATGCGGTAAAATAACTTACACTATATAATAAAGCGCCGATTCTTGTTCTTAGGGGGAGGCAAAAAACTGAAAAGGAGTGGTTCGCAATGAAGAAGGGTTTGATCGTTCTTGCAGTTATCGTAGTGTTGCTTGTTGGCTGGCAGATTTCAAAAAGCCAAAACGCAGAGCAGGCCGAACCGCCCGCGACGCAGGTCGCGGAATCGCAGGCGACGGATTCGCAGGATACCGCGGCGGAAGATGGGAAACCCGTGTACGGCGGCGTTCTCAGGTGGCACGAGGTGGCGAACCCGCCGAAACTTGACGTTCACATGGCTACAGACACCACATCCGCGCGCGTTATCTACTGTATCTTCGAGAACCTTGTCACCAATAGCCTTGACGGCCAAAACGTCATCCCGCAGCTCGCCGAGAGCTGGAGCGCGTCCGAGGACGGGCTTACCTGGACCTTCAGCCTGCGGAAGGGCGTCCGTTTCCACAAGGAGACCGAGGGCGGCAAGCCGACAGAAAACGGCGGGCGGGAAGTTACCGCCGAGGACTGGAAGTGGACGTTTGAGCGCATGATCCGCGACAATTCGCCCCGCGCTTATTTCGTCGACTGCATCGCTGGCTACGATGAGATGGCCGATGGCAACGCGGAAGAGTGGTCAGGAATCAGGGCAGTCGACGACTACACTCTTGAGTTTACCCTCAAACAGCCGTTTTCGCCGTTTCTCACGGTGCTTTCCTACAACTCGTTCGGCGTCGTCCCGAAAGAAGACGTTGAAAAGTGGGGCGCTGACTTCAACTTCCATCCTGTGGGGACCGGCCCGTTTGTGTTCGAGGAGTGGGTGCAGGATCAGCGCGTCACCCTCAAGAAAAACCCGGAATATTGGGGAAAGGATGAGGACGGCAATCAGCTTCCGTACCTCGATGGCTGGGAGCTGGTCGTGATACCGGACGGCACGGTCGCGTGGGAGGAGTTCAAGAAGGGCAATATCGACATCATGCGCGACGTGCCGGACAATCTCGTGAGCGACGCGCGCAGCCTTCTTGGCGATAAAATGCTTGACGGCCCTCAGCCAGGAACGTATTACTTCGGCTTCAACATGCAGAAGGAGCCGTTCAAGAGCAATAAAGCGCTTCGGCACGCCTTGAACTACGCGGTGGACCGCGAGAGGATAAACGATCTCGTCCTTGAGGGCCTCTGGTTCCCGGCGAAAGGCATACTGCCTCCCTCCATGCCCGGTTACAACCCGAACCTGGAGAGCTACTCCTATGACCCGGAAAAGGCAAAGGAGCTTTTGACGGAGGCCGGATTCCCTGACGGCTTCGAGACGACGCTGCAGGTCAACCAGAACGTCAGGCATAGGGCAATCGCTGAGGCTGTGCAGGCTCAGGTCGCGGAACTCGGCATAAAGCTCAACGTCCAGATGGTGGACTGGGGCGTTCACCTCGACACGCTGGATCGCGGCGAGTACGACGGCATGTACCGAATGGGCTGGGTCGTGGATTACCTTGACCCCGATAACTTCCTCTACGTCAACCTGCACTCCAGCAATTTCGGGGCAAAGGGCAACTACTCGTTCTACAGCAATCCGGAGGCGGACAAGCTGATGGAAGAGGGGCGTACCGAGACTGATCCTGCCAAGCGCGTGGAGATATACCAGAAGGCTGAACAGACTATAGTCGACGACGCTCCGTGGCTCTTCCTGTTCTACTACTACAACAACATAGCGACGCAGAAGTGGGTAAACGGCGCAACCCTGCCGGCGTTCGGCAACTATACAGCCAGGATGGATAACGTCTGGATGGCCGAGAAGTAGGTTTGGCATGTTCTCTCACGTCGTAAGAAAACTGCTGCAATCTATTCCGGTCGTTTGGGGAGTCGTGACCGCGGTCTTCATACTGATGGCTGTCGTCCCCGGAGACCCGGCGCGCCTTATGGCCGGTCAGCGAGGCGATCCTGCGACGATTGAGAGGATCAGGCATGATCTGGGGCTCGACCTCCCTATCATGAAGCAATACACTAAGTTCGTCGGCGAGCTTCTTCACGGCGATCTTGGCATGTCGTATCGTAACAATGAGCGCGTCGCCTCCGCGATAAAGACGCGCTTTATCGCCACAATCAGGCTTACCATGTGGGCGATGCTCATCGCGGTCGCCATAGGCCTCACGACCGGCATAATATCGGCGGCGAAGCCCAACTCCGCCTTTGACTACAGCGCTATGTTCGTAGCCATTTCGGGCGTAAGCGCTCCGGTTTTCTGGGTCGGGCTTCTGCTGCTCCTGGTGTTCGCGTATAACCTGAACTGGATTCCCGGCATTGGCGCCGGGGACGGAAGCTGGAAGTACCTCGTGCTTCCGGCAGTGACGCTGGGAGTGAGGCCGGCGGCGATTATCGCCCGCCTCACCAGATCCTGTATGCTGGAGGTCATGAGCCAGGATTATATCCGCACGGCACGGGCAAAGGGCGTCAAGGAGAGTACGGTCGTTATCGGACATGCCCTTAAAAACGCCATGATACCGGTCGTCACGATCATAGGCACGTCTGTCTCGGATCTTTTGTCCGGCGCCGTTCTGACGGAGAGCATTTTCGCGTGGCCCGGCCTGGGGCGTCTTGCGGTGGAAGCCCTCGTCAACAGGGATTTTCCAATGATACGTGGAGTCGTGATAGTGATGGCTCTTACATTTCTCGTGGCGAATCTTTTAGTGGACATATCGTACGGTTTCTTTGACCCGCGGGTGCGCTACGAGGGGGAGAGTTGATCCCCATGACAGCCAATAAAGCCGTCACGGCGCAGATCCGCGCCGAAGCCGGGGAGAGCCTCCTTAAGGAAGCGTGGATCCGGTTCCGGCGCAACAAGCTGGCCATGATAGGGCTCGTCATGACGATCTCAATAATATTGGCCGCGATATTCGCGGGGGTGCTCGCGCCGTATGACCCAAAGGCTCAGCTCGCTTTTACCGTGGATCCGGCGCTCAAGCTCGCCGCGCCTTCCGCGCGGCATCCTATGGGCAACGACCTATACGGGCGCGACATATTGAGCCGCGTGCTTTACGGCGCGCGCATATCGCTTGAGATAGGCATATTCGCCACGCTCGTCACTATCATCATAGGGGTGCCGCTCGGAGCCATAGCGGGGTATATGGGAGGAATATGGGACGACCTGATATCGTGGCTCGTCAACGTGATATTTGCCTTCCCGTTCATACTGTTCGTCCTGGCGGTCGTCTCGGTTTTCCGGAACCCGAGCCTCTATCTGGTGTTCGTTGCGATAGGCTTAGTCAACTGGGTCGCTCTCTGCAGGATAACGCGCGGCCAGTTCATAGCGTTGCGGGGAAGCGAGTTCGTCGAGGCGGCCCGCGCGCTGGGCCTTCCGACTGGGAGGATCGTGTTCCGCCACATACTGCCCAATGCGATAGCACCGATAATAGTGCAGGCCACGCTTGGGATGGGCGGGATCATCACGCTGGAGGCCGGGCTTGCGTATCTTGGTTTCGGCGCCCAGCCGCCGACCCCTTCGTGGGGGCTGATGATATCGGAAGGGCAGCAGTACCTTGCCAGAGGGCAGTGGTGGTGGTCGATGTTCCCCGGAATCGCGATCATGTATACGGTCCTCGCCTTCAACTTCCTCGGCGACGGCCTGCGCGACGCGCTTGACGTGCGTCAGAAGAGGTAATGGCATGCCGCTTTTAGAGATTAAGGATCTCAGCACCGTATTCGACACGGACAGGGGAATCGCTAGGGCTGTGGACGGCGTGTCGTTTTCCATTGAACCTGGAGAAACGCTGGGAGTGGTAGGGGAGTCTGGATGCGGAAAGAGCGTCACGGCGCTCTCCGTCATGCGCCTCTTGCAGAAACCGACCGGGCGCGTGGAAGGCGGCGAGATATTCATGGAGGGCCGCAGCCTTCTTGGCCTTTCCGAGCCGGAGATGCGCAAGATAAGGGGCAACAGTATATCCATGATATTCCAGGAGCCCATGACGAGCCTGAACCCTGTCTATACCGTGTGCAGCCAGATATCGGAGCCGCTGATACTCCACCAGGCGCTCGGCAAGCGCGAGGCCCGGCTGAGGGCGATAGAGATGCTCGACACCGTGGGCATACCGAACGCGAAGTCCCGCATAGACGAGTACCCCCATCAGTTTTCCGGCGGCCAGCGTCAGAGGATAATGATAGCGATGGCACTGGCCTGCAAACCGGCGCTTCTGATAGCGGACGAGCCGACGACGGCGCTTGACGTAACCGTGCAGGCTCAGATACTGGATCTCATGAATGAGCTTAAGGCTGAATTTGGCTCCGCCGTAATGCTCATAACGCACTCTCTGGGCGTCGTCGCGGAGACTGCCCAGCGCGTCGTCGTCATGTACGCCGCGAAGGTCGTGGAGGAAGCCTCCGTGCGCGCGCTTTTCGGGAATCCCATGCATCCGTATACTAGAGGGCTTCTGACATCAATACCGAGGATGGATAGCGACGTCAAAAGGCTTCCTGTCATACCAGGGATCGTCCCGAGCCCGTTTAATTTTCCAAGCGGCTGCAGATTTTGCGACCGCTGCGGCGAGCGAATAGGCAAATGCGCCGATCAAGCGCCGCCGCTATTCGGCATAGGAGACGCCCACACGGTGCGATGCTGGCTTTATGAGAAGGAGGGCGCAAGATTTGACTGAGGAAAAACGCGAAAGCAAAAGAAAACTCGTCGATGTCCTCCATCTCAAAAAATACTACCCGATAAAACGAGGGATCTTAAGGCGTGTCGTCGGGCAGATCAAGGCCGTAAACGACGTATCGTTTCAGATCAGGAGGGGAGAAACCCTTGGGCTGGTGGGGGAATCCGGCTGCGGCAAGACGACGATAGGCCGCAGCATCCTTCGTCTTCTCGCGCCGAGCGCAGGGACAGTGACGTTCGACGGCATCGACGTCGAGACGCTTCAAAAAAACGACAACGCCGCGCTAAGGCGCAGGATGCAGATAATATTCCAGGATCCTTACGGAAGCCTGAACCCGAGGATGAACGTGTCAGACATTATAGGCGAAGCGCCGCTGTACCATAAGCTGACGACGAAGGACGAGGCCGACGGCTACGTTGTCGAGATCATGCGCAAGGTCGGCCTGCGCCCGGAAAGCCGCGCGAAATATCCCCACGAGTTCTCGGGCGGCCAGCGCCAGCGCATCGGCATTGCCCGCGTGCTGGCGATGAAGCCGGAATTCGTGGTCTGCGACGAGCCTGTGAGCGCTCTTGACGTCTCCATACAGAGCCAGGTGCTGAATCTGCTCGCGGATCTCAGGGAGGAATTCTCGCTGACGTATCTTTTCATATCGCACGACCTCTCCGTGGTGAAGCATATCTCCGACCGCGTAGCAGTGCTATATCTTGGCAAAATGGTGGAAATAGCGCCCAAGGAGGATTTCTTCAGCAGCCCGATGCATCCTTATTCGCAAGCGCTCATATCCGCGATACCGGTGCCTGATCCGGATGCTGGGAAAAACAGGATTATCCTGGAAGGCGACGTTCCATCGCCGATCAATCCACCCGAAGGCTGCATCTTTTCCACCAGATGCCCTAAAACGATGGATCGCTGCAAACTAGAGGCGCCATTGCTTGCCGGCCGGGGAGGACACGAGGTCGCCTGTTTTCTCTACGAATAACCCGAAGCAGCCTGGAACGCCCAAAATTGGCATTAAAAAAACCGCAGGATTGTTTCCCTGCGGTTTGCCTTTTTTAGTCAGTCATGCTTACGCGCGGCGGATGCACGATGCGGCGTTTCGCGGAGCTGGGCAGGACTATGCTCGTCATGAGCTTGCCGTAGCGCGACAGATCTGACAGCAGTTCCTCCAGAAATTCAAGCGAGGGTACCTGAATCTCCAGCATGAAATCGCTGGTCCCGGTGAGCGACCAGCATGACAGGATCTCAGGTATGCTGGTCAGCGACTCGTTTATGATCTGCTCGCTCCCTGGGTTCGCGGCCAGGTTTATTATCGCGGACAGTGTATAGCCGACCTTGCGGGGATTGACAACAGCGCTGTACCCGGTGATGATCCCCTCGTCCTCCATCCGCTTCACCCGTTCGATGACCGCGGTTGGCGAAAGGTTCACCATTTCGGCTAGCTGCTTGAACGAAACGCGCCCATTTTTCTGAAGCTCGTCCAGTATCTTCCATCCTATTTCGTCAACGCTGCGCAATTCCTTATCCGACATGTTTTCACCTCATCCTTATTCTATTATAGAAAAATGTTATAAAAAGAGCAGCCCGATCCCAGCCGGCTGGCAAGGCAAAGGGCTGCTATATTATTGTTTAGCGTAACACGAAACGTTGAGGTTTTTATACGGATCAACTTGTTTTGAACAAGCTGATTTGCAATTAAAACGCTTCTTTGTAGAGCGCCAGCAAATCCTCTTCAGTGACGTCCCGCGGGTTGCCGGGGGTGCAGACGTCCCTTATCGCGGCTGCCGCAAGCGCTGACAGATCCTCTTTTTTCACGCCCAGCTCGTGCAGTTTCTCCGGCACGCCTACGTCGATCGAAAGCTGGCGGACAGCGGCTACCGTGGCTTTCTGGGCTTCCTCAAGAGACATGTCGTCAATCCCCGGGACGCGCATTGCCCGCCCGATGTCGCGGAATTTCTCGCCGCATGCCGGGGCGTTGAACGCCATGACGTATGGGAGAAGAAGGGCGTTCGCGACTCCGTGCGGAATATCGTAAAATCCGCCGAGCGGATGCCCCATGCCGTGGACGGCGCCTAGCCCGACGTTCGAATAGCCCATGCCGGCGATGTATTGCCCGAGGGCCATCTGCTCCGCGGCCTTGCCGTCATTTTCAAGAACGGACGCGCGGAGGTTTGCCGCGATAAGCTCGATGGATTTCAGCTCCACCATGTCGGAGAGTTCCCACGCGCCCTTTGTGAGGTAGCCCTCTATCGCGTGGGTGAGCGCGTCCATCCCGGTAGCGGCCTTGAGGCCTTTCGGCATGGATTCCATCATCTCTGAGTCGACTATCGCCAAGATCGGGATGTCATGCGGGTCTACGCAGACGAACTTGCGGCGGTTCTCCACGTCGGTGATGACGTAGTTGATGGTGACTTCCGCAGCCGTTCCGGCAGTGGTCGGGATCGCGATCAACGGGACGCCCCTTTTTTCTGTCGGCGCGACGCCTTCAAGGGAGAGGACATCGGCGTACTCCCTGTTGTTGGAGATGATGCTGATGGCTTTGCCTGTGTCGATCGATGAGCCTCCGCCTACCGCTACGATGCACTCCGCCGCCGAGTTCCTGAACGCCTTCACGCCGGCCTTTACGTTGTCGACTGTCGGGTTTTGCTTGATGTCGTCGAAGATCTCGTATTTTATTCCGGCTTCCTTCAGCACGTCCTCGACCTTAGTAGCGACCTTGAACTTGATGAGATCCTTGTCAGTCACGAGAAGGACCTTTTTGAAACCTCTGCTCCGAAGCTCTCCGGGGAGAACCGAAATAGCTCCCGCGCCAAAATACGACATCTCATTAAGCACAATGCGATTTGCCATCTGACATCCCTCCATAGATTTTGATAGGTAAGCGATGGTTATATTAAAACTCAAATATCAATAAAATTCAAGCGGCAAACTTCTATATATAATTCTAAACCGGCGCGTCGGGATATTTCAGCGCGTCCGCCGCCTGTCTGGCACAACGACTCCGCCGTGATAGCAGATGAAGCGATCCGCGTTCAATCCCGCGAGTTTTTTCGCGGATGCTTTTGCCTCTTGGACGTTCATGGCGTAACTCGGGTTTGCCAGCCGCAGCCTGCCGTTTATAGCCACTAGGGCGTCTCCGGTCACGACAGTCCTGTGCGCTCTTACGTAAAGCGAGATATGCCCCGGCATGTGTCCGGGCGTCGCCACTATCTCAGTCCCGCCGCACCAAGGGAACGAGTCTCCATCACGGACAGCGATGTCGACCTTGACGGGCCTTAGCGCCTCCAGCGAATCCTGAAAAAACTTCGCTTCCGGACGCAGATGCTCCGGCAAGGTGTCATACACAGCCTCTGAATGGGCGAGCCTCAGATTTTTCTTTTCCTTTTCAATGTACGGGGCATCCAGCTCCGAGGCGATGACGCGTATGCGCGGATACTTTTCTGTCAGCTCGAAAAGACCTCCGCAGTGGTCGTAATCATGGTGGGTGATGATGACGGACGTTATCTTGGGCAGGGGGCAGCCAGCCATGTCCGAGGCTTCCTCCAGCTTACGCAGGAAGCCGGGGTAGCCGCAGTCTATTAAAATTTTTTCGCCGAGGCCGTCCCCGCACGCCAGCACGGCAGGGAAAATGGCGTTTTCCTCCCCGCCGTCATCGATGAAAGGGATTTTTAGGATGAGGATATCCCCGATATTTTTTGAGCTGTTTGATCTGTCCGTCATGTCATCCTCTTTTTCAAAATATCATGCACCTTTGCCACGAACGCCCGTTTTAAAGCAACGCATTATTGCGCATAAATGCATTAAACATTATATAATAGCATCATGTAAAGAACGCGACTATATATCTATACGCGGTAAAGAGCCCATTAGCCTGGCAAGTGTAGAGTTTTGCCGCGTGGATAAGGGGAGACGGGAATGGGACCCAAAAAAATCGTTCGCAGGTTCTGGGGTGATATAGATGCCAGGAGGTGGGATAATCTCGCCGCCTACTTTTACAAGAAGGCACGGATTGAACTGCCGAACACCGGCGAGCGTTTCGACGCCTTGGGATTCCGCGATCTCAACAGCAACTGTCCCGGCTATTGGCACGTCGAAATCGAAAAAATCATCCGTTCCGGACGGTTTGTCATATCAGTCGTTAAGGTAGCTAACAACGCGTCATCTTTCCACGCCACGTCGTTTTTCACGTTCAGGGGGAAAAAAATCCTCTCCCTGCTCGAATATTGGGGAGAGGACGGCAGGTTTTACCGCCGTCACGTGAAAAACGTCCCAGAGATGACTGAAGCCGCGAGCGCCCTGCCCGCTGACGGGAGCCAAGATATCGACAAGGTACAGCCCAGCCTGCCTAACCAGGCTCACGAAGCCCGTCAGGATAGTAAACCTCGCCAAATCCATAAAGAAGCTGATATCGTCACGATGCCGAAGACAGTCAAAAAATCGGCATGGACTCGCTTGTTTTTCCCTGACGACGCCGTGTGATATGCCTCCTTTGCAGCACTTCTTGCAGCGTCGGGATTCTGGATTTCCTCGAAAGAGTTAATCTCGCACGTTATTTTTTTATATCCTCGACGGCACCGCCGGTAATTTCGAGCAGCTCGCCGGGGGATATGGGGAATACGTCGCGGTGGCTTCCGGCTGCCGACCAGACTATGGCGTATTGAAAGAGGTCGCGGTCAAGCAGCGCCCTTGGCTGTGCCGGGTATCCGACAGGAGGGACGCCGCCAGGCTCGAAGCCTGAGAATTCCCGTATGGCCTCCGCCGTTCCCATGCGGACTTTGCGCGCGCCCGTGATTTCCTTTATCTTCTTGTCGTTGACTCTGTTCGTGCCGGACATCAGAGCTAGCACCCACTCTTCCCCAGAGTCGGTCTCCGCCAGAAAAAGAAGGCTCTTTAAAATTTCTCCCGGCGGGGCGCCGATTTCCTTGGACGCGTCATCCACCGTAAAGATGGTTTCTTTGGTGTGAATCACCTCGCTCTCGCATGAGACGCTTTTGAGAAACGCCCGCACCCTCTCCACTGGGTCGGCAATCTGAGTCAGATCCATTCCTGAACCCCCTTTTGTATAATTCTTTATCATTCATCTATGTCTTCTGTAAAACGTCAGTCCTTCCATAACATCCTGTATACCTCTATGTTTCGGAGGACGGCTTTGACGTAGCCCCGGGTTTCCGCGTATCCGATATCCTCCACCCATTCCGCCATGTCCGATATCGGCTCGGCGCTCCACCTGGCGACGGGCGTCCCGCCTGCGTTGTACGCGGCAAGGGCGCGTGGCGCGTCTTTGAACCTTGCGAAGAGGCCTGCTAAGTGATTGGCGCCGAGCAGCACGTTACCGCTTACGCTCCTGTAGGAGTCCGCGTCCATGTCTAGCTTCTTCGCTTCCGCGCGGGCCGTGCCTGGCATGAGCTGCATAAGGCCGTAAGCGCCGGCGGAGCTTGTCACGTCCGGCTCATATAAACTTTCCTGTCTCATAACGCCCCATATTATAGCCGATTCGATGCCGGTCCGCCTGGATGCCTCCCTTACCTCCTGCTCGAACGCTTTCGGGAAGTAGGATTTCAATATTTCCGACGAGGCGTACTCGTCTGCCGGAATTGCCCTCTGGATAGCGCCAAAGCCCCTTGCCGCCGATGAATAGTCCCCTTCCCAGAGAGCGAGGCTTGCGGAGCGGTAAAGGCTTGGAATATTTACCTTGCCCACTTGCCCTATATCGCCGGACGATGCCGGCGCCTCTCCGGCAAGCCTCGCGTATGTGACGAAGCCCCACTCCTCAAGCATGTCGCAGCTTTTATAGCCAGCCGGCACGTCCGCGCTTATGACGCCGCCCATCGGGTCAGCGAGGAATGTATGATATTCCGCCGGGTACCACTCGGCCAGGTTGCGCTTTGCCGTTTCCGATGCCACAGGGCTTCCGATTTTCTCAAGCGCCCGCGATTGCCAGTACAGGAGCCTCGATGCCAGCTCTCTGTTCCTTATGTCGCGGGAAAAACCGTTTGACCACTCTTCGTAGGCGGCATTGTAGTTTTTAGCCTTCCAGTGCTTCCATCCGCTCTCCCATCGCGCCGTGGCGGCCTGGTTCGTGCCGGCGAATTTTGAGTATAGCTCTTCCCGCGCATCGGACGCCGTTTTCCCCTCGCCGAGGCGGATCAAGCCGACGAGCGCGTCCGCCGCCAAGTCTGGGAAGCCCGTCCTTGCCGAGGTTTTGCGCAAAACATCCAGCACCTCTTTCGTCAGGCCCCGGCTGGCAAGGGCGCTCAGGCGCTGCACGGATCTTTGGGGGAATTCGTCGCCGGAAAGGGCTATGCCGGACCAAAGGGAGAGGGCAAGCCGGTTTTTCTTCTCGCGGTACGCTGCGTAAGCGTGGTAATAGCGCGCGGCTTCCCCATAAACGACGTCTTGAGAGGCCATCTCGAAACGGGACATGGCCGATCCGTATTTTTTATTCAGGTAATCGCTGTAGCCCAAGGCATAATCCGCGGCTGACGAGCTTCCTCGCGGAAGCGCCGCGCAGAAGGCAAGGGCCTTCGCGTTCGACGGGGAAGCGGCCAAAAGCTCCGCCGCCTCGTCGGCGTTTACCCCCTTTGTCTCTATCAGCTGGGCCAGGGCGCTAACCCTCCGCTTTTTGTCGGGGGAGAACTCGAGCATTCTGCGGAACCACTCTTCCGATTCGTCCGTGATCGCGAGGTCGCGCGAGAGCCTTGCGAGCGCGAAGGCAAGGTAATATTTAAGAGGCCCGGGAGACGCGTTCCACAGCGTCCAAGCGTTTTCGTAAGCCTCGCCCTTCCTTCCGGTGCGCTCCTGCCCAAGCACGAGCAGCATTCCCGCGTAAGGGCGCAGTTCCTGAGGAAAACCGGCGTCCCCGCTATTCAGCATGTCCTCGAGGATCGTCACGCCGTCCGCGTATCGCCCCTGAAGCCAGAGAGCGTTTAAGTAAAGGGATCGATCCCGCGAGGAGATCTGAGGCGCGTCCGCAGAAGAAGCGCCCCTGTAAATGGAGTCCATGAGGCCCCAGTCGCGCTTCCAGAAAGCACTCCGCATCGGCGCCCCGTCGTCCGCGGACGATGAATGCGGGGCTATGAAGAAAAAAATCAGCAAAATCAGAAAAAACAGCCGCCGGCTGATGCCGGAAAGAGGGAATATGTCATGGTAAAATTCTTTATGGGATGTTTTGGAAAAGCCCAATATAGCCATTACGGTCACCACACCCTTCTGGGAGATACGAGGTACAGTGTACATTGAAAACTCAAAACGAAAATTTTGCAACTGCTATTGGCGCCCTTGCCGCAATGTCGACTTTCATCGAGATAGCCACGGCGCCAAAGCCGGGCCTTGTGGACTCTTACGGGAATGGCGCTCATAGCGATATGGATTGGGCATTGTTTATGGTTAGCGCAAGCGCGCTCGCGCCTTACTGGCCGCAGCAGATTCTGGACGGGATGATTTGCGGGGAAACGGGCCGCTTCGCGGATCTGTTCGGGAAGCTCAGAGCGCGGGGAATCAAGATGGAGCAGGCCATGCTCAGCGCAACCGGCGGCATCAACACCCATAAGGGCCTCATATTCGCGCTGTCGCTTTTAGCAGGCGCCGCTGGGGTATGCCTGAACGACGGCGACTGCGCGCCAGAGGAAATCAGGAAAAAATCCTCCGAGATAGCGTATCCGTTTATGGAGGAGGATTTCGAGCGGATAAAAACCCGCGGTGCCAGGCGCGGCAGGCGCGGCGGGCAGGTCACTCACGGTGAGAAAATATTTTTAAAGCACGGCATAGGCGGCATCAGGAGCGAGGCGATGAAGGCGTTCCCGTCGCTCGGGCCGTCGCTCGAAGCTTACGAAAAGGCGCTTGGCGCGGGCGCAAGGGCGAACGACGCGGCGCTTTTAGCTCTTTTGACTCTCATGACCATATGCGAGGACACGAACGTCATACATAGGGCCGGGATAAAGTTCTGGCGCGGCGAGTATTTAAAGAGGGTTAAGGAAACCCTGAAAAATTTCGATCCCCTCGAAGCCGACTACGGGCCGCTCTTCAGGCTTGACGATTTCCTGGTGAGAAATAACGCGAGCCCCGGCGGCGCGGCGGATCTATTGTCCTGCACGCTTTTTCTGTATCGCAGTAAAATCCCTGAAAACGTAACGCCGAACGAACCGCCTTTTACGCGCCGCCCTTCAGGCCTTTAGTTTCAACATTTAGTTTCAAATAGGCATTCGGCGAATCTATTGGCCTGTACGCTTTTTCTGTGTTGTAGTAAAATCCCTGATAACATGATTCCGGTAGGGGGGCTATGATATGAGTTTAGGACGCAGGCTTAGGATTCTGCGGAAAAGCAGCAAGCTCACGCAGCAGGGGCTTGCGGACGCCGCCGAGGTCAGCCGCATATATATTCAGGCTCTCGAGAGCAACAGGCGCATGCCGTCGATGAAGCTCCTGAACCGGCTTGCGGAAGTGCTTGGCGCGTCGGCGGGCGACATCATGGACGACCTTCCGAACAAGGCGGGCAGGGTGCAGCTTGAGGAATTGCTTTCGCCCGGGGAGATGGATGTCTGGTATAGGGACAAAAAACTCACCGATAGGGATCTAAGGCTGACGGAGAGGGTCATCGCCGCCCTTCTGTACGATCCTGAATCATAGAAGCAAGGCATAATGGCGCCTGTTCAATGAAACGGCTCGCTTTTTTTATCCCGTTTCAGGGCTGCGGGCGGCGATGCGTCTACTGCGACCAGCGGGCGATAACGGGCGTAAGCTCAGGCATGGCAACGCCGGAAGAGGTGAGATCCATCGCGGGGCGTCAGGTTTTGCCCGTTGAGATTTGCTTCTTTGGCGGCAGCTTCGCGAAAATCGAGCCAGGCCTCATGGAGAGGTATATAGAGGCACTCACGCTTGCGCCGGAGGGAAGCCGCGTCACGTTCTCATCCTATCCCGGCGACTTTGAGGGCGAGCGCGGCGCGCTCGCGATCGAAACGCTTAAAAAATATCCGATAGGAACGATAGAGCTGGGCATCCCGTCGCTTGACCCGGCCGTCCTCCGTCAGTGCAATAGGGACGACGATCCCGAGAAAATTAAAAACAGCATAGAGGCCCTGCGGAGCGCCGGGTTTCATATCGGAGCGCAGACGATGATAGGGCTTCCGGGGCAGACGTTCGAGAGCGCCGTGCGTGACCTTGAAACGATAGCTTCCCTGATGACGGGCACGAGTGACGCCAGCTCGCCAGGGAGGGTAAATTCTTGCGCTTTGCCCGTTAAGCCGCTGGCTTTAAATCCCAATGCGACGTGGGATTTGAGAATTTACCCCTGCCTGGTTCTGCGCGGGACGGAACTGGAATCGCTCTACAGGAGCGGCAAGTACGCGCCGCTTGCTTTAGAGGAAGCCATACGGCAGGCGGGGACTCTTTTGCGCGTCGCGTCGAGCCTGGGATTCAGCGCTATAAGGGTGGGGCTGCTGGAGTCGGACTCCCTGCGCCGGTCCGTCGTCGCAGGGCCGCATCATCCGGCTTTTGGCGAACTGGCCCTCTCGGAGAAACTCGCTCTTGAGCTTGCCGCGCAAGACATCCCGTGGAAGATTGGCTCAGGGAAAATATCCCAGCTCACAGGGCACGGAGGCCGAGGGCTGCGCCGCCTCGCGGAGCTTGCCGGCATCGCTCCTGAAGCTGCCAGGAAATTGCTCACGGTAAGATAACACGAAAGGATCGGTGTCGTTGTGATGACGAAAAATGAGCAGAGCGGCCTTTATGCGCTTATCCTGGCCGGCGGCAGCGGGACGCGCCTCTGGCCGCTGTCGAGGGAGGAGATGCCAAAGCAGTTTCTTGCGGTCTGCGGGGACGAAAAGACGCTGCTGCAGCGGACGGTGCTTCGCGTCCTGAAGGTCACAGGCGGCGACCGGCTGCGCGTCGTAGCCTCAGGCAGATGGAGGGCGCTCGTTTCTCATCAGCTCCACTCGATAGGCCTGAATGGCGATTTCATAATCGAGGAGCCGGAGGGCAGAAACACCGCGCCGGCCATAGCGCTCGGGATGTCCAGCCTGCTTGAGTCAGGCGCTTCTCGGGATGACCTTGTCCTCGTCTGCCCGAGCGATCATCTCATAAAGGACGAGGATCGTTTCGTCAAAGCCGTCCATGCCGCGACTGAGGCGGCGGAAGCAGGGAATCTCGTCACGTTCGGGATAAAGCCTGTGAGGCCGGATACGGGTTTTGGCTATATAAAGACCGCGCCGACTGAGCATCTCTGGCTCGCGGCGGAGGAATTCGTGGAAAAACCGGACTTGAATACGGCGGAGCAATATATCGAGCGGGGCGGGTATTTTTGGAACGGCGGCATTTTCTGCTTCCGCTTCTCCGACATGATAGCGGCCTTCGAGGCATATTTCCCGGAGGGTGCCGCCATATTCACGGCAAGCGGAGAAGGAAGCCAAAACGGAGAAAATAGCGAAAACCTCGTGACCCGTTTCCTCGCCGCTCCTAAGAGATCCATTGACTACGCCGTGATGGAAAAGGCCAGAGACATCGCCTGCGTCCCCCTTGACGCCGGCTGGTCCGACGTGGGCTCGTGGGACTCCGTGTTCGAGAATTCCCCGAAGGACGGCTGCGATAACGCTTCGGCCGGCAACGTATTTCTCAGCGGGAGCAGCGATAATCTGATAGTGGGCTGCGACAGGCTGATTTGCGGCCTGGATCTCGAATCCATGATAGTGGTCGACACGCCGGACGCCCTTTTTATCTCGCCAAAAGGCTCGTCCCAGAAACTGCGCGGCGTCGTAAAAGACCTCAAGGATTCAGGACGCCCGGAAGTGGACGAGTCCCCTATGAGCGCGCGCCCGTGGGGCACGTACCGCGTGCTTTCGAAGGGAGACAGGCAGAAGATAAAGAAGCTGGAGGTCTCGCCCGGCAAACGCCTCTCGCTCCAGTACCACGTGCACCGCTCCGAACACTGGATAGTGGTGAAGGGCACGGCTTTAGTCACTATATGCGATCACGGCGAGGACGCGAGCGGAAAGGGAACCTTCGTTCACGAGGGCGAGAGCGTCTTTGTCCCTAAGGGCAAAATCCACCGCCTGGAGAACCCAGGCAAGATCCCGCTTGAGATAATCGAGGTTCAGATCGGCGAGTACGTGGGAGAGGATGACATAAACAGGGTGGCGGACGATTTCAGGCGGACGGTCTGAGAAATATAACGGAAGCGACACCGCTGAAAAAGACGTCACTAAGCGCCGCTGCGGAATAATGTCCCATATGAAATTTTCAAGGTGCTGTGAAGCCACTCTAGATTAAGTATCATGAGGACATTTTTATTGTCCCGTTACGCCATGACATTATCACTGTCTGGCGACAATTTTTCAGATTAGACACAATTTTCACTGCAATACTAAAATTGATGTTGCAGGGTTTATATATTTCCCAACGGGAGGGCCGCGATGTATAATTGTAAAACATTATCTTACAAAAAGGGGTGCTTGTTCGATGAAATTACAGAAGGTGCTTATTCTCTTGCTGGCCTTGTGCTTACTGAGATGGGATATAGGCGTGGCGAGTTCCGAACCTGCCCAACCGTCATCAGATGATATCGTCTCTTTTAGCTCGTTTTTAGGGAATTGGGAAGCGGTTGAAGGGAAAACTTACACGAAATGGGGCGAATTCCTGCCTCTGAACGCAAGCAAAAGTGCATTGAAAATTATCTCGTCAGGTGGCGACAGCGTCACGATTGATCTTTACGTTTATTACGAAAATGCTAGAAAAAATGCGTGGCAAGGTAGGCGCGGCACGCACAAAGTGGAAATCTCAGCACTTCAGGGCGCATTACCCAAAACGATAAGATGGAAAGAGACAAAAGAAATGACAGTTAATGGCAGAAAAACAGCGGACGTGTTATATCGTTATACAATAGAATTTAAAACTCTAGGCACGGCGTCGATTAGAGTTTTTGACGGTTATTCTGATTCTACTGCCACATTTAAACTTTAAAAATGAAAATCGACACTTGGGGGAAGGGGGAAACATTTTAACGTACTCCCTTTCTCCTTGCAAAGGTTTTACGCGCAAAATCCAGCCATTTTGACGAAATTAGTCGCAGACAAATGGCTTGCGTAAGTGTCAGTCCATAAGTTCACGGTTTTTCTCACGAGAAAAGCCGGAAATTTCCGCTACGGTATCTAAAGACAACCCTGTATTTCTCGCCACGACTTCGGGGGCGATCCCGTCAGAGAGTAGATTTTTCGCGATCTCTTTTCCCGACTTTGACAGTTAAGATGAGTAAGACAGAACAACTGTAAGGCTTCAGAGATTATGTGGTCTTTGGAATTTATACAACGTCCATTAGGTGAAGCGCGCCAAAGTTTTTTGCTCTCCCCGCGCTCAATTCGTGTGCCGGCCCTCGGCGCCGGAATTCATCAGCTCCACATATTCCTCTTTCGTGTTGAAATTTTTCAATTCCGCGGCCTGCCCGGGAGAGAGGCCGAAATACTTCATCCTGACCTTGGCGTAAGCCAGCGCGATCTTATAGCGGATGCCCTCTATTAGCTCCTTGAAAACAGGAATCATGCTTTTATGGTATACCCCGCAGAGAGAATGCACCCGCCCGTTTTCCTCCCGTGCCACGCAGCACTGGTATCCCTCGGCGGCACGGCACATCTCGCGTATCAGGGAAGCGCTCAAAAATGGCGTGTCGCACGCGGTGACGAAGAGATATTCATGCCTGCTCGCGACAAGCGACGAGTATATGCCCCCGATGGGCCCCGCTCCCGGGTAAATGTCCGGCACGATCCGGGCATTTACCCCTCTGTACTTTTCGTGTCCGGCAGATGAAATCATGACGTCCGGGAACATCGAGAGGGTCTGCAGTGTCGTCTCAAGGAAATTTTTCTCCCGCAGCTTCAGAAGCGCCTTGTCCGTCCCCATGCGGAGGCTTTGCCCTCCCGCAAGCACTACGGCGCTCATCATGCCGGGAAGGCCCGATGCCAGCCATTCCAGCGAAAGCGACTTTAGCTTTTCCGGCGGCGGATTGCCGGAAGGCCCGTCCCATCCGCAGAGGGAGTAATAAAGTTCCCTTGCCTCGTCGAAATTGCGCCTGTCGACCCGCGCGCCTTTGGACGGGCCGTCGGGCAGAGGGTCGAAAAAACGGCTTGGCAGCGTATCGTCTTTTTTCGTGAAGCCCTCCCTGGCGTTAAAATGCCGCATCATGTTGAGCTTCCTCTCCCCGATTTCCATCAGTTCCTCGACCGAAGTCTTCCACCCGATGCCGGACGAGGCCAGGTCAAGGATATCATCCGGCCCCAGTGCCTGCCAGCTCGGCCCCCACACGAACTGGCACATGCAGAGCGTATCGAGCAGGGAATAGAAGCGCTGAGTGAGAAGGGCAAATCGCACCCTCAGCTCGTCCAGCTCCGTCTTATCCCGGGATCCCGGAATCCTGAAACTTTTGTCGCTCACCCCTAAAGACGAGAGCCATCTTCGGGCAGGGCTGCCCATTGGGGCAAAGAGCATCGTGTCGTGCTCGCTGGACTGATGATCCGCTCCTGTCGGGTTTACGGCATATATCAGGCCCAAAGACGGTTTCATCTGGGGCATATGAGCCGGGAGTTCCTGCCCCTTCGACGCGGGGACAAGCTCTCGCGACTTACATCCTATGATTTCGGCGGCTCTTTTGCTGCCCTCCGCCAGTATGTTTCCGATGCCCTCCCTGCGAGCTATCATCATCATGAGCCTGTGAACCGATTCGGAATCCCCGAAAGCGAGCTTCATTCCGGCATCCCTTTCAGAGATCAGCCCCTTCGAAAAGCACTCTATGGCAAACGAGATGGTGGCCCCGCATGATATAGTGTCCATCCCGTACATATTGCAGATCTGGTTCGACATGTTTATGGATTCGCCCGACGTTATGCCGCAATACGAACCCACCGCCGCTATGGTCTCGTATTCCGGTCCTCCGTAGCGGGGCTCCAGTTTGGGCGATTTTTCGGCGATCCTCTTGCATTCAAGCGGACAGGCGTAACATTTCCCGCCGCCTTTTACGCTCAAGCCCGCAAAATCAGGGAACCAGCCGCTGCTGAAGTTATTTGTGGGCAGATATCCCATATCGCGCAAAGGCCCCACGTTGCCGGGAGTGCCATGAGCGCTGAAATCCTTCCAGAACGGGTCGCCAAGCCTTTCAGCGGCCCTGCGGTTTATGCCGCCCAAAGCGCCCGGATCGGCTGGAGTGGGTTTTGGGGCACAGGATACGGCAAGAGCGCGGAGATTTTTCGAACCCATCACCGCCCCTATGCCTGTCCTGCCATTCGCCCTGGAACAGTTGTGGACGACGCAGGCAAATCGCACGAGATTTTCCCCCGCGGGCCCGATTTGCGCTATTTCGGCATTGCCGCCCAGTTCCCGGCTGATGATGTCCTCCCCGTCCCCCGTCGTCTTTCCCCATATATGCGCGGCTGGCCGGATCTCGGCGTTTCCATCTTTTATATGTATGTATGCGGGGCGTTCCGACCTGCCGCTCACGGCTAACGCGCTTATGCCATTGGCCGCGAACTCGGCCGGCAGGAAACCTCCCGCCTGGCTGTCGCCGATGCCTCCGGTGAGAGGGCTTTTCGCGGCCGCCACTATGCGGCTCAATCCGGCAACGGGAAGGCCCGTAAAGGGGGAAACCGCAAAGACGAGCAGATTATCGCATGAGAGGGCATCCGTCCCGGGACGCACCCTTTCAAGCAGCAGGCGGACAGCAAGGGCCGAGCCGCCCGGATAGAGCCTGTAATCCCGGCCCGGGATAGTTTCCCTCCAGACGGCGCCCCGGCTGAGGTCGACGTTCAATATAACGGCGTCGGGAAAATCAAAACTATTCATCACGCACCTGCCTGACTGCTGCACAGATATGTCTTTACAATAAGCTCCGCGACGTTATGGTAATCGTCAAGGCCAAAAACAGGCACCGTGCCGGGCAGGTCAGGAAAAATCCCAACATCGCTGACGACGGCGACCAGGTCTCGCGGATCCGTGACCACGTCCGTCCCTTTTTCCGCGCGCACGACCTCGATTTTCGGCCTGTCCGCTCCTTTATAGCCTTCGACAAGAATGATATCGACATTCTTCAGCATGGCCGCTACTGTTTCCAGGTCTTCCTTGTCAGGTGTTTTCTGAATCAGCGCGTAGGCCCCCGGTCCGATAATAGCCGTAGCCTTCGCGCCCGCCTGAGTAAACCGCCACGTATCCTTGCCCTCCCGATCCATCTGCATTTCGTGGCTGTCGCTCTTGATCGTGCCAACGGAATATCCTCGCGCCGTCATCTCCTCCACGACCTTCTCCAAGAGCGTTGTCTTGCCCGTCCCGGAACGCGCCGCCACGAAACATACGACAGGAGCGGCCGTCATTTCAATTGCCCGTTCCCTATCTCGAAATTCCCCGCCCGCGTCACATAAGCCTTAATGCGCGTTCCGGGAGGGATAGGGCCGCTGCCTTCCGGGATCATTCCCAAAAGCGCGGTGCCGATGAACGAATCCAGAACCCCGTTCCCCTGCTTTTCGGCCGTTATCATGACTGACCTGCCGTCTTCTACGGCAAGGCGTCCGCGCACGAACCGTTTGTGGAAGCTCGGCTTATTGATCCCGCTCTTCAATGCTACGTCGATTTCTTCGTTCTGCCACCGGGAGCGTCCTGCCATACGGCAGACATACGGAGAGGCGAGCAGATGAAAACTGAGCATGGCCGCTGCGGGGCTTCCGGAAAGGCACAGGATCATCTTGCCGTATTTCCGGGCAGCCAGGACTGCCCCGCCGGGTTTGATGCGGATGCGCCAGAAGATGGCACGGGCGCCGATTTTTTGAAGGGCTTCTTGCATTAAGTCGTAATCTCCGACTGAGACGCCTCCTGTCGTGATTATCATATCGGCGTCCCTCAGGCCGCTCTCAACAGCCGCGCCAATCGCTTCCGTCTCGTCGCGCGCGATGCCCAGAAAAACCGGTTTTGCCCCTATCGCCAGCAAAGCGCCTGCCAGGGCATACGTGTTGCTGTTGCGGGTTTTGCCCTGCGTCAGTTCCGCTCCGACCGGCACGACTTCGTCGCCCGTGCTGAGAATCGCTACGTTAGGCTGCCTGTATACCGGGACGTCCTCCATGCCCAAAGACGCCATCATGCCGATTAGGGCGGGGTCGATCACCGTGCCTTTTGGGGCGATCATGGTGCCTTTTGCTATGTCCTCGCCTATCGGGATAATATTCTGGCCTGATTTACACTGAGCGGATACGATTATGCCGTCGCCGTCCTCGCGGGTTTCCTCAAATTTTACGACGCAGTCAGCGCCTGCCGGGACCGGAGCGCCTGTCATGATCTTCGCAGCCTGGCCGGGGCTCACCTCCAGCCTCGGCATGTGCCCGGCGGGAACTTCCTCAGTGACGCTGAGCGTAACGGGCCGCTCCCGCGACGCCAATGCAAGATCTGCCGCCCTCATGGCATAGCCGTCAAAGGGCGAGCGGTTGAATGGCGGGACATTTTCCCCAGCCAGGATATCTTGCGCCAGCACCCTGTAGAGCGCGTCCATTAAGCACACATTTTCAGTGCCGATTTCCTGGCGCATCTCGGACATGAGTCTGGAAGCTTCCTCCAGACTGACCATCGTTTTCAAGCGCGCGCACCTCCCATGCCTGAGCGGCATATCGCTAACAGGCATATAAGGCTAGCGTGCCTTGTGCCAACAGCACAAAATCTACATGACATCTTTTCGGTCATCTCCTTCGCAAATGGGCAAGCAGCGCGATTTCTCCCGCTACTCCGTGGGCTTGCAGCCCAGGCCTCGGATCCGTGGCTTATGAAGCGCGGTCGCGCCCGCCGCTTTAGGATATCGAGGCTTGGAGAAATTTTCGTCATGGCATTTTTAAAATGATTATTTACAAATCCTCACGATCATTATATCGCATTAATGGCACTCGTAAAGCATCGAAAATATGTGATGTCACCCCGGTGTCATTACCATTTTCAGACACGGAATCACCCTTTGCGGGAGTCTTTTTTGAGCGCCCGGCGTTCTCCGCGCTACAGCACCCATTGCCTCAAGGCTTTCAACTCTTCTGGGATTTTTTCAACGCAGACCGGCAGAAAACCGCCGTTCATTCCGCATCCGCCTTTCGCCTGTACTCTCTTACCTTCGCTGCGTCCCAGCGCGTCATGCGGCGCTCCCTGACGCTTGGCTGAGGAAAATCAGGCTCAACCCTCAGCTTCTGCCATACGGTGTTTTCGCTCAAGCCCAGGAACGACGCGACCTGCTTCACTCCGACAAGCCCGTCAGCCGGGAATTGGGGCAAAATCTGGGCGAAGG
>JAIROA010000079.1 GCA_031257775.1 Synergistaceae bacterium
GTACGCTTTACGTGTCCTCTTGCTAGCTTTTTGTTTATACGTATTTGCTCAAAACTAAATCCTGCGCTTCTTGAGTTGCAGTCACTCTGACAATGTTGCAGTTACTTTGTCCTTCGACCCTGCTTCATTTAGCAATGCGGTAAATCCGGATAGGGCATACGACCGGGATAATTCAATAAGGGGGGCGGGCATTGCCCCCCTTATCTATTGGCTGTTCTTGTTGGAAGGAGTTGGTTATGCAAAAATCGCTAAATGGCGTTATGCGTGAATTTTTTTTGCTCAAACGTGCTTTTGCCGGGTTAGCCTGGCGTTTCGTCCGTCGTTGCGGCAAGCCGTCGCGCCGTGCGGCCGCCGCCTTTGTCAGGAATCGGATCTCGTCTGTGGTTTCGCTATCGGCATCCTCCACATCGCCTCCTCTCGACCCTTCTAATATAACTCCCATAACGCCGACTCCAGCGCCGGAGTTAAATTTAATAGCTTTTAAAACCGCGTCAGCGGCCCCTATGCCTTTTTACGCTTTTCCTCTTTGTTGCTTTCCGGTGATATGTTACTTCTCTTATCCAGAATGCGTATTGTATTTGAGAACAGGCTTTATATTGTATATTTACACAATTCCTCGCGGCCCAGTATTTTCTGATTCGAGCTGCCGGCAAAGCCCGCGTCCAGAGTCCGAAGGCTTTCATCGAATCTGCCATCGACTAAGACATCAGTCACCTTCAGCAGATCTTTCTGGCTTGCTTCCCCGAGAGCGCCTATCTCCTCTATCGTGTAACCGGTGTAAAGCCAGACGCCAAGTCCCAGGCGCTTTGCGGAAGCGGCTAGAGGCAAGAGATCCGCGGCCTGAACGAGGGGCTCGCCTCCGGAGATGGTGAGGCCATCAAGAAGCGGGTTTTGACTGGCTTCCAGAAGGAAATCCGCTTCAAGCTCGCCGGAAGAAATTTCATATCCGCCGGACGGATCGTGAGTCTGCGGGTTGTGACAGCCCGGGCAGCGGTGAGGGCAGCCCTGAACGAACACCACATACCTCACCCCCGGGCCGTCCACTATGCTTTCGCGGACTATGCCGGCCAGCCTCACGCGGGCTCGCTGAGGCCGGGATTGCCCAGGCTGCCCAGGCCGTGCTTCACCCTGTCGCGCTCCTCGGATCTTTTAGCGTCATTAAAGCGATCGACGGTGCCGACAAGGTATCCGGTGATGCGCCTGATGCGCTCGAACCCTGGGCCATCCTTCTCGCTCCTGCCGCATTTCGGGCACGTGTCGCCTATGATCCCATTATATCCGCACATAGGGTCGCGATCCACCGGGTGATTGATGGAGCCGTACCCGATGCCAGACTTCGCCATGAAACGCACAACCTTTTCAAAGGCCTCCAGGTTGCGCGACGGATCGCCGTCCAGCTCAACATACGTGATATGCCCCGCGTTCGTAAGCTCGTGATACGGTGCCTCTATCGCTATTTTTTTGGCCGCCGTGATGCCGTAATGGACAGGCACGTGAAAGCTGTTCGTGTAATAATCACGATCCGTGACTCCCTCAATCGCGCCAAATTCCCGCCTGTCAAGCCCAACGAAGCGGCCCGAAAGGCCCTCGGCCGGAGTCGCTAAGAGCGAAAAGTTGAGGCCGCTTGACATTGTCTCCCTGTCCATCATCTGGCGCATGAAGCGGACGATGTCGAGACCCAGCGACTGCGACGCCTCATTTTCGGCGTGATGCGCGCCGGTGAGGGATTTAAGCACCTCCGCAAGCCCTATGAAGCCCATTGACAGAGTGCCGTGACGCAGCACGTCCCCCACCTCATCGTCCCATCCCAGCTTCTCGCTGTCCAGCCACACGCCCTGCCCCATCAGAAAGGGATAGTTGCGTGTCCTCCTTTTGCACTGGATCCGGAATCGCTCAAGAAGCTGTTCGATCACCAGAAGGGCCGTGGATTCCAGCTCCGTGAAAAACGCCGCAACGCTGCCGCGCGATCTGATCGCTATGCGCGGCAGGTTTATCGTGGTGAAGCTCAGGTTGCCCCGCCCGTTGCTTATCTCCTGTCCAGGATCGTGCGCGTTCGATATGACCCTTGTGCGGCACCCCATGTAGGCTATCTCCGTTTCCGGGCATCCGGGCACGTAGTACCGCGCGTTAAACGGCGCGTCCTGGAACGAGAAATTCGGAAACAGCCTCTTGGCCGAAACGCGGCAGGCAAGCTGAAAGAGGTCGTAGTTCGGATCCCCCGGATCAAAGCTCGTGCCGCTTTTTACCCTGAATATCTGTATGGGGAATATCGGCGTCTCCCCTCCTCCAAGCCCCGCTTCCGTGGCCAGCAGGATAGCCCTGATAGCCATACGCCCCTCCCTCGACGTGTCCATGCCGTAATTTATCGATGAAAACGGAGTCTGCGCGCCGGCGCGCGAGTGCATGGTGTTCAGGTTATGGATAAACGCCTCCATAGCCTGGTACGCAGCGCGTTCCGTGGCGGCGGTTGCCCGCCTGTCCGCGAATCTAAGGGCGCGCTGCGCCGTTTCCTCGGGAATTCCGGCTTCCGCAAGGGCTTTAGCCAAACCGCCGTAAATGTCCTCCTGATTCTCGCAACCGAGCGGCGGGAATTTGCCTTCCTTATAAAGGCCGTCCACGGCTGCCTCGATATTTTCTTCGGATTCCCCAGGCTCGCCCAAGAGCGAAAGCGCCGTCTTTAAAAATTCGCCCCAATACCGGGCAAATGTCTTAGCCACGCCTCGTGCCATGGCGTAGTCGAAGTTGACGACGCTCTGCCCGCCGTGCTGGTCGTTCTGGTTGCTCTGTATCGCGATGCAGGCCAAAGCCGAGTACGACGCTATGTCGTTCGGCTCGCGCAGTACGCCGTGCCCGGTCGAAAATCCCCCGTCAAAGAGCTTCAGGAGGTCTATCTGACAGCATGTCGTGGTGAGCGCGTAAAAATCCAGGTCGTGAATATGGATGTCGCCGGATTTGTGCGCGCCGATAAAGCGCGGGTCGATAACGAACATCTCGTAGAATTTCTTGGCACCCTCAGACCCGTATTTGAGCATAGTCCCCATAGGCGTGTCCGCGTCGATATTGGCGTTCTCCCGCTTTATGTCGCAATCAAGGGCGCTCTTGAACGCTATTTCCTCGTAAGTCCTCATGAGGCCGGTATTCATCTCGCGAATCCGGCTGCGTTCCGCCCTGTAGAGAATATAGGCGCGGGCTGTCATCGCGTTGCCGAGTTCCATCAGCACGGACTCCACCACGTCCTGAATCTGTTCCACCGAAGGCGAAATGAGGCCGGTCGCCTCAAGACGCGCCTCCACCGCGCGCGCGATATCGTCAGGAGACGACGCGCCGGTTTCCCGGGTGGCGCGAAACGCCTTCGAGATAGCCGATGAGATCTTCGTCCTGTCGTAACCGGCCTGTCTGCCGTCACGTTTCCTGATAGTCCTTATCAAATTAAAGCCTCCTAGTTCTAAACCGCACTTCGCGCCGCCTCACAAAAGGCGGCGACGCACAAAAAAGCCGCGCTTGGGACGCACGGCCAGGCAAACGACTTATGCCGCGCTTCCCGTGTTCCCGCGGGATGCCACTTGAATTATTTACAGCCTGCGGGCCGGTATCCTGGCTCGCCCTCATCCTCCCCGACGCCTTCCCGACTGATCGGTGGCATTTTGTCGGCTCGTCCGGCTTACAGTGGCGGGAACCGCGCCGGCTTCCTCAATTCGCACCGGCTTCCCTGCGCCCGTTGGCTTGGCAAAATTATATATTCAGATTCGCGAATAGGCAAATCGCATGAACGTGATACAATTTCCGCACAGCCAGTACCAATTTGAAATCAAAGGCCTAAAGGGTAAAGCATAAAACCCAGTGCTCAGGCGATGCCATCTTCACTATTAATGCTCCTTTGAAAGCAACTTGGCATGACGCGTCAAAAGTCACTGGCAATTCCGGACACAAATCGGCACTTTAGGCCGCGCGAGGCAATCGCCGCGCGATTACGGGGAGCGGGAATGGCTAAAAAGGCGAGAAAAGCAAACGGCGCGCGAAGCAAGGAAGAGCAGAGACGCTACAATATGAGCCGCGTGAAGGGCAAGGACACGAAAATCGAGCTTGCCTTCCGCAAGGCTCTGTGGAGCGATGGGATCCGCTACAGGAAAAACTACGCACTCCTGCCGGGAAAACCGGATATTGCCATACCGAAGCACAGGATCGCGATTTTTTGCGACGGGGAATTTTGGCACGGAAAAGACTGGGATGTCAAAAAATTCCGCATAAAAAGCAATAAGGAGTACTGGTTTAGGAAGATAGAGCGGAATATGAGGCGCGACTGCGAAAACGAGCGCAGCCTTGCCAGAATGGGCTGGCACGTCATGCGTTTCTGGGGCCGGGACATACAGAAAAACCTCACAATGTGCGTCGATGAAGTCAAAGAAGCGATCATCCAGGCCTGTATCGATTTATGCGACGCCCCGCCGGAAGACGGCGGAATGGATGAGCTAGACGCGTAACGTCAATCGAGCCTTTTGACCGACGCACGGCCAATGAGAAAGGGACATGATCCCCTCACTTCCTGCTCGCCTCAAAGCCCGGTATGGCCAGTTTTTTTTCGAGCCATAAGAAAAAGAGCGACGCTAGCGACACCATAGCTAGATAGACGAGGCCGATGACTGAAAAAACCAGCGTAAAACGGAAGGAGCGGGTCGCCGCCATTTTGCCGGCGCCGGTCAGCTCTATGAAGGAGAGCATGTAGGCCAGGGACGAATATTTTATAAGATATATTATCTCGTTCGAGCAGCCCGGGAGGGCGCGGCGGGCAGCCTGCGGCAGCACTATCGAGATTATCGCCTGCAAGCGGCTCATGCCGAGCGAGCGGGCCGCTACGAGCTGCCCGGTGCGGACGGAGAGGATCGCGCCCCTGATGTATTCGGAGTTATAAGCCCCGTTGCACATGATGAAGCCCGTCACTGAAGCGGCAAACGGCGAAAGCATTATTCCGACGGACGGCAGGCAGAAATAAATAATGAAAAGAAGTATGAGAAGCGGCGTTCCCTTGATAAGCGTCACGAAAGCCCTGCAAAGCCATGACACGGTACTGCTCCCGTATACCCAGCCAACCGCTACCGCAAAGCCCAATAACAGCCCGAGCGGGACGGAACAGGCGATCAGCCTAAGCGATGCCAGCGCCCCGTAAAAGAGCGGGCCGCTCAGGTTTTCAGCGATAAAGCGCATGGGCTCATCCATTGAGGCGCCTCAGAAAAGCCCTTGTCCGAGAGAATGAATCCGCCGGTCCCGAGCCGAACTCGCCCAAAACGCCGAAAAGTTCGCCGGACGCGTTTTCTTCCCTTATCTGCCACGGCGTCCCGCACTCGACGATCACGCCTCCCTCCATGAATAGCACCTCGCTTGCCACGGAGTAGACAAATTCCATCTCGTGAGAGACTACGAGCATCGTCATGCCCCCGGAAGCGAGGCTTTTCATCACTTCCAGCACTTCACCGGTAAGCTCGGGGTCAAGGGCGCTTGTCGGCTCATCAAAGAGCATG
>JAIROA010000141.1 GCA_031257775.1 Synergistaceae bacterium
GGATAGACGAGCAGTGGCGCGACTTCTACGAAGCCCTTGAGGCGAGGCGCCTGTTTTGAGAAAGGGGAAATAAGGGGATGAGGCAGTCCGTGTGCCAGAAGATCGATTCCGTTTTTTCATGGGCAAAATGCCCGCTGCGCGAGAACACCATCGCTTTCCTTATAGGCGAGAGGAGGTCCCTCGTGGCGCGTACCCTTAAAAGGATGGTCAGCGCGGGGCTGCTGGTCAGGGACGGTTCCGGGCGGGTGCGCAGGCTGATAAAAGGCCATGAACGCTGACTTTCGGGTTTCGGTGGATTTCTTCATACACCATAAAACAAAAAAACTAAAACGGAAGGTCGGCGATGCCGGCATTCTGTCACTTCTTCAGTTATGGGCTTACGTCGCTAAAATCAAACCGGGCGGCGATATATCGTCTATGTCGGAGGAAGACATTGAAATAGCCGCTTCATGGGAAGGCGAGGAAGGCGCGTTTGTCGCAGCCGCAGTTTCAGCGGGATTCATAGATGAACTTGAGTCGAAATATTATCTGCACCACTGGACAGAAAATAACCCCTGGGTGGCTGGAGCGACAGACAGGAGCGACACGGGCCGCCTGTCGCGAATGGCAAAGACACACCCGGAAATATACCGGCGGCTTATTGCCGAGGGCAAAAAAAGCATCACTCAAAAGGAGTATTGGGATCTGACGCATTCCGAGGAACTGTTGAGCGCGGAGCCTGATGAAATTAACGGCCCGTTAACGACCGCTGAACGGCCATTAACGGATACTCAAGCAAACGTTAACGATTGCTTAACAGATGCTCAAGAAAAGGTTAAGCCCGCGTTAAGCCCTGCCCCTGCCCCTGCTCCTGCCCCTGCTCCTGCTCCAGTACCAGTACCTGCTGACGTGAACCTGTTCGAGCGGTTCTGGTCTGCCTACCCCCGCGCCACGGGCAAGAAAAAGGCCTACGAGCAGTGGCGGAGGACGCTGGAGGACGGCGCAGATCCGGAGAGCCTGATCAGCGCGGCCATCGCGTATGCCGGCGAGTGCCGCCTCAAAAAGCTCGGCGCGGCCTATGTCAAGCACGCGGCGACGTTCCTGGGGCCTGGCCGTCATTGGGCCGGATACCTGCGCGAGCTGGATGTCGGCGATGGCGGGGAGCCGCATTCGCTTGCCTACGAGGAGGTCGCCGCCCTGTGGGACGCGAATATGCCCAGGGAGGGGTTCCTGAGCGCGCCTGAGCCGACGCGGAAGTGGAAATCGTGCCTTGCCGAGCGTATCGGCGAGAACCCCGCGAGCAGGGACTGCCTGGACTGGTGGCTTGACCGCTTCCGGGAGATCGATGCCAGCGACTTCGCGTCCGGGCGATGTCCCGGAAGGGACGGCGCGGTATGGCGGCTTGAGCTGTCCAGGCTGCTAGAGAGCGAGGACATGCTCCAGAATCTCATGAACGGCAAGTACCGCAACCGTGAGATTTACGCCGACGGGCCGCGGTTCGTAGAGGTGGCCGACGGCGGAACCGGCACTGACGGGTTTTTCTGACAAAAACGCAAGGAGGGCGAATGGCGATGATCAAGGGCGTGGACGACATCCAGCGGACATTCCAGAAGCGGCACGGCGACATAGCCGCGCGGCTTGCCTTAAATCCTCCCGGGATCTCGGACGAGGGGGAAAAACGGCAGCTTCTCGAGGAGGCCATGAAAGGCACCGTCGAGGAGGCGCTCCGTGCCGGGTTCAGCCATCACGACATAGCGCGCGAGATATGGCGGATGCACAAAAACGCCGGCTGCCTGATTGACGCGAGGCAGGCGGTTGCCAGGATCGAGCATTACGCGGCGAGGCTAAAAGCCGGAATGCCGATGCTCGACGACGACGAGTTCGGCGGCCCGGACCTGCTTTACTCGAACTCCGCGCGGAGCCTCCGTGCGAGGCTGAGGCAGGTGAGCGATTGGTCCCGCGAAAGCGCGTTCTTGTTCGGCATACAGTGCCTTGACGAGATCACGGGCGGCGTCCAGCCGGGGGAAATAATGGCGCTGTCGGGCGCGCAGGGAAGCATGAAGACGTCCCTGCTGCTGAGCGGCATAGAAAACGCGCTGTCCAGGGGCATGACGGTGATGTTTTTCAGCCTGGACATGACGCCCGGCGAGATCCAGGAGCGGCGGATACAGCGGCGCGTCGGGTGCGGCCAGTACGAGCTTCACCGGCTCATCCGCGAAAAATCCCGCGAAATATCCGCCGCCGAAAACGAGATCTACGGCATGGACGACGGCAGGCTCGACATCTGGGGCAACGACACGGCCAGCCCTGACCTGACCGTCGACGATGTCACGGAGCAGGCGAAGATCAAAATGCCGAACGTGCTGTGCATAGACTACCTCACCCTGCTCAGGCGCGGCCATCAGGACGACCTTCAGTGCGTGAACGAGGCGATGCCGAAGCTCAAGAAGGTCACGCAGCTTTTGGGGATCCGCACGGTAATCCTGTCGCAGATGAGCAGGGCCGCGAAGAAAGATCAGCTTTCGGGCCTCTCCGGCGGGCACGGGAAAGGCGGCGGGATCATCGAGGAGATGGCGCACAGCGAGATAGAGCTGTTTAAGGACGTCGCCCTTGACGGCGAGGCCAGCCCGATAATCGCGAGCGTGACCAAGAACCGCAGAGGGCCATCGGGCCGCTCATACCGGCTGTTTTACGAGGCGAAATGCATGCTGTTCACCGGCGATTACGTCAGGGTGGAGCGGGCCGCCAAAGCCGCGCAGAAAAGGG
>JAIROA010000023.1 GCA_031257775.1 Synergistaceae bacterium
TATTCTTCGTGCGTCGGATCGAGCTTGCGGCGATCCGGCAGCGTTTCGCTCCAGGACAGAAGAGAACTGTATCTGTCCTGGGAAATATTCGGAATCGTCTCGAATACGTATTTCAGGTATTCGAACGGTATAAGTTTATTTACCTTGGCTGTCTCGATTACCGAGTAAATGATCGAACTGGCCTCAGCGCCTTTGGGCGTCGCTGAAAAAAACCAATTTTTTCTGCCGATCACGAACGGCTTTATGCTGCGTTCGGCCCTGTTATTTGACAACTCGAGCCTGCCGTCCAGATAAAAGTTCTCCAGGTACGGCCGCTGCTCGAACAGATAATGTAACGCTTTGCCCAATAAAGATTTTGGCAGCGCGTTCACTGTACCGGCCCACGCGTACATAGCGTCGAAAACAGGCCTGCTTCGTTCCAGACGCGCTTTGTACCGCTCCTTGGGCTTGAGTTCTTCGTATTCGCGCTCGAGAGAAAACAGTTTATTGCAGAAATCAAGACCTTTTTGCGAGTTCGTGTTCGGCGGAGCGTCCGGGGGTTGGCTCTTCACACTTTCGTCAAATTTCCTCCTGACATGCGCAAGACAGCCGACTACTTTTATCTCCGGCGGCAGATTGTGATATACCGCGTATCCGTCGGTGTGCAGATATCCCCTGAAACCTTCCAGGAACCTTTTCGGATGTGAACCGGAGCGCGTAGGCCGATATTCATACAGTACGACGGACAGCACCGAGAAAACACCGGTCAGGTAAATCCACATATACGATTCCGTCCGGGACGCCCTGCCTGGTTCTTTCAGCACCTGCAATACCGTCTCGTCCGCGTGGAGCGTCTCTTCCATCAACAAACGAGACTTCATGAGTTCATACAATGGTTTCAGCCAATGTTCGGCGCAGTATATCATCCAGTTCGCCACTGTCTGACGGCTCAAAACCAATCCCATCGTCACGAACTCCGCGCATTGGCGGTACAACGGCATCGCGTTGACGTATTTCTGAACCATGATGTGCGCCACCGACGACGGAGACGCGACACTGCCCTTTATCACTGGTTCCGGTACTTCGGCCTTTCTCACCGGCACGTTAGTGCCATTCTGTTCGCAGTGACGGCAGGCATATATCTCGCGCACATGTTCGATAACGTTCACCTGGGCGGGGATTATCTCCAGTTCGCGCCTCGGTGCACTGTGTCCCATCACGTGCATCGCTTCGCCGCATTCGGGGCATATGCGTTCTTCCTCCGGCAGCGAATGTACTATTCTCTTAACGGGGAGTTTCGACAGGTCTTCTTCTCTTTTGCCTGCTCGCTTGCGCCTTGTGTACGTTATCTGTTCGATTGTGGGTTCGGCTTCGCGAGGATTTGCCTCGTTCTCGGCTTCGTCAAACAGCAGCAGTTGCCTTGGGTCTGTCTTTTCGCTTGAACTGCCGAATTTCTTTTGCTTCAGCAACTTCAGTGCTTCCTCGTAATACTTGATGAGCGCGGCTTGTTCTTCCACTTTGCGTTCAAGGAAATGACATCTTTCAACAATCACCGCTCTTCTCTCCACCACCTCCCGGCGAAGCAGTTTGCGAGTCAATTTCGTGCCTTCAAGCAAGTGCTCCAGTTCCTCGCCTGACAGGCTCATTGTGTCGCCCCTGTCCCTGCGCGGCCACTTGAAACGTCCTTTCTCCAAACGTTTCAGATGAAGCCAAAAACCGTCGTCGTCCCACTCCAGTATCTTAAGCAGATCCAGACTCCGGTTACAGAATACAAACGCCGCACTTCCGAACGGGTCCAGCTTGAAACTCAGCTCCACAATAGCGGCAAGACCGTTTATACCCTTGCGCATGTCCGTGGAACCGCACGCGAGGTATATCTTTTTCCCCCTGAATTTCAGCATAGCCCGGCAAGCGTCCTGCATATATCCGACAGCGTCACACCATCAAAGCCGGGCTTCACGCATATGGTATACGCGCCAACCAGTATTTCAATAGCCTCGTTCGATACAGAGCCAAACCCTGGCGACGGATTGCAATCGTTCAGTTCCACCCAGTCCGCTGCTCGGCTGCTCTCGGTCTCCTCTCCTTCTACGCCGAGCGTCCATCTTCTGAGCGTCTTTGTACTGATCCCATGTTCTTCACACCAGGCTGTTTGCGTCTTGCCGCTTGAATGCTGTTCGGATACCAATCTGGCCCGCTCTATGGCTGTTCGGTTGTAACCTCGCCCCATTATGAAAATGCCTCCCTCTCTCTATTGTCCTTGGAGGCAGTCTATCCCTTGCGGTGATCTTTATGAAGGTGACTGATTATTTACCGCTTACGTTTTTTCTACTATATCTCAGAGGGAGATTTTTAGAGGTTCCCCTCTATATATAAACCGTCCGAATCGCATTCCTGATATCTCTTTTCCCTTGGCTTCAGCGATTTTATCCTCATGTCCGACAACGGCATTTTGTAGTGCACCCCCTTTTTTATGTGGTGCGGTTTGTAGTGCGTTACGTGTGAGATTATACAGGATTATATTGGATTATGCGAGACTGTAAAACAGACCTGAATGCTTGATTTTCAGCGGCTTCGGGTCTGTTTTCGGATTGTCTGGGATTGTGTCGGATTTGGATAATGGTGCCGAGGACGAGACTTGAACTCGTACGGATTACTCCACACGCCCCTCAAACGTGCGTGTCTACCATTTCCACCACCTCGGCACAACGTGAGATTATACGCGAGGGCTGTGGCTTCGTCAACCTTAAAACGCAATAATGTCGTAATCGTAATCTCACCGGGGCGTGAGTTAACTTTTTTAGGAGAGGTTTCATATGTTATGCTTTTGCATGCGAGGCATGCGCCGTATTCGTTTTATTCAGTCATTTTTTGCGGTTTGTTTCGTCATAAATATGGTATTTTATTCTTGGCTTTATTGAGGGGCGGATTCGCGAATTCATTTGCCATTGGAGGCGTTGTCTGGTGACGGCAAGGATAATCGATGGAAAGAAAATAGCGGCTGAAATCAGGGAAGGGCTGAAAGCGAAGGTTTCCGGTCTCAGCGAGAAGGACCGTCCGGGGCTTGCGGTTGTGCTGGTGGGAGACGATCCGGCTTCAGCGGTTTACGTCAGGCAGAAGGAAAAGGCATGTCAGGAGATAGGAGTGAAATCCTTCATGCACCGCTTGCCGCAGGATGCCCCGCAGGGCGAGATCCTGGCGCTTATCGACAGGCTGAACCGAAGCGATGAGGTGCATGGCATTCTGGTGCAGCTGCCGTTGCCGGGAGGGATCGAGACGAGGGATGTAATAACCGCGATCAGCCCTGAAAAAGACGTCGACGGCTTTCACCCAGTCAACATCGGCAGCCTTTGGTCTGGGGAGGACGCGGTCGAGCCATGCACGCCAAAGGGCATCATGACGCTGATAGACTCCACGGAAGCCGAAATCAAAGGGCTGGAGGCCGTCGTGATAGGCAGGAGCAACATCGTCGGCAAGCCCGTCGCCGCTATGCTCTTGAGGCGGCATTGCACCGTCACGATATGCCACAGCCGCACGAAGGACCTGGCAAAGGTTGCCTGCAGGGGCGATATCCTCATAGCGGCTATCGGCAGGCCGAATTTCGTTACGGGGGACATGATAAAGCCGGGCGCCATAGTGATCGACGTGGGGATAAACCGAGCCGGCGGAAAACTCACGGGCGACGTGGATTTTGAAGCCGCGGCGCGGAAAGCATCGTTCATAACGCCTGTCCCTGGCGGCGTCGGGCCGATGACGATAGCGACGCTCATGCAAAACACGCTGAAGCTGGCCGGCATATAAGCGGTTTTACGCGGCGGGGATCAGTGCCCTTGCCATTTTCGGATATGGCGCGTGCTATTTTCCGTTCAAAGGAATGTTAATAGCGGAGATAGCGTCGCTTAAAAACGGGCTTTTATGCTTCACACTTTAGGCCTTTAACTTTAAATTGATATTAATGCTTACGCAGCGCAATTCAGAGCTTTTTAGGAGGGGGAACGTCACTTGTCATATCTAAGCGATATCGAGATAGCCCAGGCTACGGAAATGGCGCCTATCGTCAGCATTGCGGCCAAACTGGGCATAGAGGAAGACGAGCTTGATCTCTACGGGAAGTACAAGGCTAAGGTCTCATTCGGCTTATGGGAGAGGGTCAAGGACAGGCCGGACGGCAAGCTCATCCTGGTAACGGCCATTACCCCGACCCCGGCAGGGGAGGGCAAAACCACCACTTCAGTCGGTCTTGCGCAGGCGTTGGCGGCTCAGGGCAAAAAGGCCTGCGTCGCCCTGCGCGAGCCATCTTTAGGGCCAGTGTTCGGAATAAAGGGAGGCGCCGCTGGCGGCGGCTATAGCCAGGTCGTCCCGATGGAGGACATAAACGTCCATTTCACAGGGGACTTTCACGCGATCACCTCAGCCCATAACCTCCTGGCGGCAATGCTTGACAACTCAATCCAGCAGGGAAACCCGCTTGGCGTGGACTCGCGCCAGATAGTTTTCAGGCGGGTGCTGGACATGAACGACAGGGCCCTCCGCCACACCGTGATCGGCCTTGGCGGCAAGGCGGACGGAGTGCCGAGGGAGGATGGCTTCGACATCACCGTCGCTTCGGAAATAATGGCGATTCTCTGCCTGTCTGACGGCATCGATGACATGAAAAGAAGGCTGTCCGAGATAATAGTCGCATACTCTTTCGATGGCTCGCCCGTGCGCGCGGGCGACCTCGAGGCGCATGGCGCGATGGCGATGCTCCTGAAGGACGCAATCAAGCCGAATCTCGTGCAGACGCTAGAGCATGTTCCCGCCTTTGTCCACGGGGGGCCGTTCGCGAACATAGCGCACGGCTGCAACAGCGTCATGGCGACAAAATACGGTCTCAAGCTCTCCGATTACCTAATCACGGAGGCGGGTTTCGCCGCAGACCTCGGCGCGGAGAAATTCCTCGACATCAAATGCCGCATGGCCGGGCTCAGGCCAGACGCCGTCGTCATCGTGGCCACGCTCCGCGCGCTCAAGATGCACGGCGGGCTTCCGAAGGAACATCTAGGAAGCGTCGACATGGACGCGCTTGGCAAGGGGTTGCCGAACCTCGAAAAGCATGTAGAGAACATGCTTTCTTTCGGCCTTCCCGCAGTAGTAGCGATCAACGTGTTCCCCGATGACGCCGAAGAGGAGATAGATTTTATCCGAGACAGGTGCGCCCCTCTTGGTGTTTCGGTCGTGAAGTCCGACATTTGGGCTAAGGGCGGGCGCGGCGGGTTCGAGATGGCGGACGCGGTGCTGGAGGCGTGCACCCGCCGGAACAGCTTCCATCATCTATATGAGCCGGACATGCCTCCGCGGGAAAAGATCAGTGCAATAGCCACGAAAATATATGGCGCGTCGGACGTGGCATATACTGATAAGGCAAAGAAGGATCTCAGGAAAATATCGGATCTAGGGAAAGACGATCTCCTAATATGCATGGCAAAGACTCAGTCATCGCTATCGGACGACCCTGAGAAGAAGGGCCGGCCGGAAGGCTTCACGCTTACGGTCCGGGAGGTCAGGCTGTCGGCTGGTGCCGGGTTCATCGTGCCAATAACAGGGGCGATAATGACCATGCCCGGCCTTCCTAAACGTCCCGCAGCCTGTTCGATCGATGTCGACGCGTCCGGAAAGGTGACGGGGCTGTTTTAAGGCCCATGCCGTTAAGGGCGGCATCCCGCGCTGAATGCCGCCCTTAACGCCCTTTTTGGCGCAAAACTGGCTACTGCGATTTCCAGTCGCGTTTGAGGAGCGACAGGCATCTTTGATCGATAAGCCCCTTTGACGTTGGCGCGTAATCCCTGAGTATGCCCTCATCGACGAAGCCGAGTTTTTTAAGGAGGCCCGCCGACCTGTCGTTGTCGACATTGATGAAGGCCTCGATCCGCTCGAACCTCATTATGTTGAAGCCGTAATCGAAAACCGGGCGGAGCGCTTTGCGCATGAACCCTCTTCCCCAGTACTCATATCCCAGCTCGTAGCCAAGCTCCCCGCGCTTAGCGCTGCTTTTGATGTTGCTGAAGCCGCAGGTGCCTATGAGCTTGCCGTCAAGCTCGACGCCCCAGCGGATGCCGGCGTCGTTTTCCCATAAGGAGCGCAGGACATAGAGCATCTGCGTGGATTCGTCATGAGACAGCGGCCCGCAGCTCAATTTTTCCGCCACATTCGGGCTGCCCCAGATGGAGCTTATAGCGTCCAGATCATCTTCCGTCAGTTCTCGGAGGATAAAATCGTCAGTCTTGAGTGTCGGAAAGGCCCCGCTCATAATAAATCAGCTCCTGTCAGTTCTTGAATGATCCCGCCCGCGGATCTATGCCTTTAGGCGCGCGTCGCAAGCATCGCTGTTTTTGGCGTTTCACTTTAATCTTAAATTATATGGCACTGCATAAAAATAGGCGGCAGGAATGCCGCCCGCGTCGCGTGCCTGAAACGCTATCGCTGGCTGGGCGGCATGACGAGGAAATTTATTCCCGGATCCCCAGGATTATGCTGGACGCCTTTATAAGCGCCGTGACCCTGGCGCCTGCCTCCAGGCCGAGCTTCTTCAGGGAATCTATGGCCGTCATCGCCGTGAGGGTTTCCCCGCAGTCGAGCCGCACCTGCACCTGGGCATTGACGGCCCCGTCTTTGACGGACGTCACTGTCCCCTCGAGCTGATTTCTCGCGGAAAAGCGGGTACCCTCAGCGTCTTTGAGCAGCACGACGTTCGATGGCGTGAAAATAGCCAATACCTTCTTGCCAGGCGCTAAACCGAGCGTTTTCACGCTCTTGTTAGTGATTACGGAAGTGATTCTAGCCGCGCTTCCATCGAGAACGATCTCGACCTCGTCATTTACCGCGCCGTGGGTCACCGTAAGCACCGCGCCGCTATATACATTATCCTCGCTGATTTTCAAAACAACCCCCCCATTCCTTATTTGTATTGTATCATGCTTTGTTAAACTTGCTTTTTTAGATTATAGAAGCCCTGTCCGTCTTACGCATATCGCAAAACGGCTGATCCGTAAAAATCTCGCGTGGGCAGCATAAAGAACGGGTTCTTTGTGGCCGATGTTTGTAGCGTAAAGGATTATAAATTTCGATAATGGATTATCGTACCCTAAAACGGGGTGTGAAATTTGATATCCATGCCGGCTTTGAAGCCTGAACTGGAAATACCGCGAGGCGTGTGGGAGCTTCTGGCGGAAAATGATTTCGTGAATTTCTCAGTCCCGCTGCTGAATCCCCCAGAGGAGATAGACGGGGAGCTTTTCTGGAGCGGGCAGGGGCTTATGATGCTCTCTGACAGCCTGGCCGCTTTCGAGTCAGACCTGGACGCTGCCAGGCATATGCCATACGGCGAGATGTTCCAGCTGATCGCGAACGGCGACGAGACGCTGTCCGCGCAGATATACTCGATTTTCTTCGAAAAGGCGTCCGGCAAGTGGCATATGATGTACCGCATGATGAACTGCGGCCGGGTGCTTGAAGCGCGCGGGTCAGAGCGCGACGACTCATGCGGCGGGCTTCAGTCCAACTGGATGCTCTCGCTCTCCGGCATCGAAAACTGGCTTACGCTCGATACCTACCTCAACTACTACTGCAAGTTTGAGAAATACGACAGGAGCTACGTCGCCGCCAACATCCGCGAAAACCTCGAAAACATGAGTATTGGCTACAAGCAGGAGGATGTCCGCGTCATGGCACAGCCCGGCGGGCGCGTCGTGCTCGTGCCGAAGCTCACGAAATGCCCTGCCTTCGTGGTGGACATAGTCCAGAACGTCTGCCTCGCGCGATTCATTATGGATGACCCCCCTCATCTTGTTGAGATATTCTGGAAACTCCACTCCAAAATGTTTCTGAGCGGGCGCGACAGGCTTGAAATGGATGGGATGATATCGGATGCGCGCCATTTCCTCTGCGCGATCAAGTCCGCAAGGGTTCAGAGATCAGTGGAGGAAGACCTTACCGCGGCGGCTTTTTATCTCTGAAGTCCCAGGCAGTTTTTTCCGTATGCTTTTTGCCCTTTACCAAAAATCTGAAAAATAGTTATAATGACGCTATGCGGCGTCATTTTTTGTTTTTTAGAAATCATCATTTCCGGCGTCAGTTTTTTTTCGCTGGAAGCCGAAAGAAGGCCCGGCTGTGGGAAAAACCTTTAGTTACCTCCGTGAATTCGTTGAAAATCTTATGAGCAGGCTGGGCATGGGAATGCGGGCCAAGCTAATCGTTATTTTCCTCCTTATAAAGGTAATCCCTCTCGTATTGCTGACTTACATAGCGTGGAGGCAGTTCGCCGCGCTTGGCACTGGGCTTAGTTCGCGGATGGCCGAGCTTTCCACGATCGTGAACGGCGCCCTGTCGAGGACCGGCGAGATTGCCGTAAGTAACTCCGTGGAGGCTTTGAACAACAGGGCAACGGAGGACATCGAGCGGATGACGACGGACGTCGCCAGGCAGGTTGCTAACTTCCTGTATGAAAGGGACAACGATATCCGCTTTCTCGCTTCGCTGCGACCCACGGATGAAAATTACAGCCAATTCGTAGAAAGCAGGCGGAGGCGGCTTGTGAAAATGGGGAAATGGCAGCTCGCGCCCGATGGCAAATCGTGGGTTCCTATTGAAAGGAACGCTCCAGGCAGGACGGTCGAGTCATCTAACAGGGAGAACGACAGAAGCTTCCGTTACCGCCAGCCTGACATATTCGATTACGAATACGAGCCGCTCTACCTCGAAGCCACTTTCATTGATCTTGACGGGAACGAGATCATCAAGTCCGTGACGTCCTCCAGGATGAATAAAGAGCGCGTGAACGTATCCGACCGGCTGAATACCTTCGTAAAGGCAGAGACGTATTTCGAGGAGCTTGAAGGGCTTCCCTCATGGGGGATATACGTCTCGGAGGTGATAGGCGCTTATGTCCCGTCGCGCCTTATCGGCATGTACACTCCGGAAAACCTTGCTGAGCGGGGCCTTGACTTCAAACCTGAGGAAGAAGCCTACGCCGGGATGGAGAACCCGGTCGGCAGGAGATTCGAGGGGCTGGTCCGCTGGGCAGCCCCGGTGTTCGAGAACGGAGAGAAAATCGGCTACGCCACGCTCGCGCTGAACCACGATCACATCATGGAGTTCACGGATCACATGGTGCCGACGCAGGAACGCTACGCGGAACTGCCGAGCGCCTACGAGGGGAACTACGCGTTTATCTGGGATTACAAATGCCGCAGCATCTGCCACCCGAGGCACCACTCCATAGTAGGCTTTGACCCCGAGACAGGCGAGCCGCAGATACCCTGGCTGGAAGATAGCATTTACAGGGCATGGCAGGAAAGCGGCAAGGGCTACGCCGACTTCATAAAGGATCAGCCGGTCTTCGTGGAACAGTCCGTGACGAAAAAGCCAGCGCCTGAACTTACCTCAGCAGGGCTCGTCGGGCTGGACGGGCGATATCTGAATTTCGCCCCGCAATGCACGGGGTGGTTCGATCTCACGGCTGATGGCGGCTCCGGCTCGTTTCTGATTCTATGGAGCGGCCTCACGAAGCTCACGACCGCAGCCGCCATCCCCTATTATACCGGGCGCTATGGCGAGTCGAGGAGAGGGTTTGGAATCGTGACGATCGGGGCAGGGCTCGACTACTTCCAGCGCCCCGCCATGGAAACGAAAGAAGAGCTTGACGTTCTTATGGCGGACACGAACAGCCAGCTTCGCGACGCCGAGAAGGAGAACCAGGACGAGATCGTGAAAAATCTGGCCGACACGGCAACCCAGCTCATCATTTCGGCAGGCGTCATGATCGTATTGGTCGTGCTGATCGCCATATGGATGGCCTCTACGTTTACAAACAGCATAATGAAGCTCATTAAAGGGATATCGCGCTTTCACGCCGGAGAGCGGCAGTTCCGCTTCAACGCTTCCGTAAAAGATGAGCTTGGGATGCTGGCGGACGCGTTTGACGAGATGGCGGACAGCATAGATGAAAGCGTGAACGGGCCGCTCTGCATAACGGACATGAGCCTAAGGATCATATACATGAACGATATGGCCTTGGATGCGCGCGGAACGACGCTTGAGGATTGCGTGGGCACGCAGTATGGGGAAAACAGCGTATACCCGCCCGGAACACAGTACTGCCCGATCGAAGCGCTTCAGGAGGGGCGCGAGGCTTCCGTCTACTACCAGGAAAAGACAAAGCAGTACCTCAAGGGGACGGCCAGGCATCTCACGGACAAAAAAGGCGAAAAGATCGGGTATGTCATCACGACTACGGACGTGACGGCCATGGCTAATCAGCAAAAGAAGACGGAGGAGCAGAAGGCGCTGCTCGACATCATCTTCCTGTCATCCCCGGATCTTATCTGGTACGAGGATCCGGATGGCAGGTTCCTGGCGGTCAACCCGCGTTTTTCTTCCGTCGCCGGCCTTACTTCCGACGAGGTCGTCGGGCGGAAGGCGGAGGACATCATGCCGGAGGGCGCCGGAGCGGTTTTCAGGAAAAACGACGAAGAAGGGATGAGGTCGGAAGGAGCGCTCTATACGGAAGAGAGGATATTATTCGCGGACGGGCATGAGGAGACGCTTGATTCGCTGAGGACCCCTATACGCGATGCGGACGGCAGGATCATAGGGCTTCTCGGCTTCGCGCGCGACGTCTCGGTCCGCGTCGAGATAGAGAGCGAGCTGCGCAAGACCCAGATGGAACTGGAAAAAGCCGTCATAGACGCTAACAGGGCAAACGAGCATAAGGGCGACTTCCTGGCCAGGATGAGCCACGAAATACGTACGCCCATGAACGCCATCATCGGCATGACGAACATCGTGAAAAGAAAGCTCGGCGAGAATCAAGGCGCGGAAGAGATACAGCCTCACGTCCGTCAGATCGAGGCTTCATCCATGCACCTTCTTGGCTTGCTGAACGACATACTTGACATATCGAAGATCGAGGCCGGCAAAATAGAGCTGTTAGAGGAGCCAGTGGATCTGCGGCGGCTTGCGGTCACGGTTGGCAGTATCATCAGGCCTAGGTGCGACGAGAAAAACATCACGTTCGCCACCTTCTTCGAATCCATCCCGCAGACGGTTTTCATCAGCGACTCCCTGCGGCTTCGCCAGGTTCTTATCAACCTTCTCGGCAACGCTGTGAAGTTCACACCGGAGCATGGAAGGATTGAGTTCCGCATGGATTGCCTGGAAAGGCGTGATGGCAGGGCCCTCATATCGTTTGTTTCCCGCGACACCGGCATAGGCATATCGGAGGCCGCAATGTCCAGGCTATTTGAGGAGTTCGAGCAGGGCGGAGGCAATATATCCAGGCAGTACGGCGGGACTGGCCTCGGGCTTGCCATAAGCAAGAGGATCGTGCATCTTTTGGGAGGCGGCATCTCCGTCAAGAGCAAGGAGGGGGAAGGGAGCGAATTCAGCTTCGAGATATGGCTGCGCGAATCGGAGGAGAGCCTGCCTGACGATGAAACGGCGGAGAATCCGTCCGGGAAGCTTGAAGGCATGAAAGCGCTTCTCGTGGACGATGTTGAGATAAACCGCGTGATCGCCATTGATATCCTGGAGTCGGCCGGCATGTCCGTCGACGAGGCCGAAGACGGGCTGGCGGCGCTAAAGGCGTTCGAGAGTTCACCCGAAAACAATTATGACATCATATTTATGGACGTACAGATGCCGGGCATGGACGGCTATGAGGCGGCTTCCGCCATCCGGGCGCTCAAAAGGGCTGACGCGCGGAGCGTGCCTATCGTGGCGATAACGGCTAACGCGTTTAAGGAAGACATAGACAAAGCCCTTGCTAACGGCATGAACGCTCATCTGGCGAAACCGCTTGAAGTCGAAAAACTCATGGAGGTTTCCCTGCGCCTTTTAGCCCAGAAATAGCTTACAGGTTCGTTAAATAAAATAAGGTCATGTGCGGCAATATTACTCGCGCGAATGGCGTCTAACCGTCCGGTGCTGCCGGAGCGGGGGGTTGGCTCCTTACGCTTCAGGCATCTGACAATAAATCAGCCCTTCTCTAAACAAATGCGGAACGCCGTCCGACAATAAAGTTACGGGGGGGCGAGGCTGAATGGATGAACGCTTTGCTCAGCAGGCTCAGGACACATACAGGGTCAACCAGATTCAGATGGCGTCCAAGGAGCAGTTGCTGATCATAACTTACGACATAGGAATCAGGTCGTGCGCGGCTGCCGAAAGGGCGGTGGACGTGAACGATGTCGAGCAGATCAACAACCACCTTAAAAGGGCTCAGGCTGTCATCCGCGAATTGATGATAACGCTTAATCTCGAACAGGGAGGTGAAGTGGCTGCTTCTTTGCTTCGCCTTTATGACTATATGTACTATCAGCTTGTCGACGCGAACGTCAAGAAGGATGGCATTCCCATAAGGATGGTGCGCCAGATGCTTGAGGAGCTTAAGGCAACCTGGATGGAGGCGATCTCGAAGTTAAAAATGGAGACATCGGTGGAAAAAGTCGCGGCGGCATCGCCGCCGGCGGGAGGGACAAATTTTGCCTACTGAACTTTTCGATAAGGTAAATAGCCTTGTGGAAGAAGAGCTGGATCTTTACAGATCTTTGAGGGATCTCGTCGATATCGAGGAGGAGAAAGTGAAGCAGTCCGACATGGAGGGCCTCTTGAACGTCCTCCAGCGGAAGCAGTCCGTGATATCGCGCCAGGAAGACCTTCTTGAGCGCTGGAATCATATCTCTTCTGATCTCGGCCTGGCTGAGGGGCGGGAAGGGCCTGTTTTCTGGAACGCGATATCGGACAGGATCGGGGAGAACGGATACAACCATATCGTCAAAAGGATCGACGAAATCCGCGAGCTGGGCCAGTCATTGCTTAACCGTGAGGGGCGTATCCGCAAGAATCTAGAGGAAAATCTCGCGGAAATGAGGAAAACGCTTCTTTCCATGGGACGCAACAGGGCCGCGATGAAGGGCTATTCCCAAGGAGTGGCTTCGAGTATTTGATATTCATCCGGCATTAGGCGGAGGATCAGCCTCGGGAGGGCTTTGCCTGAAAAAATTTCATTGCTTGGGGAAATGCCTTGGTTCTTCACTTGAAATACTGGTTTTGCTCGCGTTTATGGCGGGAGCGGTGTTTGCCGCTCCCGTATCCGTTTCTCCGGACGAAGCCGTGTCAGTTTCGTCTGACGTCACCCCCCAGGAGGAAAGGCTTGCCCAAAGAGGTTCCGAGGAAATAGAGGCAGCGATGAACGTCATCGCGGATCCGGCCCTTACGGCAAGGGCCGACGCGATAGTAAGGCGCCTTGAGCCGTTCATGGAGCGCCGCCTCCCTTATAAGGCTAAGATCATAGATCACAAGATGGTAAACGCGTTTGCCTTGGCGGGAGGCCCCATATACGTGACCACCGGAATGCTGGATTTCGTCAGGACGGATCTTGAGCTGGCCGGAGTCCTGGCGCACGAGATGGCGCACGCCGACAGGAAACACATCCTGATACAGATGGCACGCAATGATAAAATGACTCTGATAGCCATTGCCGCCATAATAGCCAGCAGGGGGCAGGCCGCGGGGATAATAGCGGCAAACGCGCTGCAGGTGGCCGTCATGGGCGCTTATAGCATAGACATCGAGAACGAGGCCGACGCGTATGGGATAGATGCGCTGATGAAGGCGGGATATAACCCTGTCGGAGTCCTGACGCTGCAGGAGCGCTTGCAGGAAGAGAGCCTGAAGAAAGCCTACGTCGATCCGGGCATTTATCGGACTCACCCGGACGCGAGGCAGAGAATCGCCGCCGCCGCGAAATACATGGAGGACAGCGGCATACGGATAGAGAGGAAATATGCCCTTGGCGCGTTAAGAGCGCGCGTTGAATCCATTTCGGGGGATCTTTGCCTCATGATCGGGGACGAGCCTGCCTGGAGGGGCCGGGACGACAGCGCGACCCGGGAACTGTTCGGCAAGGCCGCATCTTTGGTCTGGGATTCGCTCCAGATGGAGACCGCGCCCTACGACATAAGGGTGGAAAAGGGCCCGCCTGAGGCGCTTTTCATCGAGAGCAAAAAAATAGCGGAGAAGCCAGCGCTTCCGGACGGGACAGAGCCGCTGGAATCGTTCCGCGAGGGCGTTCTGCGTGCCTTGAATGCCGCCCGCTCCCTTCACCCGATGGCGGATTACTATCTTCGCTGAATCTGCCAGAAAAATAACAGAAAAATAACTGTGGCTTTCCTCGTTTCCGCAAACTTCAGCCTGATATATAATTCCAAATCAACTCATGACAGACGAGTTGATTTGGAAAAAAGCGGCTGAGTTTCTATATTTCGAAATGGAGCGTGAGAGAGATGAAAATTTCACACGGCGCGAAGAGCGTTTTCAATATTACCGCACTGTTTTTGCTTATGGCCGCGATGACTGCCCTGCCGCCGGCACGGCCCGCTCGCGCGGACGCGCCTGGGAGTGATGCCGTTTTGGCAGCAAACTTGCTTGCAGTCAAACTGTACGGCAGGCTTTCCGTGTCAAGCGGCGCCACGCAGAGCTTCTGCTTTTCGCCGTACAGCGTTTCGTCCGCGCTTGCTATGACATATGCCGGAGCGTCAGGCAGCACCGCGGAAGAGATGGAAAAAAACCTGGGCTTCTCCGAAGGGATGCACGCTTCCGGCGCGGCACTCAGGGAAGGTCTTGCAAGCAGGCCTGGCGGGGCTGAAATTTCAATCGCCAATTCCATCTGGCCTCAGAAGGGTTACAGGTTCCTGAAATCCTTTACGGGGCTGCTGGAGAAGTCGTATGGTGCCCTCCTGACTCCGGTCGACTTCATGAAACAGCCGGAGAGCGCGCGGCGTCAGATTAACGGCTGGGTTTCGGAACGCACGGACGGCAGGATAACGGACATTCTGCCGCCGGACAGCGTCGACTCAAGTTCCAGGCTCGTCCTGGTGAATGCGGTATATTTCAAGGCAGCATGGCAGGCCGAATTTCAGGAGGGGGCGACGAGGGAGCAGGAGTTTTTCCTGGCTGAAGGAGGGAGCGTCATGACTCCGATGATGCATTCCGTCCGCGGCGCCGGATATTTCGATACGGAATCTTTTCAGGCTGTGAAGCTGCCATACAAGGGGGGCGGGTTTTCCATGATCATCGTCCTTCCGAGAGAAAAAGACGGGCTTGCCGCCCTTGAGGCTAATCTCGGCACAGGTCTGCTTGAGGATTTCCGCTTAAAACCCGAGGCGCGCCGCGTGGATCTCTCCATCCCTAAATTCAGGGCGGAAAGCGCGTTCAGCCTCGCGGACGCGCTGAAGGAGCTTGGCGTGAAGAGCGCTTTCGATGACGAGGCGGCCGATTTCTCCCTCATGAACGGCAAGGGCGGGCTTTACATCAGCGCCGTCGCGCATAAGGCATTCGTGGCGGCTGACGAGGACGGCACTGAGGCGGCGGCGGCCACGGCGGTAGGAATGGCCCGGATGTCCGCGGCGTACCCGGAAGAACCCGAAGCCGTTTTCAGGGCCGATCACCCCTTCCTGTTCCTGATAGAGGATGTCGGGACGGGAACAATCCTTTTTATGGGAAGGGTTTCGCGCCCGTAAAGATTTTCATTAAAAAAGGCCTCGCAGGGGGTATGTCATTCCTTGCGAGGCCTTTTTTTTGATGCGCTGCATGTCCGAAAGGGCGCGAAAAGATTCCAAAGATGCTAAAATATGCTCCGATATGAAGTCATGAAGCGATGGGAAGGATGAGACGGAATGAGCAGCTTTTTTGATGAGCTTGCCGGCATAAGGAACTTCAACGAGGACCGTCTGACTGACGGGCAGGCCGCGGCCTTGGCTCGCATCGCGAAGTCCTGCAGGCGCGACGCGGTGATGATGACCTCTATTGCCGGCAGCGGGCACCCGGGAGGGGCGCTGTCCAGCCTCGACATATACAACATCCTCCTTGCCTCGGCGAATCTGACTCCGGCTAACCGCACGGATCCTGGCAGGGATAGGATCGTCGCAAGCCACGGGCACACGTCGGCTGGGTTTTACAGCGTCCTGTCGGCATGGGGCTTCTTTGACAGGGATGAGGCGGTCCCGAATTTCCGCAGGGCGGGAAGCCCCTACCAGGGGCATGTCGAGCGGGGCGTTCCAGGCGTCGAATGGGGGACGGGCAACCTCGGCCAGGGGCTTTCGGCGGGAGTCGGCTTTGCCTTGGCAGACAGGGCGCTTGGTCGGGGCGGCAGGGTTTTCGTCACGCTTGGCGACGGCGAACAGCCCAAAGGTCAGATAGCTGAGGCGCGCAGGATAGCGTCGAAGGAAAAGCTCTCTTCCATCACGGCTCTGATAGATTACAACCATATACAGATATCAGGGAGGATAGAGGATGTCATGCCGGTCAATATTCCGGCTCTCTGGTCGGCGGACGGCTGGGAGGTTCTTGAATGCGACGGACACAGCTACTCTTCCCTCTACGGCGCTCTCAAGCGTGCCCTGGCTTTGCCATTGCCCTGCGTGATAATCTGCGGCACGGTGATGGGCAAGGGAGTCTCATTTATGGAGGGGATAGAGGACTACCATGGGAAGCCGGTTTCCGGAGAACTGCTGACACAGGCGCTTCTTGAGCTTGGCGGCGATATGACTGAGTTCGAGAGAATGAGGGCGCTGAGATTCGGGCCTCTGCCGAAAGAGAGCCTGACAGATAATCCGGCGCCGTCGCTTGACCTTGGGGCTGCTGTCATTTATACCGCTCATGACAAAAAAGACAACAGGGGGGCTTTTGGCGCTGCCCTTGCCAATGTGGCGGAGAGAAATTTCGGCGTCCCAGGGCGCACTCCTATAATTGCCTTCGACTGCGACCTGGCGGCGTCAGTCAAGCTTGATGGTTTCGCGAAGTTCGCCCAAAAATGCCCAGAGCTGTTTATTCAGGCCGGAATACAGGAACACGCGGCGGCTACCGCGGCGGGCGCGGCTTCGGTCTCAGGCGTAGTGGCGGTCTGGGCGGACTTCGGCGTATTCGGGATCGACGAGGCGTATAACCAGCAGAGGCTTAACGCGATAAACAGGGCGCCGCTCAAGACGGTGCTGACGCATGTAGGGCTCGACGTTGGGGAGGACGGCATGACTCACCAGTGCATAGATTACGTCGCGCTTGCCCGCGCGCTCTTCGGGTGCAAGATCGTCGTGCCGGCTGACCCGAACCAGACCGACAGGGCGGCCAGATGGATGCTTGGCGAGCCCGGAAGCGTCTTCCTTGCCGTCGGGAGAAACGTCCTTCCCGTGTTGCTGAAGGAGGACGGCACCCCGTTTTTCGGCGCAGGCTATTCGTTCAGGTACGGAGAGATAGACAGGCTCAGGAGCGGGGACGACGCCACGATCCTGGCGATGGGGCATATGGCGGGCGCCGCGCTCAAGGCGCGAAAGGCGCTCGGGGTGAAGGGGATATCCGTTCAGGTGCTGCACGCGTCCTCTCCGCTGGGAATGGACGCTTCCGAGCTTGCGGCGCTGGTAGGGGACGCGCCTCTCGTGACATGCGAGGATCACGAGGCGGACACGGGCTTAGGCGCGATAGCGGCGCTGCATCTGGCGCGGGCCGGGCATTTCGTCCGGATGAAAACTCTCGGGGTGACGCGCTTCGGCGACTCCGGAAATTCGAATGACGTCATGGCGCGCATGGGCCTTTCGGCAGATGACATAACTTCCGCCGTGGAGGCGCTTCTTTAAATGCCTTCAGCCGGCGACCTGGTGTTTCTCTGGTCCCCAGCCAAAGGAGACAGCTTCCTCGTCCGTCTCAGCCCGGGATCGGTTCAGGGCAGCCACCTCGGGCAGATGAAGCACGACGACATAGCGTCGATGGAGTATGGCGACGTTATACTGACGAACAGGGGCGAGCCGTTTTTCATACTGCGCCCTTCCATAGGGGAGTATTCCAGGAGGGTAAAACGCCTGACTCAGGTGATATTCCCGAAGGACAGCGGATTTATCATCCAGCACCTGAACTTCGGGCCCGGGGCGACCGTCGTGGAGTGCGGCACGGGTTCCGGAGGCATGACGTCCGTATTCGCGCACTTCGTGGGCGATGAGGGCCGTGTCGTATCTTACGAAAAGCGCGAGGAGTTCTCCAAACTCGCGGAGAGCAACGCGGAACGGTGGGGCGTCCGCCACAGGGTGGAGTTCAAGATCCGCGACATAAAGGATGGTTTTGACGAGCGCGAGGCGGACGCGGTGTTTCTCGACGTGAAGAACCCGTGGGACTTCATCGGCGCGGCGCGCGACGCGCTTGCGTGGGGGAATCGCATAGGGGTGCTCGTCCCCACGTTCAATCAGATAGAAAAAACGCTTGAGGCCCTAAGGGATAACGGCTTTGTCGACGTTCAGGTGCTTGAGCTTTTGATGCGCTACTTCAAGACTGATCCGAAGAGGCTCAGGCCGGACGACATGATGACGGCGCATACCGGGTTTCTGATATTCGCGGCGAAGGCAAAGGCAATCCCGGATATCGATATCTCCGGTCAGGAAGAGGCGCTGCCCGACGCGCCTGAGATTGAAGCTGGCGATGCCTTGGTGCCGTAAGGTGGAGAGGGCCGGGCAAAAGGGGCAAAAGATCCAAAACGGGCGAAAAATGCTCCTGCATGTCTGCTGCGCGCCGGACGCCACGGTTCCATGGCCGGCCCTTGCCGAGGAAGGATATGACGTCTGTGGTTTTTTTTACGGCCGCAACATACATCCCGAGGCGGAGTGGCGGCGCAGGGCGGAGGCGGTTGAGACGCTTGCTTCGGTCATGGGGGCGCGAGCCCTGCTGGGTGATTATGAGCCTTCTCGCTGGCTTGGCGAAACGTCCGCGTTTAAGGACGAGCCGGAGAGGGGCAGGCGATGCGCCCTCTGTTTCAGGCTTCAGCTCCGGGAAGCTGCTGAAATCGCGGCCCGGGGCGGTTTTGAGTGCCTTTGCACGACCCTCACGATAAGCCCGCACAAGGATCCTGCGCTCATTAACGGGGTAGGGGCAAAAGAGTGCCGCGGCTTAGGGATCGAATGGATCTCCAGGGTATGGCGGAAGGGCGGCGGCTTCAGGCTTTCGGTTCAAAGGAGCCGCGAGCTGGGACTGTACAGGCAAAATTACTGCGGCTGCGCTTACAGCTTTCGAGGCAGCGGGGAGAAATGCCAATAATGGATGGGGAAAATTTTTTAATATCGGACGAGCCGCCATCTGGCAAGCTCCCGCCTGACGCGCTGGCGCGCGCGGTTCTTTCGAATATAGGCGCCGCAAGGGATGAGGTCTTAATAGGCCCTGCGGTCGGCGAGGATGCGGCTGTGATAAAGTGGCCGGAGGGCAAACTGATGGTTTTCGCGTCGGATCCTATTGTAGGCGCCGCTTTCGGTGCCGGCAGGCTTCTCGTGCGGGTGAACGTGAACGATATCGCGTCTAAGGGCGCGGATCCCTGCTTCATGACGGTGACGCTCATACTGCCGCCCTCCATGGGTGAGGGCGCCGTGGCCTCAATAATGAACGAGATACACCGCGAGTGCGCGGCAAACGGGATAGCCATCGTAGGAGGGCATACGGAGCTTAACGATCTCTACGCGCATCCGGTTTTGAGCGCGGCGCTTATCGGCGCCGCCGACAAGGCCTTCCGCGCGTCCGACGTCGCGGAGGGCGACATAATATTCGCGTCAAAGCATATGGGGATCGAGGGGATGGCGATACTCGCGTCGGACAGGCCGGATTTGCTGGAGGGCGTTTTGACGGAAAGCGAGATCGCCGATGTGAAGGGATGGATGGACTTGACGTCTGTGCTGGAGGAGTCGCGCTTGCTGCGCCGATACGCCTCATTCATGCACGATCCGACGGAGGGAGGTTTTTGGGGCGGTCTTGACGAGATATGCCGGCTTGCGGGCCTCGACGCGGACGTATGCTCTGACTCCGTTCCCCTGCATCCCTATACGAAGCGGGCAGCGGACGCGCTTGGCTTCGACCCTATGCGCCTCGTGGCATCCGGAAGCATGATAGCCACGGTGCCGCCCTGCTCGGCCTCACTGGCCGAAAGCGCGTTTAAAGGCATGGCGATAGGGATAACCAGGGTAGGCGTGATGACTGACAGGCGGGACGGTTGGCTTCATCGCCCTGCGCCGAAGGAAGAGCTCTGGCCGTTGCTCAAGCGCGGCAGGCATCCGGCGTGAAGGGAAACTATGCGGCCAGGCTGAATCACGTCTGCTCGTTTCTGGGCGCGGACGGGAAGCTGGCCAGGCACGGAAAGGGCCAGACCGACGCGTTCGTCTTGATCTGCCAGGACGGCGCAGGCTGGGAGGAAATATACTACCTCACAGGCTTTGGAGGCACTTCCGGCGTTCTTCTGCTCTCAAAGGAGGGAGGCATTCTTTTTGTCGATCCGAGATATATTGACGCCGCCAGGGAGTCGAGTTGCTGCGAAGTGATCTCGTGCAAGGACGCGCGGTATCTGAGCCCGCTCCAGGCCGCTGTGAATGTGCTTTGCGCCATGCATCCGCGGAGGGTGGCTTTCGGCGGCAGGCACATCCGGCATGTCGCTTACAGGTCGCTCCGGGCGTTTCTCGGCGCTTCAGGCTGCGACGCGGAGCTTATCGACCTCTCCGGCCTTGTCTCGAACCTGCGGAGGCAGAAGAGCGCAATTGAGGCCGAAGAGATATCGAAAGCCGCGGGAATTGCCGCGGGTGCCTACATGAGCGCCATCTCGGAGGCATGCGCCGGCATGAGGGAGATTGACTTCGCGGCGCTGCTCGAATATAAAATGAAGACAGGCGGCGCCGATTTCATGGATCCGATCCAGCTGATGGTCTCAAGCGGAGAGATGACAGCCCGCCCGCACGCGCTTCCCGCCAAGAGGCGGTTTGCCGCGGGGGACCTCGTGATGGTAGACTTTTGCGCGAGAAGCTCAGGCTACGTCTGCGATATCACAAGGATGTTCTCCGTAGGCGAGCCGTCATGCGAGGTAAGGTCGCTTTACTCCATACTCCGATGGGCGCAGGCAGAGGGGGCGTCGCTTCTTGCGCCGGGTGTCCGGGCCAGGGACGTAGACGCGGCGGTGATGGGCGTGATGAATGGCGCCGGGCTCGGCGGATTCTGCGCGCATGGCGCGGGGCACGGGATCGGCCTTTGCGTACACGAGCCTCCGTCGCTCAACGCGACGTCTCTGGATGTGCTTGCCGAAGGGGACGTGATTGCCCTGGAGCCAGCTTTTTATAAAACGAACTGGCTGGGCATGAGGCTCGAGGACGACTATCTGATCACGCCCGGCGGCTCTCGTAAGCTTACGGGCATTTTGAGCGACGATCTGTTCGTGGTATAGTGATGCGGAAATAAAAGGCTTGAATAGGCTTATTTGTCACGGAGCGTTCTTTTGTCAGCGCGCTCTGTAATAGCGCAAAAAACGGCGGCCGCGAGGTTCGCGTTACGTAAACGCCATAAGGAGAGATTTTTTTGAAGGCCCTTAAATTTTCCCAAGCCTGTGCGCGGCTTGTCCCGACATTGCTTCTGCTGTCCGCGTTCGCGCTGTGCGGCTGGGCTTTTTACGTGGCAAACGGTCTTGACGGGATTCCGGAAAACGCGGGGATCGAGATAGAGGCGCTTGTGCTGCCTGGGCAAAGCGCGGCGGACGTGGCGTCTGAATTCGAGAGACTGGGCATCGTCAAAGAATCCAGGGATTTCGCGCGTCAGATGGCGAAGCTCGGCATAGACCGCAGGATTAAGCCTGGGGTTTACAGGGTGCGCGCCGGGAGAGCTAAGGATGTGGCCCTTGAGTTTTCCTCCGCGTCCCCCGAAGTGCTGAATGTCCGGATTCTCCCAGGCGCCCTGTTCGATGAGGTAGCATTGTCCCTGGGCAATGAAGGCGCAGCCGTTTTGCTTGCCGCGCTTTCCTCCGACGACAATTTCCCCGAGAGCCTGCGAGGCATCCTGCCGGGCGAGACGAGCGAGAGGCTGTCGCTATTGGCCCCGGAAACTTACGAGATCCCGCCGGGCGACGGACTTGCCGCGCGCCTTGTGAGGAAAGCGTCTGATACATGGTGGCGCGCGCACAGCGCGGACATGTCTCCTGGCCTGACGAGCCGTGACATGAAAGATCTTGGCATACTGGCGTCCGTCGTGCAGAAAGAGGCGCTGGTGGACTCGGACAGGCCGGTCATTGCCGGCGTCTTTAAAAACAGGTTGAATAACGGCATGCCCCTGCAGTCCTGCGCGACGGTTGTTTACGCGTGGAAGCTGCGCGGGGTCAAAAAGACGGGCGTCAGTTACGAGGACGTGAAGATTGACTCGCCCTTCAACACATACATGCATAAGGGCTTGCCGCCGGAAAACATCGGGATACCTTCCGGAAACTCCTGGGAAGCGGTGCTGAAACCGGCCAGCACGGACATGCTCTTCTTCGTGGCAAAGGGCGACGGAAGCCACGTATTCACCCGCACTTACGAGGAGCATCTGGCGGCGCAGAGAAAAATCCGCAATGCCGTGCCATGACGGCATGAATGAGGGAGCGACGCTCCTGAGGTACGGCATCGTCGTGCCAAAGGAGCATATCTGTTATGTGAGCTGGACGATAGACGCTTACGACGGGCTGGGCTTTCTCAGGACAGACGACCCGGGGGAGGGGCGCGTTTCCATCTTCATCCCGTCGTGCCGCCGGGATGAGCTTGAATGCCTGCTCGACGCTTTCGAGGCTGAGGGGATAAAACTCCGCCGACTTGGTATTTTTGACGAAAAAGACGAAGAAATTTAATTTGGGGGATTGACGCATGGGATCTGTCGCTATGGATGATATAAGGGAAATAGTCACGCGTGCCTCTCGCGAAGCCGGCTACGCCGATCTGTACCTGCAGACGGGCGCAAGCCATTCGACGCTCTTTGAGGACGGGCGGATGGACACCGTCTCGTCGTCGGAGAGCGACGGCTTGGGCGCGAGGGTCATAAAGGGCCTGAACACGGTCTATTCGCACAGGGCGGGGACATCGGCCCGGTCCGCGGCGCTTGCGCTGCGGGAAGCCGTGAGCAATGCCGGACTCGGCTTGGCTGTGCCGGATGCGGATGACGCCGCGCCTCTTCTCGAGGCGGACGCGATAGCACCGTCGCCGGACGTCAGCTTTTTCAAGGATTTAGACCGTGAGCTGCGATCTGATTGCCGTTATGTCAGCCAGGTCACGTTTCGCTTCAGGGTTTCCTCCAAATCCGTCCTCATAGTGAGGGGCGACGGCACGCTTGCCGCCGACAGGCGGGACTACACGACATTCGCGGCTCATGTCGTGCTTGAAAAGGACGGCGCTCTCGAGACGGGCTACGAAGCCCGCTCCCTCATGACCGGCCCGGGCTCTTTCTGGAATGACGCGGATGCCGGGGATATAGCGCGGAATGCCCTCCGGCGGGGACTCCTGATGCTCGACGCCGTGCCTTGCCCCGCCGGGAACATGACGATCCTGATGGACGGCTCGGCCGGCGGCACCATGATACATGAAGCCTGCGGCCACGGGCTGGAGGCCGATATCGTGCAGAAGGACTTTTCCGCGTTTAGGGACAGGATTGGCGAACAGGTAGCGAGCCCTTTGGTAACGATCATAGACGACGCCACTCAGGCGGGAATGTACGGCGCCTTTAAGTTCGACGACGAGGGGACGCCGGCGGAGAGCACTATCCTTATCAAAGACGGAATCCTAATGCGTTATATGACTGACATCCTTTCCGCTAGGATCGGCGGTCTTCCGCTCTCCGGCAACGGAAGAAGGGAGTCGTACCAGCACCAGCCCATGCCTAGGATGAGCAACACGTTCGTGGCCGCCGGCACGAGCTGCTTTGAAGAAATGATAGGAGGCGTCGGCAGAGGGCTTCTCGTCAAAAAAATGGGCGGCGGCGAAGTAAATCCGACGTCAGGCGATTTCGTCTTTTACGTCTCGGAAGGATACATGATCGAGAACGGGAAGGCCGGACGCGCGGTGAAGGGCGCGACGCTCATAGGCAACGGGCCTGAAGCTCTCAAAAACATCGTGGCCGTCGGCACAAATCTCGTCATGGATCCCGGGACGTGCGGCAAATCCGGCCAGAGCGTCCCGGTGACCGACGGGCAGCCGACGATACTGATAAGCAATCTTACCGTAGGGGGAAGCGATACAGGCGATGACAGCTAAACGCGTCTCTCACCCGAAATCCAGCAAAAAAGGCGGGCGCGACGCAAAGCAGGGCAAGTTCAAGGCAAGCTCCGTAAGCGAGCTGACCGCTCCCAAAACAGTCAAAGCCAGGCCTAAGATGGATATGGCCCAGATTCGCGAAAGGGCCGAGTTCGGGCTGTTTATATTTTCATGCGTCGCCTTAGCGGTCGACTTCTTTCTCATCGCAAGCGTACTGACAGGCTGGACCGGCGTTTTGGGGCGCTCTTCCGGCGAGTGGCTTGTGCGGAAGTTCGGAATGCCTGTTCTCGTTATTTTGCTTTTCGGCGCGTACCTCTGCCTGACACGGATATGCCAGAAAACGCTCCCTCAGCCATTGCGCCAGACGGCTGGGACGTTCCTCCTCTACATATCGGCCTCGTTGTGCCTGGGGCTTTTGGATTTTGCCTCAGCCGGCAGCGCGTACTTCCTGACGCCGGGGGAGATAGGGCGCGGATTCTCTCGGTGGTCTTACGAAAATCTGGGGCCTCTCGGGACGACGCTCGTCGGTTTTCTGATAATCGGTCTGGACATGTACTTCTTTGGCTTCACGATGCCGTTCGAAGCGCTAAGAGATGCCTTCGCCAGGCTCAAAAAAAGGGCCCGGGCTTCCCGCTCCAGGCACGAATACATGAGCGAAGCCGAAGAAGATGAGGAAGGCGGGGAAGAGCTCGAGGACGAAAATGACGAGCCCGCCGATTACGGGGAATATGACGGGTATTCGGACCGCGGCGGGCATGGCGGGCCGGGGGATCCGTATGAGGCGGAAAGGGGCGGCGGGCAGCATTCCGCTGAAAGCGGCCTTGGAATCGATCCTTTCGGGGACTACGGCAAGAGCGACATGGATAACCTGCCTGACCCCGAGGACATAGAGTACAGGAGCCCATCCGCCCCGCCGGGGCAGTTCCCGCCTCCTTTTGAGATATTCGGCATTGAGGATGACGACGAAGGCTGGATAACGGAGGAGATGGCGCGTCCCTGGGGAGACCGGATCATCGACTCGCTGGGCGAGTTCGGCATAGAGGCCGAGCTTGCGGAAATACTCATAGGCCCGACAGTCATACAGTTCCGCATCCAGCCGTCGCCCGGCGTCAAGGTCAGCAGGATCGCGGGCCTGGCAAACGACCTCACGATGGCCCTGGCCGTCGCGAGCCTTCGCGTCGAGGCCCCGATACCGGGCAAGCCCTATGTAGGGATAGAGATACCGAACCCGATGCGGAGAGGCATCACGCTCCGTTCGATGATAGAGGAGGACGAGTATCAAAATACGGAGAAGAGCCTTCCCCTGCCAATGGGAGTGACGATAAACGGAGACCCGCTCGTCGTGGGCCTTGAGGAGCTTCCGCATCTTCTCGTCGCCGGGACGACCGGCTCCGGCAAGAGCGTCTTCGTCAACAGCTGCATAATAGGGCTCTGCTCGACGCGCCGCCCCGACGAACTGAAGATGGTGCTTGTGGATCCCAAGAGGGTCGAGATGGCGTCATACGAAAAGCTGCCGCACATACTGACCCCGCCCGTGACGGATCCCAAAAAGGCCGTTCACGTCTTAGGCTGGGCAGTGCGCGAGATGGGGCAGAGGTACAGCCGTTTCGCGGAGGGCAGGGTGAGGAATCTAGCGTCGTACAACGAAGCGGTGCTGCCCAAGGACAGGCTCCCGCACATCGTCATCGTCGTCGACGAGCTTGCTGATCTCATGATGACCGCCGCAAAGGAGGTCGAGGAATATATATGCCGTCTGGCCCAGATGGCGCGCGCCGTGGGAATTCACCTCATACTGGCGACTCAGCGCCCGTCGGTGAACGTCATAACGGGCCTCATCAAGGCAAATGTCCCGGCCAGGGTCGCGTTCACGCTTCCCTCCATGATGGATTCCAGGACGATAATCGACTCAGGAGGCGCCGAGAAGCTGCTTGGGCGCGGGGACATGCTGTTTCTGTCCACGCAGAGCCCGAAGCCGGTCCGCGTCCAGTCGCCCTGGATAGACGAACGCTCCATAGCCCGCTGGATCAATTATCTCATTAACATGTTCGGCGAGCCTGTCTACACGGACATAGACGATCAGGGAGACTCTCCCGCCGGGTTTGAGGATCAGGGCAGTTTCGACGACGCGCTTCTCGACGAGGCGGTGAGGGTCGTCACCTCAACGGGAATGGCCTCGGCAAGCGGGCTTCAGAGAAGGCTTCGCATCGGCTTCACGAGGGCCGGGCGCCTCGTCGATATGATGGAGAAGGCCGGGATAATAGGACCGGCGGACGGCGCGCGTCCCAGGGAGATACTGATGGACGAGGAAGAGGCCGAGGATATGCTTGGCAGGCTGAGAGGCATGAATTGAGGCCTGAGCTTCTGTCGGAAAGCGTTGATTTTTTCGCTGAGGATCCGGGCCAGATGCCTAAGACGCTCTTCGTGCTGGGCGGAAGAAAGCCGGACGGCGCCTGGCTTGCCGATTTCGTTGGACGCAACGGGTTCTCCGTCTGGGCCGTTGACAGCGGCGTGGCCGCCTGCCGGAACGCCGGAGTCTCGCCTGCCGTTCTAATAGGCGACAGAGACAGCGCCTCTTCGGAGGACTGGGAGTGGGGGCTTGGCTCAGGCGCTGATGAATATCTGCACCCCGCGGCTAAGGATCTGACGGATTTTCAGCTCGCCGCCGGACTCATGAGGGAGAGGGGACGCGCCGGCTTAGTGCTGACCGGATGCTTCGGCGGAAGGTTCGATCATCTCTTTAGCATCGTCGGCACATTCGCCAGGGAGCGCTCGCTATGCATGATCGACGAGACGGAGGGGCTCTTCCTGATACGGCCTTCGGAAGAACATGACATAGCCTTCAGGAAACGCCCGATGGCGATATCCCTGCTTCCGTTGTCCGAGGAGTGTTCCGGGGTTCGCCTCAGCGGTGTGCGATGGCCGCTTGAAGGCGTGAGCCTCATGCGGGACTACCCCTGGGCCGTGAGCAACGAGGCTCTGCCTGATGGGGACGGCACCGTCTGCCAGGAAGTCAGGGCCTGCTGCGGGAGCGGGCTCATGGGTTTTTACTGGAGTTTTAGGAAATAACGCCGGCTTAAAAGAAGCGGCTTATCTGTCAGCGCTGCCTATCAGCACCTGAGCCTTCACTTCCGCGTCTATGGCTTCCTCATTGATAAAGCCGTCCGTGGCGCTTGGCGTCAGTTCATGCGCGATGTACTGGAATGTGCCTCCAAGCTCGCGGAATGCCTCCGCAACGTCAGGATCGAAGTGGCGCCCGCTTTCGCCCATTATGAACGCCAGCGCCTCGTTATGCGGCATCGGCGGCTTATAGACCCGCTGGCTTACCATCGCGTCATATACGTCCGCTATTGCCATCAGCCGTCCGGGGATGGGGATTTCGTCTCCTTTGAGCCTCCTCGGGTAGCCGTTTCCGTCCCATTTCTCATGATGCGTCCATGAGATCTCGTCAGCGAGTTTCAGAAACACGTTGCCCGGCAGACGTGTGACGAGCTTGCTTAAAATCTCGTGCCCGTATGTCGTGTGCTTTTTGATCTCCTCGTACTCTTCCGGCGTCAGCCGTGCCGGCTTGAGCAGGATGTGGTCAGGAACGCCGACTTTCCCGATGTCATGAAGCGTGGCGGCGGTGCCTAAGTCGGTGGAGTGTATGGACGCCAAGAACGCCTTGAACTTCGGGTGTTCCTTCAGCTTGACGGAAAGAGCCTCCACGTAGTACCTCGTCCGCATGACGTGATCGGCGGTCTCAGAGTCCCTTGTCTCAGCCAGGCTCGCCATCGCCTCTATTATGACGCCCTGCGTCACGGCAAGCTCCTGCGTGCGTTCCCGGACCTTTATCTCGAGCATCTCGTTTTGCTCCTTGAGCGCTTTTTTGGCGTTCAGGAGCGAAAGATGCACGTCAAGCCTCGCCTGGACTTCCAGGATCGCGAACGGCTTCACCATGTAGTCGACGGCGCCAAGCTCGAACCCCCGGGCCTTGTCGTGTATGTCCGTCATCGCCGTAAGGAATATGACGGGGATATCGGCGGTCTTCGGGTTCTCCTTGAGTTTTATGCAAACGTCGTATCCGCTTATCCCAGGCATTACGACATCCAGAAGGATGATGTCCGGCGGGGTCCTGTCGACAATGTCGAGCGCCGTCTTTCCGTCCGTAGCCGTGATTATGTCGTATCTGCCGCTTAAGGCGGCCTCAATGATATCGATATTGAGCGCCGTGTCGTCGACGACTAGAACCGTGCTTCTGTTTTCCGTGATTTTTGAGCTTCCGCTGTCCATGTTCCTACCTTCTTAAATGAGATGCTAAACTGTTGCACAGTTTAGCCTAAACCACTCGAACATTGCAACCGCCAAAGCGACAGATGCGTTAAGGCTGCCTGTCTTGCCGGCGATGGGAATGCCCAGTGTCTCGTCGCACGCGGACGCGGTGGCATTGCCGATTCCCTTGCTCTCAGAGCCGACCACGAGCAACGTCCGGGCTGGCAGCTTGTCTTCATATATTGTTCTCTTCCCGGCTGAATCGAGGGCAATGGCCCATAATCCCGCCGCCTGAAACTCCTTTACCGCGTTCGCCACATTCCCGACCGCCGCTAAGGGAAGCCTCAGCGAAGCGCCTGCGCTGGTCTTCACGACCGTTCCCGTGGGGAGCGAATTTCTCCTGAGCGGCATGGCGAGGAAGCTTGCCGACGCGGCCTCCGCCGAGCGTATCATGGCGCCGAGATTGTGGGGATCCAGAACGTGATCCGCAAGCACGACGAGCGCCTTTGCCGGGGGCTTGGGAAGCAGGCTGAGCGCGTCTGTGATGTTCAGCATAGGCCTGGGCGCGATTATTGCTATGACGCCCTGATGATTCGTTCCGTCCGCGAGGGAGTTCATTGCCCCGGGCTCGACCTTCTGAAGCGGAACGCCGGACTCGCGGCACAATCCTGCTATCTGGTCGAGCGCTGCCCGCTGCATCGACTTTGACGCGATGACCTTGAGGCACCTCGAAGGCTCATCCAGAAGGAGCTGCGTCACCGGGTTCCTCCCCCAGCAGATATCTTCCTTTGCCCTGGCGTTTCCGCCCGGCGCGCCCGTTCCCCTCATCGTTTCAGCTCCTTAAGGTAATCGCGCAGATAGGCGGACGTGTACCCCGACTTAACGCGCGAAACCTGCTCAGGCGTTCCCTTCGCGACCAGCTGGCCTCCTCTGGCGCCGCCCTCGGGGCCCAGGTCTATAAGATAGTCCGAGGAGACCAGGACATCCAGGTTATGCTCTATGAGCAGCACGGAATTGCCCTGATCGACCAGCTTATGGAGCAGCAGCAAAAGCTTCCTGACATCCGTGTAGTGCAGCCCGGTCGTCGGCTCGTCCAGGAGATAGAGCGAGTTTCCACGGAAACGCTTTCCAAGCTCCGTGGCGAGCTTCACGCGCTGCGCCTCTCCCCCGGATAGCGTCGTCGCGGACTGGCCGAGCTTTATGTACCCTAATCCCGCCTCCAGGATGACGTTCAGGCGGGACGCGATTCTCGGTATATCCTTGAAATGCTCCGCGGCCTCGTCAACAGTGAGATCCAGAACATCCGCTATGGAGAGGCCCTTGTGCAGAACCTCGAGCGTTTCCCTATTATATCTCTTTCCACGGCAGATATCACAATTTACGTAAACATCCGGCAAAAACAGCATGGAAACTTTAAGCACGCCGTCCCCGCAGCAGGCTTCGCAGCGGCCGCCCTTCACGTTGAAGCTGAAGCGTCCAGGCATGTAGCCTCTTAGTTTCGACTCAGGCAGCTGCGCGTAAAACTCCCTGATCGGAGTGAAGACGCCCGTGTAGGTGGCAGGATTCGATCTGGGTGTCCGGCCAATAGGGCTTTGGTCGACAAGCACGACGTTGCGCAGCCCTTCGGCGCCCGTTATTCTGCCGAATTTCCCAGCCTTGTCCTTGTACTCGCTGTCAAGCTCCATCCGCAGCCCTTTATAAAGTATCTCGTACATAAACGTGCTCTTGCCAGAGCCGGAAAGGCCGCACATGGAGGCCAGGACGCCTTTGGGGACGGAGATGTTTATCCCCTTTAAATTGTTCTCCCGGCAATCCGTGACGCTTATCCACCCCTGCGGGGTTCTCCTGCCTCCGTTTGCCTTTATTATGCCTGTAATCTCCCCGCGCAGGAACGCCCCGGAGAGGGAGTCCGACGCCGCTATGGCGTCCGGCTCTCCCTGAATCACGATGTTCCCGCCATGCTCGCCGGCGCCTGGGCCAAGCTCCAGGACGTAATCCGCCGCTTTCAGCGCGTCCCTGTCGTGTTCGACGACGATGACGGTGTTCCCGAGCCCGCGGATGGCATCTAGCGTTTCAAGAAGCCTGTTCGTGTCCTTGGGGTGCAGGCCGATGGTAGGCTCGTCCAGCACGTAGAGGACGCCGGAGAGCTTCGACCCTATCTGGGTGGCTAGGCGTATCCTCTGGCTCTCCCCGCCGGAGAGCGTGTCAGCCCTGCGGTCGAGAGACAGGTATCCTGCCCCGACGTCGGCCAGGAAGGACAGGCGTTTCTGCACCTCCGAAAAGGCCTGGCCCACTATTTTTTTCTGGTTCTCGGAGAGCGAAAGCGACTCCAGCGCCGGCATCAATTCCTCGACCGGCATCGCGGAGAGTTCCGCTATATTGTACCCGCCCAGCCTCACGGCAAGCGCCTCCGGTTTCAGCCTCCTGCCGCCGCAGCTCTTGCATATGTCGTCGACCCTGTAGCGCGACATGTCTTCCCGCCAGTTTTCCGACTCGGTCTCGTCGAAGCGCCTCGTGAGCCAAGGTATCAGGCCCTCGTAATGCCCCATGTACTCGCTTTCGCCGTTTTTGTCGACGAACGTCAGGAGAAGTTTTTCGGGGGATCCGTAAAGCAGCACGTTTTGGGCTTCCCGCGGAAGCTCGTCGAACGGATGCCGCAGATCCCAGCCGTGCCGGGACGCTATCATCTCCGCTCTCTGAAGCATGTACTTGTAGCTTTTCCACGGCAAAAAGCCGCCCTCAGCGATCGGGAGGCTGCCTATGACCGCCAGCTCCGGCGAAAAGTGCTGATGGATGCCTATGCCTGAGCACTCAGGGCAAGCGCCGAACGGGTTGTTGAACGAGAATAGCCGCGGCTCTATTTCCGGAAGGCTGATCTGGCAGTCAGGGCAGATGTATTTTTCCGTTAGCTCCAGATCCGGCGAATCTTCGCAGTGGAGGAGGACGAAGCCATCCGAGAGGCGAAGCGCTATCTCAACGGCCTCTGATATCCTCGACTTGTTTTCGTCCCTTACTCTCAGCCTGTCGATCACGACCTCGATCGAGTGACGTTTTTTCTTGTCGAGAGGCACCTGTTCCTCAAGCCAGTACGTCTCGCCGTCTATGCGGGCGCGCATGTAGCCCTGCGCGCGGAGCTGATGGAGCAGGTTGCGGTACTCGCCCTTCTTGCCGCGCACGAGAGGCGACATTATTTCAAGGGCTTTGCCGCCGTATTCGCCGAAAATCCTGTCCGTTATCTCGTCGAGACTGTATCTGAGGACAGGCTTGCCGCACGACGGGCAGTGCGGAGTCCCCGCCCTGCCGAAGAGCAGGCGGAGATAGTCGTATATCTCCGTCACGGTGCCCACCGTCGAGCGGGGGTTGTGGCTCGTCCCCTTCTGCTCTATCGAGATGGCCGGCGACAGCCCTGATATGTCGTCGACGTCCGGCTTGTCCTGCATTCCGAGAAACTGTCTCGCGTATGATGACAGTGACTCCACGTAGCGTCTCTGCCCCTCAGCGTAGATGGTGTCAAACGCGAGCGACGACTTGCCGGATCCCGATGGGCCTGTTAGAAGGACCAGTTTATTTTTGGGGAGATCGACGCTTATGTTTTTTAAATTGTGCTGACGGGCGCCGATGACCCTTATCCATTCTGACACGTATTAATCCTCCCTCATTGCCATGCTTCGCTGCCGAGATGGCGTCGCGGAGTTCCGCCGCTAGCTCGAAGTCGAGGCGCTCGACCGCCTCCCACATGCGGCGCTCCATGTCGCGGATCATAAATTTCGCGCTTGCCGCGTCCATTGCCGCCTCGCTGTCGGAAGCCGCCGTTATCGGGCCGCTTCCGGCGCTTTCAAGAAGCTCTTCCGGCAGCAGGTGTTTTACCGCTTTAATTATCGTTTTCGGGGTTATCCCGTGTTCGGCGTTGTACTTGATCTGTGCCGCGCGCCGTCTTTCCGTCTCGCGGATTGCCATGTCCAGGCTGTCCGTCATCTTGTCCGCGTAGAGGATGACCCGCCCCGCCTCATTTCTCGCCGCCCTGCCTATCATTTGAATGAGGGAGCGGAACGACCTCAGGTAGCCCTCCCTGTCCGCCTCGGTTATCGCCACCAGAGAGACTTCCGGCAGGTCTATGCCTTCCCTCAGGAGGTTGACGCCTATAAGCACTGAGTAGACGCCGAGGCGCAGGTCGCGAAGGATCTCAGCCCGCTCGAAAGTATCCATCTCGGAGTGAATGTACTGCACTTTCAGGCCTAGCCCGGCGTAGTACCTCGACAAGTCTTCGGCCGAGCGCTTTGTGAGCGTCGTGACGATCGCCCTCTGGCCGGAGGCTATGATTTCCCGCAGCTCGGCTAAAAGATGGTCGACCTGCCCGGTGGCCGGATATATCTCGACTTCCGGATCGGGGACGCCGGTAGGGCGTATGAGCTGCTCCGCGACCAGCGACGAATTTTCGAGTTCGTAGTCGCCGGGCGTGGCGGAGACGAAAAGGACGTTTTTCATGAAATGGCTGAACTCCTCGAAGCGGAGCGGCCTGTTGTCCAGGCATGAAGGAAGCCTGAAGCCATGCTCGACCAGCACTTCCTTCCTTGCCTTGTCTCCGTTGTACATCCCCCGTATTTGCGGGATGGACATGTGCGACTCGTCCACAAAGAGCAGGAAGTCGTCAGGGAAGAAGTCCATGAGCGTGCCTGGCGACTCTCCCGGTGCCCTGCCGTCCAGAAAACGCGAGTAGTTTTCTATGCCGGAGCAGTAGCCGACCTCAGTCAGCATCTCTAGGTCGTATCTCGTCCTGCTCGCGAGGCGCTGCGCCTCAAGCAGCCTTCCGCTTTCGCTGAAGCTCCTCACGCATTCCGCAAGCTCCTCCTCTATCATTGCCTTTGCCTTTATAATCGCGTCGTCCGTCGTCACGTAGTGCTTGGCGGGGAATATGGAGGCGCTTCGCTTGACGAGCAGGCTTTTACCTGAGACAGGGTCGATCTCTTCTATCCGCTCGATCTCGTCATCGAAAAACGCTATCCGGAGGGCTGTGTCGCTGTAGGACGGGTATAGCTCCAGCACGTCGCCGCGTGCCCGGAAGACGCCCGGCGCAAACGCGGTGTCGTTGCGCTCGTAGTAGTTGTCCAAAAGGCGCATCATAAAATCCCGCCTCGGCCATATGTCGCCCTCGGCAAAGCGGAACACAGCGTCTTCGTAATTTTTTTTCTTGCCCAGCCCATATATGCAGGAGACGCTTGCCACGACCACGACGTCTCTCCGCTCGATAAGTGCTTTCGTGGTGGCAAGGCGCAGCTTCTCGATCCTCTCGTTTATGGAGGCATCCTTCTCTATGTAAATATCCTGTGCCGGGACGTAAGCCTCAGGCTGATAGTAGTCGTAATAGCTCACGAAATAATGCACGGCGTTGTTTGGGAAAAAATCCTTGAATTCGCTGTAAAGCTGCGCCGCGAGCGTCTTGTTGTGCGCCATGACGAGCGCGGGGCGCTGAAGGCGCGCTATTATATTGGCCATGGTGAACGTCTTGCCGCTTCCGGTGACGCCAAGAAGCGTCTGCATCGCGCTGCCCTGGCTCTCTTTGGCGCGCTCTATAAAACCGCCGCACAGCTTTTCTATGGCTTCCTGCTGATCCCCGGAGGCGGGCCAAGGCGAGACAAGCTCAAAATCCCTGTCTTCATCGCCGTAATCCCTCTGATTTCCCTCTTTCAATACGTATCTCCTCTCCCGGAAGTTTTTATCCAGGAGAATTATACTACAGGCCGGCGCGATTTAATTTTCTCTGGCCTAATTCGATTCTCTGTAGTATCATCCTTAAACAGCGAGTCTTAAAGGCACGCGAAAATGAGGTGACCGCATGAGGATAAGGCTTGATGATGTCGATCTGGCGCTTGGCAGCGATATACTGGACGGCGGCAAGGAAGCGATATATGGCGCGGCAAAGCGCCTGGCTCTCGATAACAACTGCGTCATTACGGATATTTTGGTGGACGGCGAATCCGTCGCTGAGGAAAGCGTCTTTTTCGCGCTGTCCGGAGGCCTTGACATCAGGTTTGTCTCCAAGCCCGTGAAGGATCTGATACCGGAGTCCATCGCGGAGGGGCATAGGTACATCCCTCTGCTGGAAGCTGGGCTGGATAGCGTGGCGACGCTGTTCGAGCAGGGCAGCGATCAGGACGCGCTTTCGCGTTTCGCTCAGTGCGTCGAAGGCATAGACTGGCTCATGGCTGTTTTCGGAAAGTGCGAAACCCTGCTTAACATCCAGCCTGAGAGCTTTCAGTGCGGGAATTACAGCGAATATATCGAGGATTTCAACAGAACCCAGAGGGAGATTCTGTCGAGCATGGAGGGCGGGAAAAATATGAGAGTGGCCTTTCTAATCCGTGACGAGCTGATCCCGCTGATAAACCGGTTTTCCAGGTTCTGGGACGAGGCAAAAACACAAGCTGAGACCCAGCCGCAGTAGCGCGGGCCCCTTTGGAGCGCTATGAGGCAGTGTTTTGACTGCTAAAAAGGGCCTTTCGTTCTTTGTAATCCTGAGCCTCTTTGTGAGCGGAGCGGTGTTATACGTCAGCGTCGACCGTTCCTCTTTTGAGATATTCAAGAGAGCAGACGCGTCAAAGCTTGGCGTCGCTATTCTGATGGTAGCGCTCGTGTGGCTCTTAGACGCGTTGAAGCTGAAATCGCTCACGAGAGCCGCGGGGGAAAGGACGTCTTTTGCCTTTTCGATGAAGCTGACTCTCATAAACTATTTCGGTGCCGCCGTAACCCCGATGCAAAGCGGCGGCGGGCCTTTTCAGATCTACATGATGTACAGGCGCGGCATCGGCGTGGGAAAATCCATCGCGATAACGCTTGTCCGGACCATCCTGACCATGCTGATTTTAGGCCTCACTATACCATTCACGCTCATGTTCGACGTTGAAATCCCCAAGGCCGGATGGTGGCTGCGCGGCTTCGTTTTCTACGTCGTGACGTTCATAATGCTCGCGTGGCTCTCCATCATCCTGAGCCTTGCAAAACCGCGCCTTATCAAAAGGATATCCGGCGTTGCCGTGATGTTCCTTACGAGGGCCGGCTTTCTCAAGTCAAAGCTCGTCTCCGCCATCCTGAGATGGATAAACAGGGAAGTGGACGCGTACAATAAAAACGTCAAGGACTTAATAAAGGGCGGAAGGAATCATTTGCTGCTCGGGGTGCTGTTCGGCGTGTTTCAGATGTGGGTCTACCTATCCGTGATGCCATGCATGATATGGGCGATGGGCATGCCCGTGATGTACGTCGAGTGCGTCCTGATACAGGCGCTTTTTCTCTTCATGCTCTACTTCATCCCGACCCCCGGCGGCAGCGGGGCCGCGGAGGGAGGCGCCGCGATGATATTCAGCGTGTTTGTCCCCTGGAGCGTGGCTGGCATGTTGGGCCTTGGCTGGCGCTTCCTGACGGAGTATACCGGAATAGCCCTTGGCTTCGCGATAGCGATGAAGGAGTTTGGCTGGAATTTCGCGAGCAGCGCTTTCGAGAAGGAAAAGGATGATTCCGGGGATGACGGCGGGCCAGCTTCATGATCGGGGATGCCGGGGCAAGCGGCATTGTTTTCAAATACAGGGGCCTCTTGTGGGGCCTGTTCGGCCTGGCGGTCCTGACGCTTCCGGCGGGCTTCTCGCCTGTCAGGACGGCCGTTGCGGTGCCGCTGCTTCTGGGCGGGCAGATCCTTCGTTTCTGGGCAGCCGGCGTCATACCGAAATACCGCACCTTAGTAGTGGGCGCGCCCCGGTTGGTGACATGGGGCCCATATGCCTTCATACGCAACCCGCTTTATGCCGGCAACGCGCTTTTAGGCTTCGGGTGGGCGCTTATGGCGGGGCTGCTGTGGGCCGCGGCTTTTGCTGCCGTTTTTTTCATTTTATATCCGGTCATAATAATACCTTACGAGGAGAATTTTTTAATAGGCAGGTTCCGCGAGGAGTACGCCGCGTACAGGAGCGCCACCCCGTCACTGCTTCCGAGCCTGATTGACGCGCGCGGCAAGGCGGCGGACATTTTGGCGGGCTTCGACATGGCAAGCTCGTGGTTCATGGAGCGCCACTCGCTTTTCATGAACCTGATAGTGACCGTGCTCCTCTGCGTCAGGCTTTTCGCGCTGGACTAGCCGCGCGGGATGGCATTCCCGCGGCGAAATAAGCTCTATCTTGAAGCGCCTATTATGCTCTGAAGCCTGTAAGATGAAAAAAGCCCTATTTCGGCATAGGGGATGTATATGGCAAACCCCCACGAGTCGCCTGGGGCCATGCTGTCGTAAGTGACGTCAGTGATGCCGCTGTAGGCTCTTCCTGAAGCGTCGCAAAGGTCGAAAGTCACCCTCACCGCGTCATAGCCGTGGTTTGAGCTGTTTAATATCGTTCCTGAGATGAAAAGCCCGTTCTCGTCCTCGCCAAGCTCGTGCGCCTCAAGCGTCAGCCCGGCGTCAAACAGCGAATTTTCGCCGCTCTCGCCCCCTTCTCCGTCCCGATCTTCCTGGCTGTCAGGCGTTTCCGGCGCCCAGGGGCTGATATCCGGCGATGCCGATGCCGGCCCGTCCGGCGCAAGCCAGCTAGGGCTTTCCGCGACGGCCGTGCCGCTTCTCGCCATTACCGCGGGTCTGTATCCGTAGCCTGTGAAAAATCCGGTCATGAAGCCGATGCCAAAGAAAATCCCCAGAAGCGCGGCTATTTTCCCGCCAAATTGCCCCGCCTTATTCCCAGCCATCGCCGCTTGAGCGTCCTGATCTTCCCAGAACCGTCATATACGAGACGTTTTTTAATTTCTGATGGTCTGGGAGTTTCAGCGAGTAGCTTGCCGTGGCGCTTGCCGTGGCCGTGCCCTCGACCATAAAGCCGGTCAGGAAGTCATTTTTCGCGGAAAAAAAGCTGAACGTGGCACGGAAGCGGACGCCGCTCTTTTCCGGATTGCGTATGTTTACGCTGACTGTGCCGTCTTCGGTGATGAATAGCCTGTCGTACAAGAGCGACGTGCCTGGTATGGGCCCTGATGCCCTATAGGGCGGGATGGCCTGCGGCTCTTTTTTCTTGCTTGCGGCAAATAGCGCGTACGGAGACAACGCGATGATGAGCGCCGCGAGCGCCAGCGCGATCGTTCTGTTTATGTTTTCGCGAGTCAGGATTTCCATGATACATTGCCTCCCGCGATGATCAATTCGCCCGCTTGAGCGCATATCAAAACGAAAGCGCCAGCGCGAGTTCATGGTTCATCAGGCTCAGTTCAGGGACGCTTTGCGGGCGTATCCGGAGTATGACGCCGAAGACGTCGTCGTTCCACACGTATGACGTGACGCCGTCTCTTTTGTTCTCCAGCGATGGCTTATCGTATTTCTTCATCGCGTATTCCTTTATGCTGTCCGGCTTTGCCGATTCGGCGAATGACAGACGTACCATCACGAGCTGGTTTTTTTTGAAAGAGAATTTCATTTCGTCTATCTCGAACCCCTCCCACGTCCGGCCATCGCCCGGCACGACGTACTGCTCGGAGCTGCCCTCGCCGAACAGGAGCCCCTGATCGGCAAGCTTATCGGCACTGTCTCCCCACTTAAGTCCCGCAAAGCCATCAGGCTGATCCTTGAGAGGGGGCAGCTTCAGGTCTGTCTCCCCCGCGTAAAGCGTCCCGCGGATGAGAAGGGACAGGAGCGCCGTAGCGGCTAAAAGCGCTATCGGTCTTAGGTTTAAGCGGCTGAAATTCATAGTGAAATAACCTCCTGATCTATGGCCTGACTCCCCATACAACTAAAATGTGGTAGTCGCGTGTCCGCTTAATTTAAGGAAAGGCTGATTTATCGTTAGGGGCCTAAAGGGTGAAGATTTCAACCCTTGCAACAACTGGGCTCTTAAACGTTGAATGTCGTTTAGGCGAATTAATCAGCGTTTCCTTAAACAGAATGTACGCTATCGTCGAACGGAACTATAGTAAGTTTGTAGCCTATCGGCGTAAGCATTTTAAAAAGCGTGTCAATCTGTGGAGTGGCTTTCAGGCTTTCCAGTCGCGCCACTGCTGATTGCTTGACACCTGCCACTTCTGCCAATTGTTCCTGTGTCATGCCTTTTGCTTCCCTCGCTTCAATCAGTTTCCCGATAAGCTCAACTTCAAACTCAATTTTGGCGCGTTCTGCCGGTGACACGTTTTGATCGTCATTATAAAAATCACGGAAACTCTTGCTTGCCATGTCAATCATTCCTCGTAAAAATCTACCTCAAACATTAGAAACGCCCTTTCTTTACATCACACACTCATTATAACAAATTCGTTATAAAAAGTCCATAGAGAGGCTTGATATAAAATTTGGATGCGCTTATTGACCAATGCGGGGAAGGGCGGTACAATACCACTGCTTTCGGGATGTAGCGCAGCCTGGCTAGCGCACCTGCATGGGGTGCAGGCTATCGGTGCGATGGCCTACGGTACGGAAAGCGTTCCCAAAGTTTACAAAATATTCGGCCCTGGCAATCAATATGTAACAGCCGCCAAGCAAACGGTTGGTTTGAAAGAAG
>JAIROA010000121.1 GCA_031257775.1 Synergistaceae bacterium
TTTCCGCGTTCATCTCGGATCAGCCTCCCCGCTTGCCGCTTTTCCCGCCGCGGCTGCCTTGCCGAGCAGGCGTTTTATGTAGGCCGGGCTAAGCTCGCTCGTGCCGAGCAGCCCCTCCGGGCGAAGAACCATCACCAGCACCAGCACAATGCCGTATATGAGCATACGGTACTGGGATATAGGGCGAAATACCTCCGTCACGAGCGTCAGGATGCCTGTGCCTAAAAGACAGCCGCTCATAGAGCCAAGCCCGCCGAAGACCACTATAGAGACAAGCTCCGTGGATTTCGCCATGTCGAACATCACGGGCTGGATGAACCCCATGAACCCTCCAAAGAGGGCACCGGACACGCCGCAGTAGAAGCCGGAGATAGCGAGGCTGAGTACCCTGTAGCGCGAGGTATGAAAGCCTAAAAGCAGCGCAGCCACGTCGTCATCGCGGCATGCCTTGAAAGCCCTCCCAAAGTTGCTGTTGATGATGAAGAACATCGCGACTGCCATTACGGCTGTGATGCCAAGCACTGCCGGAAGCGTCGCGAAATTATCGATGCCAGGGAAACCCCTCGCGCCGCGCGTCATGCTGTTCCAGTTTTCGATGACGAGCCGTATCGCCTCCCCCAGACCCAGCGACGCGATCGTGTAGTAGTCGCCGATGAGCCGCAGCGTCGGAAGGCCTATGAGGTAGGCTATCGCCATGCCCGCAAGCCCTCCGCCGAATATGGCGAAGAGCCAGTAAACCTCGTACCTGACGGTAAGTATTGCCGCCGTGTACGCGCCTATTGCCATATAGCCGGCGTGTCCCAGCGTGAATATCCCTGTAAAACCTGTAAACAGCGAGACGCCCATCGCGGCTATGCAGTTTATCGCCAAAAGCGTTATGATCCCGGCGGCGTAACTTCCCATAGCTACACCTTCTCCCCGATGGATCTGCCAAAGAGGCCGGCCGGGCGCACTATGAGGGTCACTATCAGAAGGAAGAACACTATCAGGTCGCGATACTGGCTAGACAAAAATCCCGTCGTCAGCATCTCGGCAAGGCCTAGTATGAGGCTCCCCACAACAGCGCCGGGAAGCGATCCGAGCCCGCCGATCACGGCCGCCACGAACGCTTTCGTCGTGATGCCGCCAAGCTGCGGATAGAGCGTGTACCTGGCGGAGAGGAATATCCCGCCCACGCCGGCAAGCATCCCCGCCACGAAAAAGACTATCGCTATGAGGCGGTTTACGTTGACGCCCATGAGGCCGGTGACTCTCAGGTTGTACGAGGCTGCCCTTATCGCGAGCCCCCACTTTGTCTTTGACAGAAAGAGCTGCAGGCCGATGAGAAATACCACAGCCGTCACGAGCGAGAGAATGTCAAAGGCGCTGGTCGTGGCAAGGCCAAAGACGCTGACCGGCTTCATGGGGATTACCTCCGGCAGCGCCTTGTACCGCCCGCCGACCGTCACGACGAAAAGGTTCTCTATCACTATGCTCATGCCCATTGACGCGATCAGCATATACAGCGTTATGGACGTGCGCTCCCTTATCGGCCTGTACGCGAGCCGCTCCACGAGAACGGCGCAGAGCCCGGCGCCGGCAAGCGCCGCCGCTGACGCGGCCCATATATTGACGTTTGCCTTTATAAGGGCGTAATAGCAGATGTAGCCGCCGATTACGAGAAAACCTCCATGAGCGAAGTTAGAGAAGAGCAGGATCGAGTATACAAGAGAGTAGCCAACCGCTATAAGCGCGTAAACCGAGCCGATCGACAATCCGTTTATGATCTGCTGAGAAAGAGTATTCATCACATCACCTCAAGCTCAAATTAGCATCTCAAAAAACATGCCCGCGGGGGCCGAAACGGGCAAAAGCCCCCGCGATAAAAATATGACTCAGTGGCAAAATTTTTCGCTTGCCTGTGCTTGCGAATGTTGCGCTAATTCGATTCTAAATCAAATTATGGCGCGTTTGATTAGAATCGAAATTACTTCGGTTCAACCGTCATGAAGTAATGCGAGCGGTTGTCGTCGCCGATTTTGAGAATGATTCCCGGCTTGTTGTGCGGGTTGTGGGTAGCCGGATCCATCGTGAGGGTGAAGTGCTTGAGTTTGAGATCCTTAGTCTCCTCCAGGGCTTTCGCGATAGCCGCGCCGTCCGTCGAGCCCGCGCGCCCTATCGCGTCCGCGGACCAGTATGCCAGGTCGTAAGCCAGCGTCACGTTGCCGAATTCCTTCGCCTCTTCCTTGAACGTCTCCTCGTAGCGCTTGAACACAGGGGCCATGTCCGGGTCATCCATGTTCGTGTGAGTGATCCAGTACGTGCCGACCATCGAATTGCCCGCGATGTCGTTCATGAACTCTCCGTACCCGTCCCCGCCGACGATGTCAATATCCGTCAGCCCGAGTTCCCTGGCCTGTTTGATGATGAGCGCCATATCCCTGCCGAGCCCCGGGAGGAAGAGGACATTAGCGCCGCTCCTCTGCACGAGCGCGAGCTGGGCGCGGAAGTCGACGTCCGCGTCGCGGTAGCCCTCGTCCGTCACGATCTGCCCGCCGAGCTTCTTGTAGTTCTCGATGAAGAACTCGCGCAGCCCCTGGGCGTAGTCGGAACCTACGTTATGAAGGATCGCGGCCTTGTCCTTTTTCAGCGTGTTTTTCGCGAATTCAGCCGCGATTGTCCCCTGGTAAGGATCGGTAAAGCAGATGCGGAAGGAGTAGGGACGGAGCTTGCCCTTTTCGTCAACAGTGACGAGCGGGTTCGTCGTGGCAGTCCCGATCTGCGGGATTTTCGCCCTATCGACCAAAGGCGCGGTGGCAAGGTTGATGCTGCTGGTATTTGCCCCCATTATGAGGCAGACCTTGTCGCTCTCGATCATGCGCCGGACGGCGTTCACCGCGTCCTCAGGGCGTGACTTCGTGTCGTAGACGACGAGTTCGAGCGGACGGCCGAGGATGCCGCCGGCCTTGTTGATCTCGTCAAACGCCATCTTGGCGGCGTTGCTCTCAGCGATCCCGTAAGGGGCAAACTCTCCAGTGAGGCCGGCAAGATAGCCTACTTTAATCGGTTCGGCCGCAAACACGGCGGACGCGATTAGGACGGAAACGAGCGCAAGGAACAGAATGAACTTTTTCATACTACCACCTCCAGATTTAAAAACCTCCCAACAGGCTGTTTCGGATACTTTATAGTCTTTTCACATAAGCATGCCTGGGGAGTGTTCTATGATTTTATTATCCTTTGTTGGAAAAGTAAAGGCGCTTTTCTGATTCTATAACATTTTCATAAACCATGCCTCGTCGCGCAACTGTGGTTTCTTCGCTCCTCAGAGGCCCATCGCTGGCGTCATCTTCTTGAGCCAAGCGCATTCGCCGTCTTGATCCGGCATATCGGAAAATACCCAATGATAAGGCGGATAGCGCGTTTTGAAGGCATATGATATCATCGGAAATGTGTAGAGTAATTCAAAGCCTGAAAAGAGGCGATGCCAATGCTGCTCCTTAACGCGTCAGAAGTTAAAAAACTATTGCCGATGAAGGAAGCAATCGAAGCCGATAAAAGAGCTTTTTTATTGCATTCGGCGGGCGCTACAGAAGTGCCGGTCCGTTCGGGGTTCGAAATGCCCGGCAGAGGGACGGTGCTTTTTATGCCGGCTTACGTTAAGGGGGACATCGGCAGGGCCGGCATCAAGATCGTTTCCGTCTTTCCGGGAAACCGCGACAAGGGCCTGCCTGTCGTGCCGGCTCAGGTTCTCTTGACCGACCCGGAAACCGGTGAGGTTGCGGCGCTCATAAACGGCTCGGAGGTGACGCGCATCCGCACCGGCGCCATTTCAGGCGCGGCTACTGATATTTTAGCCAGAAAAACGTCGTCCGTAGCGGCGCTTTTTGGCACCGGCGGCCAGGCCCCCTCGCAGCTGGAAGCCATCCTCTGCGTCCGCCCGGTAAAGGAAGTCCGTGTTTACGACTCTCTGGAATGCCGCATCGTGCCATTTATCGAGGACAATAAAGCCATAGCCGAAAAATACGGCGCAAAGCTCGCGGCGGCTAAATCGCCGGATGCGGCAATCGACGGCGCTGACATCATAACTACGGCAACGACCTCAAAAGAGCCTGTGTTTGACGGAAGCAGAGTCGCTCCCGGAGCGCACGTCAACGCGGTCGGTTCTTTCACTCCGGAGGCGCGCGAATTGGACGAGGCCCTGCTTAACAGGGCGCGGGTTTTCGTCGATAACAGCGAGGCCGTGCTAGCGGAAGCCGGCGATTTTTTGATTCCCGCCTCGTCCGGCGCGTATGACATAAAAAACATCGCCGGGGAAATCGGGGACGTTCTTGCGGGAAAACTGGCGGGCCGCGGCGGCGAAAAAGAGATCACTGTCCTTAAAACGGTCGGTTATGCTGTCCTGGACGTGGTCGCGGCGTATCAGATATATAAAAACGCGCTTGAGCGGGGCGTTGGCACGGAAATAGATATTCAGTGAAGCGCTGATTGCATGGCATAAACGCGTTTTGCCATCCTGGAATGTCCGCGCCGGGGTTTAGCCATTTACCTTCGGGCCTATGACAATAAATTAGGAGGCCGCCGTATGAAGATATTGTATGCCTTTCTTTTTATTATAGTCGCCTTCCTTGCGGCGATAGCGAATAACCTCACCCCGGCGTCGCCGCCGGGCATCATGAAGGACGGCTACTATACCGCGGAGTCCGCTGAATACGACAACGGGTGGAAGGAATTCCTGTCGATATACGTAAAAAACGGCAGGATAGTAACCGCTGAATACGACGCGAAAAACGCGAGCGGTTTTATAAAGTCCTGGGATATGGAATATATGCGCAAGATGAACGAGACAGACGGCACATACCCCAACCAGTACACCCGAGGCTATGTATTTGAGCTGATCAACAGGCAGAACGTAGATGGGATCGATGCCATATCGGGGGCCACACACTCATACTATTCGTTCATAGCGCTTGCTGAAGCGGTCATTGCCAGGGCCAAAACAGGGGATAAGCGGGTTGCGCTCGTGCCCGCTCTTTAAGGGAAGAATTGATTTTTTTGAAAATAAAAATAAACAGAAGCATCACTCTTAAAATACTTTCCATCACGCTGCTATCGACAATCGCGCTTGCGGTCGGGCTCGTGTGGCTTATGACCTTCTTCATGAACAACCTTGCGGACGCCATACTCCTCAACATACTACAGCCTGTGGCCAAGACAGCCGCCAAGAGCGTCGAGGCCAACATGCACATGATGGCGGATCGTTTTCTCACTATCAGGGACGACAGCATATTAAGTTCCGTTGAATCACCGGCGCGCGACAAACAGGCCGTCCTCAGCAACGTGATGTCCGGGATAGAATTCGTCTGGCTGGGCCTTTACGAGACGGACGGCCATCTTCTGACCGGCAGCGAGGAGTCCCCGCGCAGCATCCTTGGGACAAGCCTGTTTCATCTAATAGCCGAAACGGAAAACCTTGTCATAGAGGATACGTCCGTCGGATACAGCGGGCTCGAGATCGTGATGGGCATCCCCGTGTACAGCGAGATCGGGCCTGAGCATTCCGAAGGGCGTTACGTGTCATATTATCTCGTAGGAAGCTACAGGTATGACGTGCTGAGCGACGTCATCGGCAATATAGACATCGGCGCCAGCGGAAGCGCCTTCATAATAAATCAGGAAGGCAAAATCATGGCGCACAACGACCAGGGCAAGGTGTATGGCATGGAATCCATAACTAGTAGCCTCGGCGACAGCGAAAATACGCGGAACGTCATTCAGATCATGAAGGAAGGCCAGACTGGTTCCGCTCAGATATCTATAACCCCGGGCGGCGAGTTCATAAGCTACTCCCCAATCAGAGGTACCCGCTGGTCCATCGGCATAATGGCGCCGAGGATGGATTTCATGGACATCGTGCAGAACGCGGTATTCACGAGCATTTTTGTGACAGCGGCGGCGCTCGTGCTTTTTGCCATCGCCATATCGTTCTTCATGCAGAGGATACTCATGTTCCCTCTGCAGTCGATCACGGAAGAAGCCTGCCGGATAGGGCTGGGGCAGTTTGACGAATATGCCTCGCTGCGCGTCGTCGAGCGGTCTGACGAGATCGGCACCCTCTACTCTGCTTTCTCGAACATGTCAGACTCGATAATGCGCGTCATAAGGGACATCGCGCACCTCACTCATGCCGCAAGGATCGGCTATCTGAACAAGAGGGCTGATGCCTCGGCTCATCTTGGCGGCTATAACACCATCATGGAGGGGATCAATTCGACGCTCGACGTCTTCTGCTCATACCTCAACGTCCTGCCCGGAGCGCTTGCGATAATGGACGGATCGGGCAAGCTCATTTATCAAAACGGCGCGATGCAGCAGCTGCTGGCACGGCATAGATCAGCAATAGCCCAAGGGGACCCGTTTGGCGGTATGGGCATAGGAGACGCTCTGCCGGCCCTTTCGGAAAATGCCGAGCCTTATCGGGCCGGCGTGACGCTCCTGGACAATGCCGGGATCAGATTCAACTACGCGCTCGAACTGCGGCGGATCGCAAGCGCTCCGGGCGACGACGGGTGCGTAATGCTCGTCATGAGCGACGTTAGCCAGCTCACAAGGGCAAAGGAAGACGCGGAGATGGCAAACCGGGCCAAAAGCGAATTTCTGGCCAACATGAGCCACGAGATACGCACTCCGATGAACGCGATAATAGGGATGAGCACTGTGGCCAAATCAACGAACGACATGGAGAGAAAAGACTACTGCCTGGGCAAGATAGGAGACGCGTCGACGCATCTGCTCGGGATAATCAACGACATCCTCGACATGTCGAAGATAGAGGCCAATAAATTCGAGCTCTCTTTTGCGGATTTTGACTTCGAGAAGATGCTTCAAAAGGTGGTAAGCGTCATAAACTTCCGCGTCAGCGAGAAAAATCAGATACTATCCGTCCGCCTGGATAAAAACATTCCCCGCAGGCTCATCGGCGACGATCAGCGCCTGGCGCAAGTGATAACGAATCTGCTCTCGAACTCCGTGAAGTTCACGCCGGAGAAGGGGATCATACGCCTCGGCGCGCGCCTGGCGAACGGGGAAAACGGAATCTGCACCGTAGAGGTCGAGGTGAGCGACACGGGAATAGGGATATCCAAAGAGCAGCAGGCAAGCCTCTTTACGTCCTTCGAGCAAGCGGACAAAAGGATATCCCGCAGATTCGGCGGCACCGGCCTTGGGCTCGCGATCTCAAAGCGCATCGTCGAGATGATGGGCGGATCCATATGGATAGATTCGGAACTGGGACAGGGCGCTACGTTCACATTCACGGCGCAGTTGCTGCAAGGCGAGGACGAGCCCGCATCCCTTCTGCGCGAGGGCGCGAGCTGGGGCAACGCGCGCGTACTTGCCGTGGATGACAGCCGCGAGACGCTGGATTACATCAGCGAGATCATGCTCTCCCACAATATCGTCTGCGACACCGCGGCCTCCGGCGAAGAGGCGGCTCTGGCGATAGAGAGGAACGGGGGCTACGATATATATTTCGTGGACTTTCATCTGCCCGATATGAGCGGAACGGATCTCGCGCGCAAGATAAGGGATCGAGGCGGAAAGAGCGCCGTGATCATGATCTCCGCCGGAGAATGGAGCGCCATAGAGGAAGACGCGAGGGATGCCGGAATCACTAAGTTCCTCAGCAAGCCCCTGTTCCCTTCCGTCATCGTCGACACGGTCAGCGAATGCCTTGGCACGAGCAGCCTGACGCGGCGGAATGGGAACGGGGAGGCAGGCGCGGCGCCGGATTTCACTGGGTACAGGATATTGCTTGCCGAGGACATTGAGATCAACAGGGAGATCGTGATGTCGTTCCTCGAAGAGACGTCCATAGGGATAGACTGCGCCGAGAACGGCGTGGAGGCGCTCCGGATGTTCAAGGAAAACCCAGATAGATACGATCTCATATTCATGGACATACAGATGCCTGAAATGGACGGCTACGAGGCAGCCCGCCGCATCAGGGCGCTCGATGCGGCGAAGGCCAAGACAGTTCCCATCGTGGCAATGACGGCCAACGTCTTCCGGGAGGATGTCGAGCAATGCCTCGCGGCCGGCATGAACGATCACATAGGCAAGCCTCTTGACGTTGAGGAAGTATACGGAAAACTGCGGAAATTTCTGCTGAATTGCGCGGTGGGATGAAGCACGAATCAGAATGGAGTATAACTTTACTGATGGCCGCGTTATTGTGCGCGGGAATATCACAACGCGCGGGAAACGGAAGAAAGCCGACTACGTCCTTTATTACAAGAGAAACCTGCCAATCGCCATCATCGAGGCAAAAGATAACCGGCACTCTCTCGGGGAGGGAATGCAGCAAGGGATAGAATATGCCTCCATCCTTGATAAGGAGAAACGCGCCAGCTTGAACGCTGATATTGACCGTATCTTGGCTGAAATCGAAACTATATTGGAGATAGACGCGTGAGTAAGAAAAAAAACCTCCCTAATATCCGCAGTTCGGCCGCAGAGTATCTCACTTTCGTCGCGTCCGCCGGCGACAGCGCGGACAGCTTTGAAATGCGCTATCAGGACGAAAACATCTGGCTGACGCAGAAGATGATGGCGGCGTTATATGACGTCAGCGTTCAAAATATCGGCCAGCATATCAGGAAGATACTCGACGACGGCGAATTGTCGCCCGATTCAGTTATAAAGAAATACTTTATAACTGCCGCGGACGGCAAAGACTATGAAACAAACCACTACAATCTTCAAATGATTATCGCCGTGGGCTTCAAGGTGAACAACGATCGCGCCGTCCGGTTCCGCAAATGGGCGGGGCAGATAGTCAAAGACTATACCATTCAAGGGTGGACAATGGACGTTGAACGCCTGAAAAAAGGCCATATATTCACGGATGAGTATTTTGAGCGGCAGCTGCAACGTATTCGCGAGATTCGTCTATCGGAGCGCAAGTTTTACCAAAAAGTGACCGATATTTACGCGACGGCGTTTGACTACGACAAAGACGCGAAAACGACGCAGGACTTTTTCAAACTGGTACAAAACAAACTCCATTACGCCGTTCACAGGCACACCGCCGCTGAACTCATCGTCGAACGCGCGGACGCCGAAAAGAAACACATGGGGCTTACGACGTGGGAAACCGCGCCTAACGGCAAGATAATCAAAGCAGACGTCATAATCGCTAAAAATTACCTGAATGAACAGGAAATGAATTATCTTGAGCGTATCGTTACCGTATATCTGGACTTCGCTGAACTGCAAACGGAGCGAAAAATCCCGATGTCGATGGAAGATTGGGCGGAACGGCTTGACGGCTTTTTGGAGTTCAACGGCAATGAAATTCTAACGGGGCCTGGGAAAATATCCCACGAGCGAGCAAAACTACACGCGGAAACCGAATATGAAAAATATCGGATAGTCCAAGACAGACTGTTCAAGTCTGACTTTGACAGAATGTTGGAAGAACTTAAAGAAGATGAATAAAGAACAGGGACGTATGAGCGCCCAACAACTCAATAAAAATAATGACGAAATCAGCGCGCGCATCAGAACTGGAAAATCCGTATGGCTTTATGATAAGATTAATCCAGTTACGGCGCGGCATAGGGGGAAGAGATTATGCGAGTATACCTTATAGAGCAATAGGCGCAGCTTGAACAGAAATGATTGCCGGGTCTCGGCACAGGAAGGGCGCGAAGCGTAAGCCCGAGAAAAGCCTTATCATGGCATAAGGCGCGAGGTTGCCAATATGAACGCATTTGACGGGAGTGATCGCCATTAAGCGCAATTTTTCAAAACGCCTTATAGTTTTTATCGCCCTGACTTTTCTGACAAACATAAACCGCGCTGCCCTTGCCGCGCCGCAGAGGATATTGTCCCTTGCCCCGTCCGCGACTGAGATACTCTTCGACCTGGGGCTTGGGGAAAAGGTAATCGGCGTCACAGAGTATTGCACCTGGCCGCCGGAAGCGAAATCAAAGCCGAACCTCGGCGACATGATGCACGTGAACCTGGAAGCCCTAGTCGCGATGAACCCGGATATCGTCATAATTTCAAGCATGAACGGTTATCTGCGGGGCCAGATAGAAGCACTGGGCTATCCCGTCACTGTCGTTTATCAGGACAGCTTCGATGAGATCTGCAATTCGATGCTCGAGGTAGGCGAGGCTTGCGGCATACCGGACGCCGCTAAAAAACGCGCTGACCAACTCCGAAGCGTCGTGGACGGCCTTTCCATGAAAGCTGGAGGCGGCAAAAAACAGCGCGTGCTGATCGTCGTGGGCAGGGATGCCGACGACGCGTCCTTTAAAAAAATTTACGTGGCCGGAAGGCGCTCGTTTTACGACGACCTCCTCAAGCGGTCAGCGGCCGCGAACGCCTATCCGGACGACCTGCCATACGCCAGCATATCGATGGAGGGCCTTATCCGCATCGATCCGGACTTAATAATCGAGCTGGTAGGAGACCACGGCATGACGAATGTCGATACGGAATCGATATTCGCTCAATGGGAAAAGCTAAAAAACGTACGGGCCGCCCAATCCGGGAACGTAGCCGTCATACGCGGCGACTTCACGTTCAGGGCCGGCCCGAGATACCCCCTTATACTGGAGTCATTCAAAAAGGCGATTCACGAAGGGACGCGTGAGATCCGTCCAGACCATAATTAATTGCTCAGGCGCTACGAAAACGGGCGTAGCGATAGCCCGCGCAGAGGAATAGAAAAATCGGCGCTAGGGGCGCCAGAGCCAATATAGCCAGTCAGGGGCGCCTATGGTCTAAAACCATCAATGGCTGCCCTCTGAGGCAACCTGATAGGCATGTTTGCCACTCAGTTTCACGTCGGTAACCTGACGCATGAAGGTATTGACAAACGGGGTTATCATGTGAGGTAATATCTCGACAGCAAAAGAATAAAAGCGGAATCTGCGAAAATAATCTGTATAACCTGGCAACTGCAGAGGAGGTATAAAGTGTGCCTGCAAAGCAAGGTTTTTTGATTACAGTACGCACCGCCAGACAGGGTGCCGCAATGGAGAAGGGCAAGCTCTCCGCCGAGTACGTTGCCGAAACCGCCACGCTTACGCTCAGTCCTCGCGATTATGAGGAACTTGGGCTGAAAGAGGGGCAGCAGGTCAAGCTCAGCAGCGATTCAGGACAGGCGCTTGTCACGTGCCGCTTCTCCGAAGGGCCAGATGGCGTGTTCTTTTTGCCCCTGGGGCCGACCGCGAACGCGCTGATCGGCGAGCAGACCTATGGCACCGGCGTGCCGAGCTATAAAGGCTTTAATGTGGAAATAGAAACGCTGGACGCATGATGCCAGTTAACGAGAAGGGAAGGATACCATGCCGGTAACTATCCATAAAGATATCGTTTGTACGTTTTGCGGCGCGCTGTGCGACGATTTAGAGATGCATGTGGAAAACAATAAAGTGATCGACGTCAAAAATGTCTGCGGCATCGGGCGCAATAAAGCGCTTCACGGCGATAACGATAAACCGGAGTGCCGCGTTTATGGCGAGCGCGCCACGCTGGAAGAGGCCTATGACGCCTCAGCGCGGATGCTGGCTCAGGCCAGGTCGCCGCTTGTCTACGGCTTCAGCAGCACCGTGGCCGAAGCGAACCGCGTTGGGGTGGAGCTTGCGGAAATTTTGCGCGGCGGCCTCGATAATTGCTCCAGCTATTGCCACGGGCCGGGCGTCCTGGCCCGGCAGCATGTCGGTTTGCCAACCTGCACGCTGGGCGAGGCTAAAAATCGCGCCGATCTGGTCGTGTTCTGGGGCGCCAATCCCATGGAGAGCCATATGCGTCATTTCAGCCGTTACTCTGTTCAGGCCAAAGGCATGTACACCCCGCTGGGGCGCAAGGACCGCAAGATGGCCGTTGTGGATGTGAGGCCTACCCCCAGCTCTAAAAACGCCGATTTATTCTTTCAGGTAACTCCGGGCAGCGATTATGAAATCGCCACCGTGCTGAGGGCGCTTGTCCTCGAAATGCCGCTGCCGACGCTTACAGACGACAGCCTTGTCGGGGGCGTTCCGCTGGCCAGGTGGCGGGAACTGGTGGAACTGATCAAGCAGTGCAAATACTGCGTGGTTTTCTTCGGCATCGGCTTGACCCAAAGCCAGGGCAAGGATCTGAACGTGGAACAGTTGATCCGCCTCGTCAGCGACTGCAATCGCTATACGCGCGTCTATGCCATGCCCATGCGCGGGCACGCCAATGTGAACGGCAACAACCAGGTGTTCGTGTGGCAGACGGGCTATCCGCTGGCAATCAGCTTTAATCGCGGCTATCCTCGCTTCAATCCCGGGGAATTCAGCGTTATCGATATGCTCAACCGGGGCGATGTGGACGCGGCGATCATCGTAGCTACAGACCCCGCTGCCCATCTGCCGTATACGGCGGTCGACGCGCTGAAAAAAATCCCGACTATCGTGCTGGATCCCGTCAATTCGCTGACAACGGAGTGGGCCAATGTGGTCATTCCCGTAGCCACGTCGGGCCTGAGCGCTGCCGGCACTTATTACCGCATGGACAACGTGCCCATCCGTCTGCGCAAAATTATCGACTGCGAGTGGCCCACGGATCTGGAAGTTTTGCAAAACATAAAGGAGCGGGTGCTTAATGCTAAAGATCATTAACGGCGGCGTTTATGACCCGCTCCAGGGGCTGAGCGGGCAAGCCGGAACCATTTGCGTGGGCGATGACGGCAAAATCTGCGATCCTCCAAGCGACGCCGCGCCATGCGACATCGTCGATGCCTCCGGATGCGCCGTAATGGCGGGAGGAGTGGATATTCACAGCCACATCGCCGGAACGAAAGTCAATAGCGCGCGCAGCATGTGCCCTGAAGACCATTACGACCATTTTAAGCCCCATACGGACACGACCCGCGCAGGCACCGGCTTTACGGTGCCAACCAGCTTCTACACGGGCTATGAATACGCCGGGCAGGGCTACACCACTGTGTTCGAGGCCGCCGTCCCGCCTCTGGAAGCCCGCCACGCCCATGAGGAGCTGCTTGACGTGCCGATTATCGACACCGGCACTTACACGCTCATGGGCAACAATTACATGATCATGCAGATACTCGCTGAACAGGATCCCGTTTCCCGCAAGGAGCGGCTGCGCGATCTGGTTTCATGGCTGCTGACCACGACGAAGGGTTACGCGGTCAAGGTGGTCAACCCGGGCGGGGTGGAAAGCTGGAAATGGGCGCAGGGCATTCAGGATCTCGATACGCCTGTGCCTCCTTTCGGCGTGACGCCCCGGCAGATTATGACAGGCCTGGCCGAGACGATACGCGGTCTGGGGCTGCCGCACGGAATGCATTTGCACTGCAACCATCTGGGCGAGGCCGGAAACTACATAACCACCTTGGAAACCATGAGGGCGCTCGACGGCCTGCCTTTTCATCTGACGCACTTGCAGTTTCACGCTTACGGACAGAGCAAAAAAGGCACACTCAAGTCGGCGGCCTCGGAATTAGCCGATTATATCAACGGGCATCCCAACGTCACGTTCGATGTGGGGCAGATGGTTTTCGGCCCGGCGACTACGATGACCGCGGACGCTCCCATGCAATACCGTCTGCATGTGGTGACGGGCCATAAATGGATAAACAACGATGTCGAGATGGAGTCCGGCGCAGGGGTCGTGCCGCTGCAATATAAGCCGAAGTCGCTCGTCAACGCCATTCAGTGGTGCGTCGGCCTGGAATTGCTGCTGTTAGTCAAAAACGCCTGGCAGATAATACTGACGACCGATCATCCCAACGCTGGGCCGTTTTCCGCTTACCCGCAGATCATCCGCCTGCTCATGGACCGCGATTACCGCGCCTCGCAGATGGAAGCGCTGAATCCGCGCGTAGGGAAATATACCGTGCTGGCACAGCTTGCGCGCGAGTACACTCTCGAGGAGATCGCCATAATTACCCGATCCGCCCCCGCTAAAACGCTCGGCCTGCCTCAAAGGGGCAATTTGCGCGCCGGTTCCTGCGGGGACATAGCCGCCTATCGTATCCAGGAGGACAAGGAACGGATGTTCCGCGAGCCGGCGTATGTGTTTAAAGACGGAGCTTTAGTAGTGCGCGACGGCAAGGCCATAAAGAGCCCGCAGGGCCGCCGTCTGCTCGTCGAGCCCGACTGCGGCGCGGTTCTTCCCGATGACCTTGTGGATGAGTTCCACCGCTACTATTCGATTACCCTGGCCAATTTTCCAGTGCAGGAAGAATATATACCCAGACCGGAGGTAATCGCATGCAAATAAACGGCGTAATAATAGAGGATACTTTCGCTGAAGCCTTCGGAATGCGCGGCTGCCGCCTGACCGTTACGGCGCCCAGTGACCGCTGGGCTCTCGTTGCCGCGCAGGCCATTACCGGTTTTGCCACGTCGGTGATCGGATGCGGCATTGAGGCGGACGTCGAGGGCGCAAGCCCCGCCACTCCGGACGGCCGGCCGGGTTATGACTGCCTGTTTTTCGCTAACTCAGCGGACGGATTGGCCGGCACGCTGCTCAACAGGGTCGGCCAGGCGCTCATGACTACGGTCGGGTCGGCCTGTTTTTCAGGAGCGTTGCCTGAAATCCCAGAGGACAGCGCGGATATCAGCAAATTTGAAATAGGGAGCAAGCTGCGCTTCTTTGGCGATGGCTATCAGGCCAGCAAGGTGATCGGCAATATCCGTTACTGGCGGCTGCCAGTGATGGACGGCGAGTTTTTGATCGAGGAAACGTTTTCGATGACAAGAGGCGTGGGCGGCGGCAATTTTCTGATGGTGGGGCCGAGCCATGCCGTTACGCTGGCGGCGGCCGAAGCGGCTGTGGATGCCATACGTCATCTGCGCGGCGTAGCTCTCCCCTTCCCGGGCGGCATGGTGCGAAGCGGCAGTCAGGTGGGTTCGCGCTATAAGTTCCTCAAGGCATCCACTAACATACTGTATTGCCCGACGATCCGCAGCCGCGTGACTGGCAGCGAACTGCTGGAAGGCGACAACGCCGTGCTGGAAATCGTCATCGACGGCTTAAACGAAGCTCTGGTGGGACAAGCCATGCGCGTCGGAATCGAGGCCGCTTGCGCTTGCGGCGGCATTCGCAAAATCACTGCCGGCAATTATGGCGGCAAATTGGGCAAGTTCCACTTCCATCTGCATCAGTTGCTGGGAGGCGACGCCTGATGAAGAGGATAATTGATTTGCGCCTGACGCAGACGCCCCGACTGCCTTTAGAGGCGGAGCGGCTGCGTCCGGATCTGCTGGCCGGGATGAGCCTTGAGGAGATTTATGCCTTGCCGCTCTTGTATGGCAATCAAATGGCCGCGGCCGGGGAGTTTTTGCGGGGCGAAATACGGGAAATGGAAGACGGATCCGGCGCGTGCTTAATTTTACGCGGCGATTTTGCCAGGGTAAAGCGCCTGGGGCAGGGAATGCAAAGCGGCGAGCTGATTATCGAGGGGGCATCCGGGTTTCATACCGGGGCCGAGATGGAGGGCGGCCGGATCATCATACGCGGCGACGCCGGGGACTGGCTGGGCGCCCATATGACAGGCGGAGTGATTCAGGTGCTTGGCAATGCCGGGCATTGGGCAGGCGCCGCTTATCGGGGCAAAATGCAGGGGATGCGCGGCGGCGCCATTATCATTAATGGCAATGCCGGGCGGATGACCGGCAGCAAAATGCGCGGCGGGCTTATTGCCGTGCGCGGCGACTGCCTCGAGTTTCCCGGCTACTGCATGAATGCCGGGACGATCCTTGTGGCGGGGCGCAGCGGGCGTCATATCGGCAGCGGAATGGTGCGCGGCACGATCATCATGCGGGAGGGGCATGAGCTGCTTCCGACGTTTTACCGTAACTGCACATATCAACCCCCGTTCTGGCAATTGCTGCGTTCTTATATAGAGGAGCAGGGGCTGATGCTGGACGGCTGGGATGCCGATTGTTTCTTTGAGCGTTACAGCGGCGAGGCGCTCTGTGGCGGCAAGGGAGAGGTGCTGCTGCGGCATTCGGCATAATATAATATGGCTGGGCCGCTGATTGGCATTTTAGGCACCGCGAAAGGCGAACAGACGCTGCTGCTTCAGCGGGCACTCTTGGCCAGGGGCGCCGAGGTGCAGGTCATACATCCTAAAAAGCTTACTTGCCGGCTGCCGGAAGGCGGCGCGGCCGGCGTCACCGCAACCGGCGAAACCGTGCGGTTGCGGGATCTGCGGGCGTTAGTGATACGCTATTTGCCTGGAGGGTCTTTGGAGCAGGTGACGTACAGGCTGAATGTACTGCATCGCCTGGAGCAGGATGGCTTGCTGGTAATGAACGGCGTGGATACGCTGGAACGGACGGTGGATAAATACTATACCACTTCGCTATTGGCCGCGGAGGGCCTGCCGGTGCCGCGTACGCTCGTGAGCGAGAGTTACGACGAGGCGATGCGGGCAGTCCATGAATGGGGCTCTGTCGTGATTAAGCCCGTGTTTGGCTCGCAGGGGCAGGGTATAGTGCGCGTAGACGACCCGGATACGGCCCATCGCGTGTTGCGCGCCCTGGAAATGGGGCACTATCTTTATTATGTGCAGGAGTATTTGCCGCATGAAGGCGTGGATTACAGGCTGTTCGTCATAGGCGGCCGGATGAGCGGCGCCATGCGGCGCAGATCCTCGAACTGGCGCACCAACATCGCCTGCGGCGGCCAGGCGGAGCCATTCCAGCCCCCGGATTCCTTTTGCCGGTTAGCGCTGGATGCCTCCGCGCTGCTGGGGGCGGATTATCTGGGCGTCGATATTTTGAGCAGCGACGGCAAGCCTTATGTGCTGGAAGCTAACGGGATTCCAGGCTGGCTTGGCTTGCAGACAGTCGTCAAATATGACATAGCGGATGAGCTGGCCGCCTTTATTTTAGAAAAAGCCTCCAGGTGACGCCAAGCTGGCGTCGCTTATTAAGGGCTATCGAATCCGCGAGTGAGATTTTATATGTCTCTTTCAAACGGCCGGCCTCCGCAAAAACAACGTCGGTGATTCAGGTACCGTCTGTTCTCGGCATTTATATTGTTTCCGTCCCTAAAGGATTTGAGCACAAATTTTTGCCGGAGTCTCCCGTGTTACCCCGCAGGCAAGTAGCTAGTTCCAAGTCGGTGGACTGCCTTGAAAAAAAATGGGTGGAAGGAACTACTGTTATTTATATCGGCAAGGCCGGAGGAGATCACAAGAAAGCGACGTTGCGATCTCGACTGAGAACTTACATGCGGTTTAGCTCGGGTGAACCTGCGAAGAGGAAATGGCGCGAAAGTTTCATGACGTTTTGTGTCTTTCGCAGAAAGGAATGGTCATAAACATGGATTTTAATCCTTATTTGAATGTTATTAAGGAGCAAACGTGCCGCGCATTGATAAATTTAGAAAATGCACTTGACTGTGTGTCAAATGACGAATGTTGGTTTTTTGAATTTGATGAAAATCCAATTTGGAAACATGTATATCATACATTACATTCGTTAGATCAATGGTTTATTAATCCAAATATATATACCGAACCAGATTTTCATGAACATGATTTAAATAATCTATTTGTAGCAGTTTCTACAAATAAAAATCTCTCATGCGAAGATATGAAGCATTATTTTCGAAATATTAAGACAAAAATCGAAAAATATCTTGAAAGCTTATCCGATAATGATTTATTACAAAGACCAGAAAAATGTTCTTCTGATAGATTAAGCTTGATCATTGGACAACATAGACATCTCCATTGTCACATCGGGACTTTGATAGCCATATCTGTAATTAAAAATGGTGTATGGCCCAAAATCATCGGTATGGATATAAGTTTGTGACCACTAAAATGTATCGTTTGCTCATAAATCAAGCTCCTTATCGGCATGTTTTCGCTCAAGGAATTTATCCACAGAAAAAGCTCAATAGAAAATTTCGTCGAAAGGATAACATCCGGCGATGCCAAGGCGGAAGAGCTTGCCGTGCTTCCCGGGGTGCTGTCCGTCTACTGCTAATTCTACAGAGACAAAACGCCGCAAGGTATCGGAACAGCCGAACCGCCGCCTAATACCGTGCCCTTCGCCCAGATTTTGCCCCAATTCCCGGCTGACGGGCTTGTCGGAGTGAAGCAGGTCGCGTCGTTCCTGGGCTTGAGCGAAAACACCGTATGGCAGAAGCTGAGGGTTGAGCCTGAT
>JAIROA010000111.1 GCA_031257775.1 Synergistaceae bacterium
CCTACCTTGCCTATGATGTCGCCCGCTTTGATTTTCGCGTTTTCAGTCGTGTCTATGGCTGACAGGTGCGCGTAAACGGTAGTCAGGCTGCCGCCGTGGTCGACTATTACGACCTGCCCGTAACCCCGCAGCCAGCCTGTGTAAAGGATTTCGCCGTCCGCGGCCGCGCGCACAGGATCGCCCTTGTTGCCGTCTATGTCGAGCCCCGTATGCGTCATCTTCGTCTTGAATACCGGATGGATCCTGGAGCCGTAGGGGCTCGTTATGGCGCCCCTGAGCGGCCACGCGAGCCTTCCGCCCTTATAGTAAAGAGGCGTTGCCGCTCCCCGGTTTTGCTGCTGCATCTTTTTCTTTGCCGCCAGCAGCTGCTGAACCTTTTGCTGAAGTTCCTTAGAAGCCCTCAGAAGCTCCTCCTGTTCAGCCTGGAACAGCGCTTTGTCCTTGCGCACCTGCTGCAGGAGCTTGTTTCTTTCCTTAGTCGTTTTCTCTATGGACTCTTTCCTCTTCAAAAGCTCCTTGTCGCGGGTCTCTAGCTCTGTTTTCTGCTTCACCAGCTCCGCTTTCGCCTTGTCGAGCGTCGCTTTTTTGCTGAAAAGATCGTCGATCAGCGCCTTGTCCTGCTCCGCTATCTTGCTCAGCATGTACGAGGTCGACATCGCGTCCTGCACCCCGCTTGCGGACAGCAGCAGATTGAACTCTGTGATGCCGCCGTATTTGTACATGGCGACCACCCTGCTGCGAAGAAGGCGTTTCATCTCCTCTATGCTGCCAGAGGTGGAATCGATCTCGGACAGTATCTCCTCTATCTTATTGGCAATCTTGTTCCTCTTGAGGACCGCGATGCTGCGGAGCTGCTCCGTCTTGCTTATCTCCGCGCTCAGGTTAGTTATGTCTTTTATTACTTTCTGCTCTTTTTTATTCGCGGCCTTTAGTTTTTGATTGCTCTCCTTTATCTGATCCTGCATTTTCTTGTAGCGCAGCTCCTGAGCCTTAATCTGCCCCTCAAGGTCTCCCAGGTTCTGGGGGGCTGGGGACGCAAGAGCCGGAGATCCCTGCAGCAGGAACATTCCGGAAAACGCGGTCATCGTAAAGATAAAAGCCAGAGCGCGGAAACTTCTTCTTATATCCATCAACCATATCTCCTCCCGCAAAAACGTCAGCCGGTGCTGAAAAGCATCCTGTCCTAAAGGGGCTTCATGGCCCTTCTCGTGAACGCCTCTACCGCAAGAAGGCTTGCGATGAGGCTCAGCGTTGCGCCGGAACCTACCAGTATAACTCCAAGCTTAGCGACGATCATGCCCCTTTCCAGAAAAGGAAGGAACGGCAAAAGATCTTTAAGCCTGCCCATGATGCCATTATAACTCAAACTCAGAAGAACGCTCGCTCCGAGAGATCCCGTTCCTCCAAGCAGTATGCCCTGCAGCACGAATGGCATTGCCACGAATGTCGGCGTGGCGCCCACCATCAGCATTATACCGATTTCCTCCTCTTTAGAGTAGACCGATATCCTTATTGTGTTAAACAGCACGACCGCGCTTGCCGTAATGGCGACTAGGAGCATCACCACGGAGAACTGCCCGGCGAAACGGGAAAAATTAGCGAGCTTTTGAGCGAGCTCTACCGCGTAAACTACGTCAGAGACGCCATCGAGCGCCGCCAGCCCCTCCGCTACCGACGAGACGGCGTCGGCCCTGTCGACCGATATTTCTATGCTCCACGGGAGCGGGTTGTCCTCCGTCAGAAAACCAAGCACGTTGGGCATTCTCGGCTCGACGCGCGACTGAAGCCTGCCGAGCGCTATCTCAGGAGTGACTATCGTTATCCTCGTCACGTGAGACAGGGAGGTCGCCCTCTGCGCCACGACATCCGCCGAAGCCTCCGGCGCCAGGAACGCCTGTATAGTCAGCTCGCCCTCCATGATATTCACTATATGCCGCGTGTTTAAGACCAGAAGGACGCTCGCCCCTATAAGATAAAATACCGACATCGAGGTGAGGATCGTAAGGAGCGAGAGGCCCCAATGCCTTATCACAAGGCGCATGGCGTCTCTTACGGTATACTTAAAGCTCCCCATCCAGGTTATACCTTCCTCTCTTTTCGTCCCTTATCACCCTGCCGGATCTGATCCCGATCACCCGCTGCCTGTAGGCGTCCACAAGATATTGATTGTGCGTCGCCATTATGACGGTGGTCCCGAGCGCGTTTATCGAGATTATGAGCTGCATGATCTCCTCGGCAGTGTGAAGGTCAAGGTTTCCTGTCGGCTCATCCGCTAAGAGGACGGAAGGCGCGTTCACTATGGCCCTCGCCACGGCGACGCGCTGCTGCTCGCCGCCGGAAAGCTGCGGGGGATAAAGAAAACGCCTTCTCCAGAGGTTGACCTGATCCAGTATCTCCCCGGTGCGCTCCTTTACCTCCCTGGACGGGGCGCCCAGAACCTCCAGGACGAACGCCACGTTCTCAAAGACGTTCAGATGCGGCAGGAGGCAGAAATCCTGGAAAATAATGCCGATGTCCCTCCTGAAAATAGAGAGATCCACCCTGCTGATCTTGCGCAGGGAAAACGAACCTACCGTTATCTGCCCCCTCGTAGGCGCCACTTCCCTCGTGATGCAGCGGAGGAGGGTGGTTTTTCCTGAGCCCGTAGGCCCGACCAGGTAAACGAACTCGCCTTTCGGTATTTCCAAATACACATCCTCAAGAGCTGTTATATCGGGGTAAAATACCTTGCTCACCCCTGAGAAACGGATATCCATGTTTACCTCCTGCGCATAGCCCAGGCCTGGACGACGTTATGGACTATTTCCCTGTGCGTCAGGCCGTAGTATTCCTCTATCTCTTCCGGCGTCCCGCTCTGGCCGAAATTGTCCACTATCGCCACGCTCCGTACCGGGACTGTGTAATTCCGGGCCAGACACTCCGCGACCGCCCCGTATAATCCAGCCACGTTCGTGTGTTTTTCCGCTACGACGCAACATCCGGTTCTTCTGACCGACGCCACGAGCATTCTCTCCGGAAAGGGCTTTATGCTGTAGCAGTCGATGACTTCGGCGCTGATCCCCTGCTGCGACAAAATCTTCGCCGCTTCGAGCGCTTCTTTTACCATGATCCCGCACGACACTATCGTAACGCCGTCGCCTTCAGTGAGAAGCCTTGCCCCTCCGACGCTGAAATTGACGTCGCCCTCTTCGTAGATATCCCTCGAAACAGCCATGCTCAGCCTCACGTATGCCGGCCCGCTGTATCCGGCCAGAGCGCGCGTGACAGCGCGCGCGCTGTTCCTGTCGGACGGCACCAGAACGGCCATGTTCGGCATGACCCTCATGAGCGCCATATCTTCCCACATCAGCCTCACGGCGCCGTCGTGGTCTAAAGCCGTCCAATCATGCGAAGATAATATCACTACTTTCAGATTAGGAATAGCCACCGAGGCGCGAATTTGCTCATAAGAGTGGCCTACGAAAAGAGGAGAGCGCGGCGCCCATATAAAAACCCTCTTGCCGCCTAACGCCAGGCCGGACGCCATGAGCACAGCGTTCTGCTCCGACGGCCCCGTCCGTATCCCATCGAGATCGCCTTTATCAGAATTCCGGGCGGTCCCGCCCGGCTCGAGGATGACGGCGCAAGGGTTTTCGCGCTTTATCGATAAGAGGGCGTCCAGCGCCCCGTCATGGCTGCGCCCTTTAGTCATGGTCATTCCTGGCCTCCGCGCTTGTTAGCGTCTATGTCGAGCTTCGAAAGCGTCCGTTCTATATCGTCCATGGAAAGCGGCTCATCCGGGGTGCGCGGCTCGAAAGCGCCGTAGTATTCGCGGCTGCCGCCCGTAATGGCGATAATCGCAAGCGGACAGCTGCCGCCTGATGACTGAAAGGCCATCTCTATGGCGCCCATGTCGTGACCGTCGGCTACGTTGACGTGCCAGCCGAACGCGGCAAGGCGCTTCGACAGGGGCGCCGGCGCGTTCTTTTCCAGGCTGCCGCCATACTCCACGATCATGACGAGATTCAAGGGCATCATGGCCGGCGCGGCCTCGATGGATTCCCACACCGCGCCGTTATGCATCTCTTCCCTGTCTATTATGCAGTAGACGTTCCCTCCGGCGCCGTCCATGCGGAGCGACAGGGCAAGCCCGAGAGCTATCCCAAGGCCGCTCGTCCCCCCTGGCGCGTCGACGCCAGGCGTCCTGATGTCAGGATAGCCCTGGAGCATCCCTCCAAGCCTGCGGTAGCTCCACAGCTCGTCCCGCTCGAAAAAGCCCAGTTTGGAAAGGCAGGCGTAGAGGGCGGGGGCCGCGAAGCCGCTGCTTAGGACGAGCCTGTCCCGCCCGGGGGCGTTCCTTTCCCTCGGGAAAATCTTCATGCGTTCCCAATAAAGGTAAACCAAGAGATCGACTACGGTGAGCGCCGAGGAGAGCCCGTGCGATTTTGCCACTCCGGACATCCTCACGACATCCTTCCTTACCTCAAGAGCCGTTTTTTCGAGCGCGTCCCTTTTAGCATCATTCATTTATCCATCCTCCAGAAGCAAACTCAGGGCTTTATTGAAAGCGCTTTCAAGGGCGTGTGCCGCTTTATCGTGATCAGGTTGTTTTTTATCCTCAAAAAGGGATTTTGTCAATAGCTTCATTATATCGGAATCTGGCTGGCCTTCGCTGAATTCCGGGCATAGCGCGTCCCACTTCTCCGCGAAAGCAGCGACTTTCGGGTCATAGGGCGTCATGGCGACCTTAAGCCCGCGCAGCAGGGACAGCACGCCAAAGTGAAGCCTCATGCCTACCGCCGCGAACGCGCCTTCGGAGGCCGCTATGAAGTCGTCCTCGCTTTTAATGAGGACGACCTCGCATGGGGGCAGTTCCCCGCAAGCGATGCGTTTTTCAAACAGCGACTTGTCCTCCGAGGACATGGCGATCCCCTTGACGCGCAGGCCGCTTGCCAGGCAGGCGCGGGCGGCCCTGAGCACGTTATCTATGTCTTTTGTCTTTTTGACAGGCCTTATGTTGACAAGGACGTCACCCTTCTCCGCCGGGAGAAGCCTCGGGATTTCAAGCGCCATGACGATGTCGGGGCAGAGGTCGGCTTCAAGGCCTAAACCACGCGCCACGTTAAGAGACGCCATATCCCTTACGGAAAGATAGGCGCACCGCAAAAGCGCGTCCCGTGTCATCATTTTGCCGAAGAAGCTCGAAAGCGGGCCGACGGACTGGCTGATGGCAGCCACTTTGCACGAATGGCTGAGCGCCTTGCGGACGAGCCGCCAGTAATAAAAGCACGACCTGACGCTCGTGGAGTCCTGAAAGATTCCGCCCCCAGCTATGAGCATCGTTTTGGAAGCCGACAGCGCGTGCCGCATCTGCCGGGACGATAGCCCCCTGCTGAAAGCATCTATGCCTAAAGCCCGCGATGACTCGTCAGGGCGGTTGGACAGGATCGCTATCCTTTCCCGCTTTATCCCCGACCGCACGAGGAGGCTGACCGCGCCGGAGGCGAGAAGCTCGTCGCCCAGATTGCCAAAGCCGTAGTAACCGGCCAGCAGGACGTCGAAAGGGCGCGGGCCGGATTTCACCCGAAAATCTCCCTGCCGCCCTTCCGCCAGATAGGGCCTCCGATATAGTCCATAAGGACTATCGCCACGAAACCGACCACGATGCCTAGCCACCAGCCATTCACGACCCTGATCAGCGTGAGCGGGAGGAGCGTGTGGAAGTGGCAGAAAGCGTTAATGGCAGACGCGAAGGCGAGGCTTGCGCCGACCCTGAACACTTCCCTGTAGCGGGCCGCCCATCCCCTTCTTGCTAAAGCGTGGTAGATGACGAGGCAGGGGTATCCGAGAAGAAATTCCTTCGTGCGCGGGCGTACCCCGAAGGCTCGCTCAAGCATATCCCTGAAATGGATTTCCCAGCCCGGCACCGACGAGACGTTATCGCTCCGGACGGTTAAAATGTATGCCGCCGCCAGAAGGGCAGCGACTAAAATCAGCTCGCCCCACAGGGACGGGCGCCTTATTATATGTGATATCGATTCGGGGTGGATCTTCTGCCTGAGGTCGTTCGCCAGTATGAGGAGCGGGGGCAGCAGGAGCGTTAGCTTGACGCCGGAGAACGGCGCCAGGCGAAGCATGGAGACCGTGGTTCCGTAATACGCGGCGATGGAAAGGCCGCCTCCCAGCGCGATCAGAAGCCCCGCTATCAGGCCGGCGAATGGCTTTTTATGCCTGTCTAGCGCCCAGATGGTGGCTTCCGCGGCGGCAAGCGCCGCGCAGATCCCGCCTGTCATTTTCGAGATTATGGAGACCTTCCATGCCAAAACGCCCCAAAATACCGAACAGATCACGAGGACGGCTGTTTCAAGCCCCGTTACCCTGTCGCTTCTGGCAAGATACCTGCGGAGGTGGAACCAGAGGCACGCCATGAAGACGAAGGCCAGGCCGAGCGCTGAAAATACCGAAGCGGTAAAAAGGGGAATGGGCGAGGGCCAGCCGAACGCGTATCCTCTGGAAAGAAGGGATGCCTGAATTTTTCCGAGATCTTCCAGAAGGTACGGCAGACGGCCCGACGAATACAGCTCGTAAGGCCTCATCAGGATGAGCCGGATCGAGCGCTCGTGGACGGCCCTCACCATCCGCTCCGTCACCTGGGCGCGCGACATCAGCCGGGAAATCAGCTCATCCCTCACGATGCTGTGCAGGGGCAGTATATCGGGCTTGACGGCCGAATAAAGGGCCTGCGCGCCTACCTGCCGGATGAACTCCGCCTGCGCCACTGAAATCCCGTTCTCCCTGAGCGCCGAGGCTATGGGCGCGAAGTCCGGGTAGCCCGCAACGATCTGCCCGGCGGGAAGTATGCATGACATGGCCGGGAAGCGTCTTTTGACCCAGGCGATGGAAGCAGCCGTGCCGGCGCTGTCCACGCCGGGCGCCGGGGCCGGCCTAAAGAGCGATGTCGTCCTTTCGTCCTCCGCGAAACGCAGGGCCTCGAAATCGGGTATCAGGCCCGCGTCCCCGTATTCGTCGATCGTCCCCGGCAGCACGATCAAAGCCTGATCCCCTTTTTCGTGCCTCTCGGCCTGCGGGATCTTGATTGCCAGGTACTCCATAATCGCGGGGAGATATGGCACGGATTTATCGATTAATATCGCGGGGCTGCCGTACGGCTTCTTCACGCCTGACCGGATCTGCGGGCCAAACGACGCAAGCGGCCCGTAAGACAGGGGCATCGCGCCGTTAGCGAGATCCCTTCCCGTAAACTCCGGAACGGTCACGCCCCGGACGCCTCTGTGCGATAGCTCGGAGTATGTCTCGGACACGGTTTTGCCTGACTGACGCGCCAGCGCGGCCACATCCTTGTATTCCATGATAACGGCCACCGTTCTGTGGCGCCGCTCCACGGCTAGCCTCCTGTAAATATCCGCCGAGGAAAGGAGCATGGCGGCCAGCATCATTATCACGAACAGGCTTCCGGCTCTTATGAGGGGGCGTTTCAGCTCCTCCAGCCTGTCCTTGATCGTAAGCCTCTCGGAGGCGTTCTTTTCTTCATTGCCAGGAACAAGGTCCTCCCGTATGTCCGGCATAAACTTACACCCCCCTCCCATTTGGCATTTTTAAGGCTTTTTTAAGCATGGCGTGGAGCCTGAACGCCGGAAGGCCCACCACGTTGTAGTAGCAGCCGTCTATCCTTTCAACTAAAAGGGCGCCCCGGCCCTGTATGGCGTAGGCGCCGGCCTTGTCGTCGCCGTCCCCGCTCTCGGTGAAATCCCGCATCTCGCCTTCCGTCAAGATTCCGAACGCCACTTTAGTCGTCTCAAGCCCGCTTTCAAGAGCGTTGCCTCCGGATGCCAGGGCAATGCCGGTGTGGACGAGGTGTTCCCTTCCGGAGAGCGCGCGAAGCATCGAGAGCGCCTCGCACCGGTCCTTAGGCTTGCCGAAAGCATGTCCGTCAACATCCACGACCGTATCGGCACCGACGCAAACCCCAGACGCCCGCCGCGAGACGTCCAGAGCCTTGAGGCGGGCCAGCCGCAGGGCCGTGGCGTGAGGGGCTTCCCCGGGAAGCGGCGTTTCGTCTATTTCGGGCGGCACGACGTCAAACTCAACCCCGATCGACGAAAGTATTTCCCTCCTGCGAGGGCTTTCCGAGGCAAGCACGATTTTTGGAAAACGCAAGGTTATCCCCCCATAAAATATAAAATAGCGGCGGCAGAGCCCGCTATCATGTTATATATCGAAAATGCCCACCATTTGTCGCTTGCCACTATCCTCCTCAAAAGCGCCAGAGAGATAAGGCCGCTGAAGAAAGCCACAGCGGCGCCTCCTATCCAGCCCTCCGGAAGCGACTGCACAAAGCTCTCCCTCCCTCCGGCTTTGACTGCCTCATACAGGGCGGCGCCGATTATAGTCGGCACCGACAGCAGGAAGGAGAACCGGAACGCCTCATCCCTCGAAAGGCCTAATATAAGCCCGGCCCACATCGTCGAACCTGAGCGCGATATTCCTGGCATTACCGCCAGGCCCTGAAACGCCCCGACGAAAAAACCGTCGCGCGTCCTAACCGAGCCGTCGCCGGCGCGGATGAATTTTGACGAAAGCAAAAGGAGCGCCGTCATCCATAGGCTGCCGCCGAGCCAGAGCAGGCTCGTGGCGGATGCCGCCGCAAAAGATTCAAGGAGCATCCCGATAGGCGCCGTCACGAGCACTCCGGCGCAGACAGCCCAGCCAAAGCGCCATCCGGCCCATGCGCGCGCGTTGCGGTTAAAGAAACCGCAAACCCACTCCGCCATGAGGAACGCGATGTCCTTCAGAAAATAGATGAGGACTGCCAGCAGGGTGGCAAGATGAAGGGCAAGATCGAAACTGAACGACGGATCGCTGACCCCAAGCGTCAGCTTGGCTATCCCGAGGTGTCCGGAACTGCTCACAGGCAAAAATTCCGTCACTCCCTGCAACAGGCCAAGGAACAAAACTTTCTCTTCCATTGCCGCACTCCCCGCATCAAAAAAAAATTAAAACGGCGTTTTAAGCCTTACTGCTTCGTGTTCTGCTTCGAGTGGACGCGCTCGACGTCCTTAACTATATAGGCGAGGTTCCTGGCGTGATCCCCTATGCGCTCGAGATTGCTCAGAACGTCTATAAAGACGACACCGGTAGCCGGCTCGCACTTGCCGCTGTTGAGGCGCTCTATGTGACGCGCGCGCAGGACGCGCTCCATCTGATCTATCTTCGGCTCTATCTCGAATACCTCGTCGGAAAGGACGTCGTTTTCCGTCTCTAAAGCCCTGAACGCTTTTTCGACTGCCTGAAGGGCCAAGGTGAACATCTCATTCAGCTCCGACAGCGCCTTGCCAGAGAACTTCTGTTTTTTCTCCTGCATATACTGCGCCACCTCGACTAAGTTCTCAGCGTGGTCGCCTATGCGCTCGATGTCGCCGGCGCCGCTAGCGCAGGAGTTGAGGATGAGCGAAAGGTCGCTTGACAGTTCAGTCTGCCCCACTTCCGTCGAATACTTGATGATCTCGTGAGTAAGCTCGTCGATGGTCTTCTCGGCCATCAGGACCTCGCCTATCAGCTTGTTTTCCTTTTCGATAAGGATGCTGTAGCAGTTCTTGAGCATCCCGTAAGCAATCCATCCCAGGCGCACCAGCTCCTTGCGCACCGCGTCGACACCAGCGGCCGGGGCGACGGTAATCAGGTTAGGGTTGAGATAGCTCTTGCCGTGCGTACCGGCGATGTCGTTCCTGTCGTCAGGGATTATCTTTCTTATGAAGGAGGTGTATGGGTTTATGAAAGGCAGGAAGATGAACGTATTGATGATGTTGAACATGCTGTGGGCGTTCGCCACCTGCCGGGCTACCTCATCCGACGTGCGTGATACGAGCGAGGAGAATGGCGTCAGGAAAACCATCATGATGCAGGCGCCGATCACGTTGAACATCACATGGGCCGCCGCCGCCTGTTTGGCAGCCCTGTTGCCGCCCAGCGAAGCCAGAACCGCTGTTATCGTCGTCCCGATGTTGTCCCCAAGAATGATGGCAATCGCCGAAGGAAGGGTGAGCAGGCCTTTAGACGCCATGACCATCGTAAGCCCTACCGTAGCCGAGCTGGCCTGAACGAGCATGGTGACGCCGGCGCCTATGAGCAGGCCTATGACCTGGTGATCGTTCACGATAAGGAAAAAATCCTGACGTCCCCGAAGGAAGCCCATGGCGTCCTGCATCATGCCCATCCCGACAAAGAGCAGGGAAAAACCGACAAGCCCTGACCCAAGCTGCCTTTGCCTCCTGTTTTTCCCGGCTATGGTAAGAAAAGCGCCTATCACGGCAGCGACTATCGCGTATTTCTGTATGCTGAACGCCATAAACTGGGCAGTGATCGTCGTTCCGATATTAGCGCCCATTACGACGGCGAAGCCCTGAGCCAGTGTCATGAGGCCGACGTGGACGAAGCTGACCACCATGACGGTCGTTGCGCTGCTGCTCTGGATAATGACAGTCACGACAGCCCCGACGATAGCGCCCTTGACGGGCGTGCCCGTCAGGGAAGAGATCAGCTTTCTCAGGTTATCGCCAGCCAGATCCTGAAGGGCATCGCCCATGGTCTTTATCCCGTATATCAGGAGCGCTACTCCGCCTAGAAGGCCCAAGACATCTTGAATGGACAAATCCACATCTCCCTCTGACTACATAAGGCTCTTTATGATGCCTGTGACTGTGCTTTCTTCCCTGAATTTCTCGGCCTGCGCCTCGTGCCTTTTTTTGCGGGGACGAGCTTTGGCGGCGCCTCGGCACCTAGAGCGGTGATCATCGGAATGATCGTCGGATACGCCCTGAAGTTCCTGGCCATTACCTCTCGCGCGCGCTTCCGTATCTCGGAGGCGAGCAAATTGCGCTCCACTGAGCCGGCGCGGGCAGCATCGAGAACTTTGATGACGGCCTGCTCAAGATCCGGCGCCATGTTTTCGCGATCCATGCCGAAAACGCTGCCCTTGC
>JAIROA010000002.1 GCA_031257775.1 Synergistaceae bacterium
ACCACCGTTTGGTATTTAAGGTTCAAATCCTTTAAGGCCGCCTGGTTTAGCAGGTTTTTCGGCGGGCCATGCTCGACTGGGTTTGCCGGCGGGTCGCCGCTCTCGCCTTTCGGGCGCCCTGGCGGGGATGGGCCGTCGGTCTCGCCGAGCGAGCCTTCATCGCCCGCGCCCCCCTTGCTGACGACTCCCGCCACCGCGCCTATGCCGGGGCCCGACAGATGCAACCGCAGTAATTTTTTAGGCGGCGATGAATCCTCGGTCTCGCCGATGAGATACGCGACGGAGGTGTCGAGGGCGGCGGCGAGCCTTAACAGGCTATCTCTGCCTATTTCCAGCACGCCTCTTTCCCATCTTGAGACAGTATCATTCGTGACGTCCAACTTTTCAGCGAGCTGGGCCTGAGTGACGCCTATTTTATTTCTTAATTCCTTCATCCGAACGCCGGTAACATCCATGACTTTATTATACGCAAAACATCTAACATTAAAACAGATTAAAAAGTCGAATGCATATACGTTAAAGATCTATTCAAGGGTATTGACAACTAGATTTTTTAGGCCTATCATGCCTCTATTAGCTCAAAGGGGGCGGCAACTTGAAGGGTTTAGCGGCTTTAAGAATCAAAAAAGGCCTAACGCAACAAGCTCTAGGTGATCTATTTGGGCTTGACAACAATACTATTTCTCGTTATGAGCGAGGCCTATTGCACCCTTCGTTTAACATGCTACAGCGTCTAGCCGCCTTCTTCAACGTCTCCGTAGACTGCCTTCTCAACGGCCCTGGGCCGGGCGAGTGGAATATAAATATTTTCTGGGAGGTGGACGAAACGCAAGCACTTGACATCAAAAAGGGCGAGTTCGCAGTAGGGTTCCGCGATTCCGGCGACATCATGCTGTGGGGCAACGTCCCGTCGGAAAAGACGCCCGACGAAACCGCCGAGCGGGTGCGGATCGAGCTGTCCATAGCGCATGAAATGCGCTTGGCCGGCAAGGCGGCACGGGAAAAGATAGAGGGCGCGGCACCCAAATGACGCGCCCCAAAGGCACCGTCTGCGTGATCAAGCCCTGGGCTGACGGCGTAAGGCAGAGGCAGGAGGCGCAATTTTGAACAAGGATGACGCGTTGCAGGTTTTCAGCTTCGAAGAGAAGCAGATAAGGGTTGTCCCAAAAGACGGGCAGCCGTGGTGGGTGGCGAAGGACGTGTGCGACGTGCTGGAACATTCCAATTCGCGCAAGGCGATTGAGCTGCTGGACGATGACGAAAAGGGTGTAAGCAAAGTTTACACCCCTGGCGGGATGCAGGATATGTCCGTCATCAACGAATCCGGCCTCTACGCCCTCATCATAAGGAGCAACAAGCCGGAGGCAAAGAAGTTCCGCAAGTGGGTCACGTCGGAAGTCCTGCCGTCGATACGCAGGGGCGGGGGGTATTCGGCGCCCGGGAGCCCGTCCGACATCGAGCGCAAAAAGGCCGACGCCCAGCTTCAAAGAGCAAACGCGATGCTCAACAACAGCAAGCTCAGGATAGCGAAGTTTGTAAGGGAGACAGTGAAAGACGTGTGGGAATACCTCTCGCCGGAAGCGCGGCAGTCGTACAGCGCGTATGTCAGCGAGACGGCCACCGGGCAGCCGGGCCTCATACCCCTGCCCGTCGTCGAAAAGAGCTACACGGCGTCCGAGCTCGCGGCGGAGTTCGGCGTGAGCGCATGGAAAATCGGCCACGCGGCCAACGGCAACGGGCTCAAGGCGCCGGAATACGGCTTTGAGGTTCTGGACAAGGCCAGGGGGCATGGGAAGCAAGTGTCGGTATTCAGGCACAACGAGGCCGGGCGGGCGAAGCTGGCGCGCCTGTTCCGCTCGCAGGGAGAGCCGGGCAAATGACGCGCGCCAAGGCTAAGGGCACAGGAGCCGCCCGGACAACCGTGTGGCCGTGTCCGCATTGCGGGGAGAAAGAAAGCATCGGCGTCATTGAGCCTGACGGCGCGGACAAACCAGGCTTTGCTTGCAAGGCCTGCGGCGCGGAGTGGGTCGAATATCGTCCGATGCTCAGGATCATCCAGATGCTGTCAGGCCACGACGCTATCGAGGGGATGCAGATTTACCCGGTGGGCCAGTTCAGGCTGGACGCGGACACGTGGAGGCTGCTGGACGCGATTCACGGGCAGAGCTTGCGGCATCGCGGAAGGTTCGCGGGACACAGGCGGCAGCGCGCCGTGCCGTGAGCGCCTTGGGATCCCCGCGCGCGTAGCCCCCGCCTGACGATGGCTGGCCGGCCGCCAGCCGAAACCGCCGCCCCGGCGGTCGCGGGAAGCCGCAAAGCACCAGAGCCGCCGCACCATGACAACTCAATAGCGGCAACTTTAAATATCGACAAAGCGCGCAAGCTTTAAGCGGATCGCGGCCAATACTTCTGGTTTAAGCGTACATACTACTTGTTTGGCGTCAGTCATGGGGATATTTTCGCAACGCCGCAGGTTAACCCAGGAATCTTTCTGTATTTCGCCTCTGATCGTAGCGGAATCCCCGCGCGCAAGCTTAAAATCCCAGGAATGTCGGAGTTCCGTCGTCGTGGTCTTGGCGGCGAGAAAGCCGTCTTCCCGCGCCGAAAGGACAAGGCGCGGCCTTAAATCAAACGCGTCCTGGTCTTCTTGCGGGAAGTAAGCGACGACGATATCTCCTTTAGTCGGAGAGTGCATCTTGTAGCATTTTTCTTTTCTCTGGAGACAGCGATTCCCGGAAAAAGGCAAGTTCATCTTCTTCATTGTCGAATGACGGCTCGTATTCGTCTTCTTCGTCGGATATCCAGAAGCGCTCGACAAAGAAGTCCTTTATCAGTTGAATCGGGATCTCGGCGTCGAGCGGCGTAGACGAGTACGGCAGTTCGGCGTGGGTAGCGTTTCTCAGTTCAGAGTCGGTCGCCCTCCCCTTTCCCGACACGATGACGTCTATAATGCCTGACGCGTCGGGGGGGATTTCCACGCGCGCAGGGGGCGTGATCTTGTTCGCTCCGAAGCGCCTGTAGTGATGGAGCACTTCGCGGACGACAGGGCCATGCCCCCATGCGTAGATCGGCTCGCCAAAGAGTTTATCGCCTGTCATCCCAAGCGAGTACCCCTGCGCGCAGTAGAGGTGTTTTTGCAATTGCGTGGGCGAGAGACGGATGCCCTTTTGGGCGGCAAGCCAAAGAATCCACTCGGCTACCTGCTTTGCGCTGTAGTTCACCGGGAATCCCTCCTTTGCAATAGTTCTTATCAAATTGTCGCAACGGGCATTATCACGCGGGTTTGTCAGTGTCATCGGCAGAACCTGCCAAAAAGCCCCGCGCCCTGACTTGATCACGAAGTAAGGTTTTAACGATTTTAGCAGAGCGGGGTTTTTGTGAACAGGAGGGTGAAATGAAATACATTGAAAAGCACATCGTCACTCAGTCCGTCGGAGAAACCCAGGAAAGCCACGAGTCGTCCATCGAAATAGGCGGAATCCCCTTGGAGTCCGAGTCGATTCCGTGCTGGCTGAAGGAACGCATTGAGGGACAAGGCAAACCGCTACACCTTGAAAACTGAATAGCGGGAATTTAGGAGTCCGAACCAGTAAGGAGGGAGATGAGGGTTGAGCGACACCACGCAAATTGGCCTGAGAGCGCCGTCAGATCAGAGCGACATGTGGGATGCCAAGGCAAGGGAGATAGGCATATCAAAAAATGCCCTGCTTTTAGTCCTGCTCGACCTTGGCTGGAAAGTTTATGAAAACGTCAACCCTCCGGCTCAACAGGGATAGCCCCGTGAGCGGTTTCGTATTCGTCAATGCATTGCTGTGCGGCGAATTCCAGCTGGGCGTTAAGCGAACGCTTCTGCTTCTTTGCAATCCAAGTAAGTTTTTGGAGCGCTTCCGGCTCGAGCCGCAACCCGGTTTGAATCTTGCCTGTGGCCATGCTAACACCTCCATAACAAGTTGCTAACAGTTTAATAAAAATCATCTTGACGCGATACCATCAAAGTGTTAGCATAATGTTGGCAAGCGAGGTGATCCCATGAAACGCCAGGCAGGGTTCCGGCTGACGGAAGAAGCGCAGGAGTGGCTAAAACGGCAGTCCGAGAAGCGCGGAATATCGAAGAGCGACGTGGTTCAGGAATGGATCAACGGCGAGATCGAGCGGGAGAAGGACAGCGCGGCGTAGGACAGGCACCAGAGCCGCCGCACCATGACAACTCAATAGCGGCAACTTTAGACGGATCGACGATGATAAGATTGGCCTTGATCGAGGTGATGCACGTGGGCAATTATGCGTTTGCCGTCCCTGTCGTGGCTTTCGTTTCCGCATGGTTTTTAAGGGCGCACCCGCCGTATGTGTGGGGTTCTTTATGCGCGATAGGCGCGGCGCTCCCTCTCCTGTATGCCTGGCTCTGGGCATACGAGGCATGGCTGATCCATCGGGACGACTCGCAGTGGCGCGCGGTCTTGAAGATCGTGCGAGACCTAGACGCGGAGGGCTTCGGGAAAGAAAGCGTAGCGATGCTCCTGGCGTACAGGGAGGCGGTCAGGAAGCGGATAGGCAGGCTGAAAGGCTAGGCATCGGCCAGCGCCCTCGACACAAGCCCGGACGAACAAGACGCCGAAAGGCGTCAGCCTGTCGAGGTTTGACAAGCTGGCGTTTAGGGCCAGATTGCTGGAGGCCGTCAATTCGAATGTCGTCCCGAGAATGAGCGCTGTTAAGCGCTAATCTTTTTGGGGAGGTAATGACAATTTCAAAATTAGAAAGCATCCGTTCCGTCGTCTGGACACTTTATCCCGTGTTGATGTTCGCGTTAGGGGTATTCTTGGCTGGCCTTGGCAATAAAAAGGCGGCAAGAAACGCTATGCGGGACTCTTCTTCCCGAGAAAATACCCCATCAGAGTGCAAGTGACTCCGAGGAAAGTATTGCAATATTCGCTTTTAGCGTTTACCAACCATAAAAATATCAATAAACAGACAAGGCAGAGACAGAAAACCATTCCGCTTTCGGCCTTCTGTTTGTCAGTCCCAAAAACTTTCCCAAACAATCCGGCAGAGAGGAGTTCTTGTTCTAAATCCTTGGCGTATTGCTCAGATTGACATACTCCCACGGCTAAAGCCGTGGGATTCTGGGATCAACAAAGACCGCTGGCCGGAGCCAGTCTTACGTCTTCTCCCCTAAGAGTGGATGCCCCCACTCGAAGAATATTTAAAGCGGCGTTTATATCCCTGTCGTGCGCCGCGTTACATTTTGGGCATATCCATTCCCGGACGGACAGCGGCAGTTCAGGCAAAACGTACAGACACGAGGAACATGTTTTGCTCGAAGGGTAGAATCTATCTATCTTCGCGCCTTGCGCGCCGTGCTTGCGCATCTGCCAGGCGAGGATATTCAAAAACTGCGCGTGTCCGAGGTCTGATACCTTGCGCCCCCACATGCGCTGCATGGCCTTCATGTTCAAATCCTCGACGTAGATGAA
>JAIROA010000005.1 GCA_031257775.1 Synergistaceae bacterium
ATTTCGACGGCGTTGTCGGCCTGTTCGCGGGAGGGGATTTCGTTCTCCCTCCACGAGAGGATGCAGTTGAAAACGGGATCTTTGGAACGCGTGTTCTCAAACGCCAATGATTCCATCTCCCGTATCGCGACGGACGGCTCGAAGATATTGAGCGTGTTCACGTACTCGACTTTATCCTTGTCGTTCTTGGACAGGCCGAGATTGTAATTCACGGAATCCCTGAAACTCCCTATGCCGTATTTGCGCGGAATGATTTTCGCTATCACCTGTCATCCTCCTTCCTGCCGATCCGGATAATCGCGTTACGCAACTCGTTCAGGATCGCCGCCGTTGTATCGCCGTAAACGCCGTTTGTTTCCTTGAAAGACAGCTTCAGCAGCCCGCCGATCCGCCGCAGCTCCGACATGATTTTCAGGTCGGCCGCCGGGACTACCCGTTTATTGAGCGACCTTCGGCGTACCAGTTCCGAAACGCTCAGACCGCAGACATCCGCCTGCCCCGTCAGTTCAGCCATTTCTTCGGGACGAAAGCGCACCGTGAGCCGCTTTTCCTTTCTCTGATCTTCATTCAATCTCGGTCTCGGCATGTTTTCCCCTCGTTCTGTATGGCAAGCCGCTCTTCCGCCTCATAAGCGGCACTGTTTAATCCTTCCCCGCCTGGCGCACCCCCTGCACCCCTTGCATCCCCTTTACCGGTCAGTTCTTGGGAAGAAGAAAATAATTCGGGCGAATTTTCCGGGGAGATTTCGGGAATTATTTTTTTCTTCCCGGCATCGGCGGAAAAACCAGGTAAAGGGGGTGCAGGGGGTGCACTACGAAGAAGCGTCAGTTGCCACTGTGATTTTTGGCGCCGCGCGTCCGGCTTCGTATCCTTCAGCTGGATGCAAACTTCGCCCGCTTCGTAAACCTGATCCCTTCTTTTCCTCAAGGCAAGCCCAAGCCTCGTAGAAAATCCTTTATCCTCGGCTTCTCCCAGCTTCTCAGGGAGAACTGATTTCAACGCGCTGTCGTTCGCGATCCGTTCCGTCAAAGTCTTCGTCGAAAATGGCGCACTCTCTCCGAACGCGTCGAACACCGCGCCCAGAAATACCGCCCACTGTGCCGGTTCATCGTCCGTCTGCTCGTACAGGTTCTCAAGATTCGAGAGGAAACCAGTCATGCCGCAGTATTCGAGAATACCTCCCACAGTCCGGCTCCACGCCTCATAACTGCCGAGCGGTCGCCCCGACCACTCCGGTTTTCCGTTCCGAAACCAGGCACTCGCCATAGTCAAAAGAGCGCCGACGATTTCATGCCTGTGCTCCACAGCCCATGACGGAAGCTCACGTTTGAATTCCCTCGAATCCCGCAGCCAGGGCCGGGGAAGATTGGAGTTGAGGCGTATCCAATACGCACGCCGCGCTATGTCGCCGCCCAGGCGTATATTGTTCCCGGTAGCTATCCATATCGCCCGCGAGTGAAGATGCAGCGCTTCCGACTTCCCCAGCAGCCTGTCCGACCACTCGGATGTCGTGAGCGCGGCCGCGAGCTGCCCGCTGCGAAGTGTCCTCTCGATATTGTCAATGACAATGATCTGACGGTCAGCTATGAGCAGGGAGGTTATCTGCTTTCGCCACTCCTCCTCGTCGCGAACCTCCGGAGAGAGAGGTGTTTCTCTGCCGGTCGCCACAATCGACGCGAGCTGGGCGAGGCGCGTCTTTCCAGTGCCCTTCGTAGGTGCGTCTATCAGGGCGATTGGTACGAGGCCGGATATCTCTTTGACTATCACAGAGAGCAGAAGCCCAATAGCGTTGCCGCTGGAGGCGTCGTCCTGAAACGGAAAGTCAGAAAGGATATCGAGAACGAACCGGGCAGCCATCATCGCGTCCTCTTTTCCGGCGTTCTCCGGTATGTCCGGCACAAGCCTCGCCGGATGGTAATAGAGCTTCGACACGCTATCATACCCAGGTGTTTTGAGAACGCTCCCGTCTTCACGAAGCACCGGAATCTCAACAATCCCCCTCAGTTCCGGGAACGGCCAGTCACCTCTATTGATGACCGCAACGGACAGGCTTTCAGGGGGAAATATCTCAACGCAGCCGTTTTTGCCGATCCGCACGAAGTTGGCCGCCCGCGACATTATTTCCGGCATAGCTCCCGGCGACACGATGTTTGGGCGCAGCCTTCCGTCTGAATCCGCGACGATTCGCGCGAGGCTGCCGCCCCGGACATATAAGAGCGGCCCATTTTCTCCCCTGACGCCTTCGAGAGCGCTTATGACCGCGTCCACCGTGTCCCGCAACTGTCCTCCGCCGACTTCGATGACCGGCAGACCTGTCGATTCGCGCAAAGCCGCGATGGCCTCCCCGGTATCTTTGTGGGATGCCGTTTCCGTTTCAGCGCGTGACGCGTCTTTGGGACAAAAACGTTCCCTCAGTTCCTTCCATCCGTAACCCTGACAGGAGTTGTGGAAGCACTTGAAGAATACCGCGCCCGAAGGCATTTGGCCGATGACGGAATCCGGCGCTTTGTGGCTGGGGTCGAACGGGCACTCTGAGAGGACATATAACGTAGAACCGTTACGAACCTTTGTTCCTGTGACGCTGATATGCCCCAGGTGTTCCGCTATCCACAAAGGCACGTCGATGGGCGAGGCCGTGTTACCAAGCGGTCGGCCGGCTTTGCGCGGTTTGTCCTCCGGCAGGAGCGATGCGATGGCTTCTATCTGTTCGAGCGTTATCAAGGTTTTTTCACCCGCCGTTCTGAGCAATGCCGACCTCCTATGCGGGCGTTCCGGCGTGTCGTCTCCCTTCCTTGCCATCGTGCCGTAGACTTTGCAGATGCGCGAGGCGTTGAAAACCGACGTGTCGATTCTGGTTTTCTCGTCGTCGAACATCACGGCGAGTGACGCGAGGCATCTTTTCAACAGGTCAGCGTTTTTCCGGTCGTTGGGCAGGGCAGTCCTGTACAGCAAATGGATCCGTTCCCGCTCATGGAGGCGATCGGGGTTCCCCATCCGTGCCCGGCAAGAAATTTAGCGACGCTATACGCCTTATGTTTCGCGGCTTCGAGTTCATCGCTGTCGCGGATATTCCCGGCGGGCGGTTCGCCCCGTCGAAATCCAGCAGGATGAAACGCCGCTCAAGAATCTCCGCGTCGGATGTCGCTGCTCCGCCCTTGCTTTTGGAAGCCCATTCGCGCGCGTGATTCTTCGCTCGGTGGAGGCAGTCGGGG
>JAIROA010000046.1 GCA_031257775.1 Synergistaceae bacterium
AATAGTACCCCCCTGTTCGCGAGAGAAATTTCGCCCGGCCGCATCGCTGAACCGCCGCCGCAGATGGCGACAGTGCTCGCGGTGTGATGAGCCGTGCGAAACGGCCTTGCCCTGCCGGATTCCAGCGACATGCCAGCTACGCTGCGGATCAACAAAACCTCCATCATCTCCTCGTCGGAGAGCGGGGGAAGTATGCCCTTGAGGGCCTTTGCCAGGAGCGTCTTGCCCGAGCCGGGCGAGCCTGTCAGAAGAATGTTGTGATGCCCCGCGGCGGCAATTTCCAAGGCACGCTTTGCCGCGAACTGGCCCTTTATGTCGGCCATATCCACGTCAGCTTCAAATTTTTCATCCTCGAAGCCCCTGCCCTCTATCTGGCTGAGGAGTTTTTCGCCGGTGAGGTGCAGCATGAGATCCAAAAGCGTGTCGACTGGATACGCGGCGACTCCGGCCACAAGCGCTACCTCGCGCTCGTTCTCGCGAGGCACGAAGAGCGGGATGCCAAGCTCCTTTGCCATAACCGCGGCAGGCACCGCGCCGCGCACCCAGCGAAGCCGCCCGTCTAGGGCCAGCTCGCCCATGAAAACGGCCCCATCTCCGGTGTCGATCCTTCCGGCGGCCTGAGCAAGCCCGACTGCCATAGGCAGATCGAGCAGCGCGCCTTCTTTTGGCAGATCCGCTGGCGCGAGGTTTATGGCTATCCGGCCCTTTAGTGTCAGGCCGATCCCGCGAAGGGCGGCTCTTACTCGCTCTCTTGCCTCCTTTACCGCGGTATCCGGAAGCCCCACCACGGTAATCGAAAAAAGCCCTCCGGTGATCTCAACTTCGATTTCCACAGGGAGGGCTTGAGTTCCTTTCAATGTGACCCCGCTTATTCCTTTCATCTCAAAAAAACCTTTCGCCGTCATGAGTAAGTTGCTTCAAGTACAATTTATACCTAAGCGGATACATTGCCTCAGTAAAAGACACCAATCTGCCTTGCCTAAATGGATTTAGTTTCATAACTATTAGCAATCTGGGGTTTAAAACTTGAAAATTTTAAAAATTTCCGCTTATTACGATGGGCTGCCGTGCGTCGTTTTTGCTATTCACAATGGGCTATGATTTGACGTAGAATCGGAACAGCGCGACTCGTTCGCATTGAAAGGCATGGCGAGAACGCCGAGAAAGGCGGCGAAATGAATATTGAACGGACAAGACGGTCAGAATAGGCAAGACAGGCAAAAATTCGGCGAAAAGGGAGAAAATATCGCCGCAAGTTATATTGAGCGCCTTGGCTGGCGAATACTGGCCAAAAACATCAGGATTGGCCAGGGAGAGCTGGACATCGCCGCGATGGACGGGGGCGACCTGGTCATCGTGGAAGTGCGCGCCCGGCGCATAGGCAAGCTCCTGCCGGCAGAGATGTCTGTCGGGCCCGTGAAGCTCAGGGCTCTGATAAAGACAGCCAGAAAATACGTCCAGAAAATTTCATACGGCGGAAACTGGCGAATAGACATCATTTCCGTCACGGAAGACGAAGCCGGGAAACTGGACATAGAGCTTTTCAGCGACATCACGATGGGGATGAAAGGGCTTTGATGAAGGGCGAAGCCGTGGACTAACATTTAGGAAACCTTTTTACAGACTTTTATTCACACTCTCGCATAGGTCCCGCTGTCTCAGACTGCCGCCATAATTTAGGGCCTGTCAAAGAATCGGAAATCGTCATTGCGTTACTTAATTTTGCGGATAACCTTCTTAACATCGCGGCCCTCGGATTTGTCCACGCTGTAAAGGAAGGAGAGTATCTTGGCGACCGCGCGGTAGAGATCCGGCGGGATTTCTTCGCCAAGCTCCAGGACGAGCAAAGCGCTCACTAGCGCGGCGTCCTCCACGATCGGGATCTCAGCCTCCGTTGCCGTTTCGATGATTTTTTGCGCGACGCTGTTTCTTCCCTTTGCTAAAAGCTTCGGGGCGCTGTCCTCGCCCGGTTCGTATTTGAGCGCCGCCGCTTTATTTTTTTTCTCGTGTTTTTTGATCGCCACGGCTCAGGCCTCCACGTCAAGCCCATGCTGAGACGAGGTAAGACGCTCGTTGCGGGCTAAGGCGCCGACGCCGAGATGCTGGAGCGCAAGAGGTATGTCGCTCAAGTCGTCCCGCAGGACAGGCAGGTTATCCATGACCGCTGGTATCTTTGCCGCGTCCTCGAGCCTTATGTTTACGGAGAACGCCTTGGAATTTGCCATAACGCTGCCCCAAACCGGGCCTATGAAGCTGCCCTCCATTTCGAATGCCACGCGCCAGACCTGACGTTCCCCTTTCTGTCCGGACGAGAACGATACCTTTGCCATGACAGGCTCACCAAGGCTATCTTCGACAGGCCACCACGACGGCGCAAGCAGCATCGCCGGATCGAGCCCTCTTCGCGCCGGTTTCCCCGCAAGAGCGTGCGCCGCCAGAAAATCGCGGACGTCGCTGTCCCCGTCTTCCTTCAGCGCTTCCAGGAGTTCCTTTGGCGAGCTGAACTTTTTGGAGTGAAGTCTGTCCTGAATTTTCTTCCAGATATGCATCGCCGCGCCGGGGGTCAGCTCCATATACCAGGCGAGAAGCGCGGCGTTTGCCTCCGTCATCGCGGCGCCCCTTGCCCAAAGTTCCGCGAGGACGCCGATCCGCGACGGATCTCCGCCGCTTTGCATCCACTGTTGCCGCAGCGTCCAGATCGTCTCGTCGTTTACGGGAAGCCCTCTTGACAGAAGCGCTGAGGCAATATCCTGATCACGGCCGGCGAAGCGCCCCAGAACGGCCATGTCCGGCTGCTGAAGGCGTAAAAGCGGCGGAGTCACGGTAGAGTCCCAGATCGCACGGAAACGCTGCCCGACAAAGAGCGGTATGTTGGAACGCGCGTTCATCATATTCATCCCGATCCGGACTTGGTACAGGTCTCCATCTTTGCCGAGAACAAGCCCCTCTACCGTCGTGCCGTTGGGTATCCGCAAAATCCCATGCGAAACCGGCCCGGAGGGCTGCCCGTCGCCGATAGGCGGACGGATGCCGCCTGCATTCGGGTTTATCGCGTTTCCGCCAAGCCCGCCTATTTGCGCCATTTTTTATAGCCGCCGAAAGAAAGCCTATGCACTGGGGAGGGGCCAAACAAATCGGTCGCGAGCCTGTGCGCTTTTGTCGGGTACCCCTTGTGGCCCGAGAAGCCCCATTCCGGGTAGAGGCGGTCAAGACGCTTCATGACGCGGTCGCGCAGCACTTTTGCCACGACGGAGGCCGCCATCACGGCGGGTACCTTAGAATCCGCTTTCGGCAGGGTTATCTGCATCTCCGGGGGAATGTCAGGAATGAGGCGGTTGCCGTCGACTACGATGAGTCCGGGCTTTTGCGGCAGGGACATCACAGCTCGGGACATGGCCCAGAGCGTGGCGTTAAGGATGTTCATGCTGTCTATCCTGACGTGCGAAGCCGCCTGAGCTTTCCAGACGATGCCAAGTTCAGCCATCCTGCAAAACAGCCTCTCCCTTGCGGTCTCGCTTAATTTTTTCGAGTCGTCGAGCCCTTCTGAGAGAAGCACACGGAACTGAGGCGGCGTGAGTATGGCGGCAGCCGCGACGACAGGCCCGGCAATCGGTCCGCGTCCCGCCTCGTCGACGCCGGCTATGGGGGTTCTCATTCCAGCTCGTTCCATGGCGGCGGGTCTCCGGGGCGCTCTAAGCTCAGTCTTCCGAGCTTGCCCGTGGCTAACGCCTCAATGACGGCCTTTCCGGAAGATTCCGCGTCGACTATGCCGCCGGGAAGCAGGCGCCCGAGGCGTCTGCCCACCCTCTCGACGACATCCGGAGGATCCCCTCCGCCGTCGATGCCCCAGGCTTTAGCCATGCCCGATATCAGGTCATGACGCTGTAAAAACGCTATGCATTCGTAGGCGTGATTCGCCCATGAGCCTATCACCTGAGCCCTCGTGGAGGCAATCCACGACAGCATCCTGTGGGCTCTCGCGTCGGATCTGGGATCGAGAATCCCGGGCGAGTCCGCCACAAGGCAGCCTTCCCCCTTAAACCACGCCACGCCTTTCGTCACGCCGGGCACTCCGCCCACGGACGCGGCCTTTCGGCCCACAAGCCCGTTAAGCAGCATAGATTTTCCGACGTTAGGCGTGCCTACGACGGCAATCCGAGCCTCGCGGTAAACCATCTTCGCGGATGACGACGGGCACATTCCGGCTATTGCCTTCTTTAATGCCTTTGGAGCGCCTTTTTTGAGGTCGATTGCCCAGGCTACGCGCCCCCGCTCTTTAAAGTAGCGCTCCCACTCCGCCGTAATGCGGGGATCGGCAAGATCGGACTTAGAGAGGATCGTCCATATCGGAAGCGAGCGGGGAAAGAGATCCATCACAGGAGAGGCCGTCAGGCTGGGTGCTCTCGCGTCGCGGACTTCCAGGAGAAGATCGAGGGCGGACGACAGGGCATCAAGCTGCCGTTTGCCCTTCGCCATATGGCCCGGGAACCAGACTGTTCTGCCCACGAGTTAATCTAGAATCCCGATGCGGCTGGGAGGCCAGTATCTAAAAACGGCCGGGCCTCTTATGAAGCCCGTTCTCACGAACTGCTCAGACCAGAATCTGCTGTCCTGGGAGTTGCCCCTGTTGTCGCCGAGAAAGAAATACTGCCCTTTGGGCACTACGACAGGCGGCATCGTGTAGTCGTCGCCGTTCTGCACGTAGGGCTCCGATATTTCGCGCCCGTTGATGAAGACCCTGCCGCTTTTCATCTCGACGGTCTCGCCGGGCAGCCCGATCAGCCTCTTCACGAAGTCCCTCATAGGATCGTCTGGAAACTTGAACACCACGATCTGGCCCCGCTTCGGCTCTATCTTCGGGAGCTTGTACCAAAACTTAAGCACCAGCACCCTGTCATTGATGTCCAGGGTGGGTATCATCGAACCGCTCGGTATCCAAAAAGCCTGGATGACAAAAGTTCGAAGCAGAAACGCGAGCACAAGAGCGTATGCTACAGTCTCTATAACCTCACGCCACCACGGTTTGGGCATTTCTCAAAACCTCCATTCATTATTTCGACACCAGGAGTTTATATCCCGAAGCAAAACCCTTCAACCCCAATTGCCGCAGAAAAAACAGCAGATAAGATTATACTCCATTCCGGAAACCTATACACGAAAGCGTGTTGATGCGATATAATTAATCACGCAGAAAAATAAAATTTGGGAGGTGTCACGGGATGCGCCAGTACCGATGCATCATGTGCGACAATGAGTTCGAGGCAGAGGACAAGGAGACCGTTTACAAATGCCCGAAGTGCCGCGAGCGTTTTGTCGAGCTGATTGACGGAGCGCCTCTTAAGGGCAAGCAATGGGGCAGCAAAAGTTTTAGCGTAAAATAGCGAATGCGGCATATTGGTACTTGAAATAGGCAGAGGTGGCGTATATAATGCAGCTCGTCACTAAAAAGGGCGACTAGCTCAGCGGGAGAGCGCTTCCCTCACACGGAAGAAGTCACAGGTTCGATCCCTGTGTCGCCCACCAAGGAACAGCAAGGGTTCAGG
>JAIROA010000073.1 GCA_031257775.1 Synergistaceae bacterium
CAACTCATAACAGACGAGTTGATTTGGGAAAAACCTCGGGCGCTTCGCGTTGGGCGCAACATTGCGTTGCGCTATTCCGATTCTAAATCAAATTATCGGAATTAAATTATCTTTGCCCGCGCCTTGACGCCTTTAGAGCGCCCGCAAGAAGAATGAGTCCCGCGATCGCGCCCTGGCCTGCCGAACAACCGCCGCCCGAGCCGCCTGAATCGTCGTCCGACGCTATCCACCACGTTCCGGTGACAATGCCGTCCTCTCTCCCGTCGCTAAGGAGGACCTCATTTTCGTCGCTGAGATAAAGCTCCTTCCCCTCTTCGTCCGTGACAGCCCTGTCTACTATGACAGCGCCGTAGGAGAACATTATCGTCCCCGGGATCATCTCCGCGTTCATGCCAAATGATATGAGAGGCGTGATGTCGCGCTCGCTGCCATCTGGATAACGGGCGCGAACCGTGAGCCCAAGATTCGTCAGCACTGAGTAGTCGGGCATGGCCCAGCCGCCTCCCACCGTTTCCAACGCGCCAATCGCCTCCGACAGCCTGTCAAACTTGCCCTGTCCCAGGTTTTCAGGGGTGAAGTAATAAACGGCGTTAAGGCCCAAAGCGGCGTTTCGCCCGGCAGGGATGCCGGCCGTGGGAACCGAGAAGGAAAAACCGCTCGCGCTGTCCAGCTGTTTCGCCCCCCCTGAAAATACGGATGAAACGCTGCCGTCTTTCAGCACGTAGTTATCCGCCCAGACGAGGCCGTTGTCCGCCGCCACCTTCAATTGCTCCGTGTAGACAGGGGTGTCCTGAGTGGCGAGGAATATCAAACCGGCGGCGTTTTTCGAGGAAAAGATCGTTTTCCAGGTGACAAGGGGGCTGTCCTCATCCCTTGCGAGCCAGAACGTGAAGTTGAGCGCGTCATCTGAAGCGCCGTCGAACAGTATCGCAAGCCTGACTCCCATGGGAACGGTCTCAGTCAGATCAAGCTCGTAAAGGCCGCCCTCATGGGGCATGTCGGCGAGCAGCGGGCCGAACATCATATGGATATTGCCTCTTTCGAATTCCTCCTCGTCGTACAAAACCCCGCACTGAAAACTGGCCGAGACGTTTCTTTCTTCGCTGTCTTTCGGGAATTGCGTGAATACGCCGATGTTATACTGCTCTAATAACGAGGCGGCCGAATAGAAGACATAGAATTCGTCGCCGCCCTCTTGCATGAATCCCCCTTGGCCGCTTGCGGGATCGAAAGCGGCACCGGCTGCGTGTTTTTCCTTAAGAAACGCCACTATGTCGTCGAAAACGACTTGCCCGACAACTCTAGGCGTCAGAGCCAGGCCGCACTCCACTCCCGTCACGCCCCTGAGCCCGGACTCCCCAGGAAGGAGCGGAATATGGAGCGAAAGGCCGGTGTTCCCTGGCAGCTGTCCGGATTTTCCCGTAACAAAAGCCGTCCTCCCGGCAGGAGTGTCGGGAGCGAGGCTGTTGGCCCACGTAAAGCCTAACTCTTCAAGGAGCCCGTCAAAATCAGTGTCTATAGAAAACAGAATCCCGGTTTCATTGGCTGCGGCTGGCAGCAGGCCCGCGGTGACATCAGCTTCCTCGGCAAATCCGATTCCGGCTGTGAGGCAAAGAACTGTGACGATAGAGACGAGCATGGCGCAAAAACGGCTGAAACGCTTGACAGCACACATACAACAATTACCTCCTTTGGGCATGCCCCTATTGAAGTATGAAATAGTACGGCAGATCGTCCTCCCTTCAAATTAGTCACGCGTGATCCATTTAAGCCGTTATATAGTTTTATTTAACGAACATTTTATATCTTCTTTCCGCGATGTCAAGGCTGTCTTGGGCGCGTTCCGCGCGTTCGGCGGAGTTATTCCGGCTCGCGTCTTGCCGCGCGCCGTGCGGCAGATGGACGTGAATCTGCCTGGGACACATAAAAAGCGGCTGCTTATTCATGAAATCTACATATTTCGCCCATATAATGATCAATGGATACCTTAAGCGGCGCGGCGACGGATGAGGAAAGCAAAAGCAAAAAACTCTCCGCGGGATTTTGAAAAAGGGGGCATTGGCATGAACCCGTCAGGGAAAAGGACAGAGAAGCTGAATATCGCTGGCATGACGTGCGTCAGTTGCCAGAACGGGATAGAAAAAAAACTGAGGTCGTCCGCTGGCGTCATGTCCGCAAAAGTGGATTTCGCCAAAGGAACGGCGGAAGTGATTTACGATGAAAGGACGAGCCTGGAGGATATCATCTCTTCAATCGAAAGCCTGGGTTACAAAGCGCGGAAAATATCCCGCGAGGGCCTGAAAACGGACCGGAAATCCGGACGGGACGATTTTCTGGGTGTTTTGCTTCTCATACTGGCGCTTTATATATTTTTAAACGGCAGCGCTGGCGGCTTTCTGGGGAATATTTTCAACGCTTTCCCGCAGGCTGAGGCAGGGATGGGATACTGGATGCTCTTTGCCATAGGCCTCCTGACATCCATCCACTGCGTCGCAATGTGCGGAGGCATAAATCTGTCCCAGAGCCTCGCGGGAGGCGGAGAAAACGATCATGGCAGGGGCGGCGGGACATCTGGCCTGCGGCCCGCTATCCTTTATAATGCTGGGAGGGTCGTCTCATACACGGCTGTCGGCGGGATCGTCGGGGCGCTGGGCTCGGCGGTCAGCTTTTCCGGCCCGATGAAGGGCGCGGTTCAGATTGTGGCCGGAATTTTCATGGTGATGCTCGGCCTGAACATGCTGGGGATGCTCGGATCATTGAGGGCGTTCATCCCGAGGCTTCCGAAATCCCTGACGAGCCGGATAGACGGCAAAAAACGCGGAAAGGGGCCTCTTTACGTGGGATTGCTGAACGGCCTCATGCCGTGCGGCCCGCTCCAGGCTATGCAGTTTTACGCGCTCTCCGCCGGAAGCCCGCTCGCGGGGGCGCTTGCTATGCTGTTTTTCAGCCTCGGCACCGTCCCGCTCATGTTCGGGCTCGGCGCGTTCGGCTCACTTATGAGCAGGAAGTTCGCGGGCCGCGCCATGAGGGCTGGCGCTTTTCTGGTAATCGTCATGGGCGTGGTCATGTTCAGC
>JAIROA010000093.1 GCA_031257775.1 Synergistaceae bacterium
GAAGTAATTTTACTTCATGCAATATACCGCTTATGCGCCTTGCTTTCAAGCCCTTTACTGAATTTTCCTGGGACATTTTTTCCTATTTCTATTTCTATTTATTTCTATGTCGTGCACCCTTTTGTCTCGCCGCTGTTGTTCAGCGGGGACTTGTATGCTATACTTCCTAGGCTGTTTTGATATCGGGTTTTGATGTGCGCTGGCGCACAGGCATTTTAGAGGATTATCGTTCTGTTTTAGGAGGTGTAAGCGTGAAGAGGACATATCAGCCGCACAATACGCGCCGGAAGCGCAGGATGGGATTTTTAGTTCGCTCGGCTTCCCCAAGCGGGCGCAGGATACTTCGTGATCGCCGGCGCAAGGGCCGCAAGCGTCTTGCCGTATAGCCACGGTTAGCGCGCGCGGAATGTCGCAGGGCTTTCGATTTGCCTTCGGCCCTAATGTCCGGTTAAAAAAAGGATGGGAATTCGACGCGGTTTTCCGCACCGGCCGTCAACAGAGGGGCGAGTTGGTGCGGCTTTATTTTTTGCGCGGGCAGCAAGGGCAAACGAAAATAGGGCTTGCGGTCGGAAAGAAGCTCACGGGCGCGGCCGGACGTTCGCGGGGCCGCAGAGTGTTGCGCGAGTCTGCGCGGAGGTTGCTGCCGTGGATAATGGATGGCGTATGGATAGTCCTTTCCCTGCGCGAGAAGGCGCTTAAGTCGAGTGCGGTTTCCGTGTACGCCGATGTCGCGTCTTCACTGAAGCGGGCTGGGCTCATAGGATCTGGATGGGATGGTCCCGATTGGCGGGGCGACGGTTAGCCGTATTATTGATAAAGGGATACCAGAGGTTCATTTCGCCGCTGCTGGGTTCGAATTGCAGGTTTTACCCGACATGCTCGCAGTACGCGATAGAGGCTTATGAAAGGCATGGCTTCATGAAAGGAAGCGTCCTGACTCTTCTCCGCATCGCGAGATGCGGGCCGTGGCATCCGGGGGGCGTGGATCCGGTGCCTCTTGACGTGCCGTTTGGGAAATTGTTTCGGAGAAGGTGAAAACGTGAGTATTTTAAGCAGTCTTTGGAATGCCGGCGGGGCTTTCATCCTCCGCATTCTTGAATTTTTTCAAAACGTTACCGGTTCATACGGGATCGCAATCATACTTCTTACTGTGGCCGTCCGTCTGATGCTTTACCCGCTGTCGCATAAGCAGATGCTCAGCATGACGCAGATGCAGAAAATACAGCCGAGGATTGCCCGCCTGCGCGAAAAATACGCCGATGACAAAGAGTCTCTGCAGCGGGAGATGATCCGCCTCTACAAGGAAAACAACGTGAACCCGTTCGCTGGATGCCTGCCTATTTTGGTTCAGCTTCCAGTGATGATCCTGCTCTTTCGCGCCTTGATGAACTACGAGGTCGCGGACTCCGTTTTCCTGGGCATCCGTCTTGAGACGAGCGTCATGTATGGGCTGGGGGACGCGCTGGGCGTCCTGCCGGAAGAGGGCCTCACCGTAGGCTACGGGGCTGTCTTGCGCGGGATTTTCTCCAACCCGTCCGGGCTTTTGCGGATAGGGCTTTATCTTCCGGCTCTGATCCTGATGATCGTCATCTGCGTCATGACGTGGGCGCAGCAAAAAATGTCAGGTGCCGGGAACAACCCTGAAATGGCGACAATGAACGTGATAATGCCGTTTTTTATGGGCTTTATCTGCCTAACTTTGCCAGGCGGGGTTCTCGTTTACTGGGGCACGTCGTCTTTGATAGGGATATTTCAGCAGTGGTACGTGGTGAGGCATACGAAAAAACTGATGGAAATCAAGCCCGCTCTTTATAAGAACAAGCCAGTCCCTGGGCGCCCGGCGGAGAGCATCCAGACCGCGCCGAGGAATATGCCGGAGGATGACGGGTATGAGGATGGCGACGAGTATTACGATGACGATGAATACGAAGACGACGAAGATTATGACGAAGAATACGAAGAAGATGAAGACGACAGAGGCGAGGTAAAATAGATCATGGACAACGAGAAAAGCTCATCCCCGCGCGCGGCAGCCGAGAGCATGCTCCTTGAGGCCTCGGACGCCGAATCCGCGAAAGCCCAGGCCGCTCTTCTCTGGAAGGTATCCGCGGACGACCTGGACGCCGTGGTCCTGGAAACAGAAAAGAGGCTTTTCGGCCTTCTCGGCAAAAGGGCCAAGGTTCAGGTATCCACAAAGGCGCCGCTCATGTTTATTCAGGCAAGGGATTTTGCCGGTTCCTTGATAAAAGAGTCGGAACTGGATCTTGACGTGTCGATAGATGAGGAATGCACCATAAATATCGAGGGCGAGGATTCCGCGATCGTCATAGGGCGCCACGGCGAGACTTTGAAAGCCCTTGAATTCCTGACGAATCTCATCTACCGCCCCGATCAGAACATGCCGAAAATAAGGCTTGACTGTGGCGGCTATCGCGTAAGGCGCGAAGAGAGCCTCGTCCGGCTTGCCGAATCCGTCGCGAGAGAAGTGCTTCATAAGGGCTCCCCCATAAGCCTCGAACCGATGTCGAGCTGGGAGAGAAGGATAATTCACATGGCTCTTCAGGGTACCCCTGGCATCAGTACGTCGTCAGAGGGGGAAGAACCGCTCCGCAAGATAGTGGTGTATCCGAGCAGGCACCAAGAGAAGCGGAGAAGCTTCCGCAAGCGCGGTTCGTAAAAAGCGCCGGGCAGTAGATGTATCCTGTTCTTTTTAAAATAGGCTCTCTGAGCGTTACCTCGTATTACGTGCTATGGGGCGCCGCGCTTTTTATGATGATAACATGGACAAGGCGGCGCTCCGTTTCCATGTACGGCATATCATTCAACGACGCAGGCGACGTCCTTTTGTGGATGATTTTTGGCGTTTTCATAGGAGCAATGCTTGGGGGCTATCTCGACAACTGGACGAGGTACGCGGACTCCCCGGTCCGCGCCCTCTATTTTTGGGAGAGCGGGGTCTCTTCCGGGCCGGGTTTCATCGGCGGAGGGCTTGCGGGCCTTTACAAGCTGAGGCGGCTTAAGGCGTCCGCCAACTCATTCGCGGACGCTGCCGCGATTCCCTGCTCGTTCATGATATTTTTAGGCAGATGGGGATGCTTCCTAAACGGCTGCTGTCTTGGAATGCCCACGGATTCCGTATGGGGCGTGGCTTTTCGGAATCCTCCCCTTGTAAAGGTTTTCCCGTCGCAGCTTTTCGAGTCCTTTGCAGGGCTTGTCATAGGCGTCATTCTAGTCGTCACGGAAAGAAAGCTAGCGAGGCTTCCTGAGCAGACATCACGCGGTGCCGTTCTCATGCCGGTTTTCCTGGCGCTTTACGGGGCATACAGGTTCTTTTTCGACTTCCTCCGCGCGGGCGACAGAATCCTCGGGCTCCGCGTAGGGCAGTACACCGGCGCGCTGGCCTGCTTCATAGGCATAGCATGGTTTGCGTTCTCCATGAAAAAAATATATTTCAATAACGCCGCCGCCACGCCCGGCGGGGACGGCATTATCCCTTAAATGGGCCATAAGCCTTGGTGGGGCGATGGCCTCTATTTCTCTTGCGTCCTGTGCGGAAAATGCTGCGGCGAGGCGCCGGGTACGGTGAGCTTTACCCCCGATGAGGAGCTGGCAATGGCTGAAGCCATTGGGACAGGCATCGAGGACTTCAGATCGCTTTACGTGTGGAGGCGGTACGGAAGCCCGTCGTTGCGCGAGCGGCCAAACTACGACTGCGTTTTTTTTGACTCTGATGCCCGCGGATGCGCCATATATGACGCGCGCCCGTCGCAGTGCGGCGAGTTCCCGTTCTGGCCCGATATTCTGCAAAGCAGGGAGTCGTGGGATCGCTTTGCGCTCTCATGCCCCGGAATGAATCACGGCGCCTTTCATGACGATATGGAGATACATTCCCGCCTTTACAGACAGGCCAAGCATATTTTATAGTTAAACGCTCGGCGCGGTGATTTATAGATAGGTTTACGTATAAAAAAACTCCGATTGTGCTATATTATTATCAGAATATAGAATGAAATTTCTGGGAGGGACGGATCGTTGCTGGATTTGAAATCACTGATTAAGGCGGCAGTCAGGCATTTCTCAGCAATGGTGTCTCTTTGCGCGCTTATCGTTTTTTTCGCGTTCCCTACGGTGCCCGCGACGGCAGCTTCCCTTGGCGGGGGAGAGACGGATCTTTCCGGCGTCCGTGAAGGATGGTCGTGGCCCATTATCGTCATTCAGCCTCCTGAAGGCTGGGACAGCCCTGCCGGAATTGCCATAAAATACGGCATGAGGGCGGCGGAACGCGAAATATCCCTTTCCAGGGAAGGCATAAGGGGATTTGAGGCGACTTTTATGTTCTCCTCCGTCGCCGGACCGTCCGAATTGGCGGAACGGCTGAGGACATGGCGCGGCATGAAATCCTGCGCTATTTTAAGCTTTGGCGGCGGCGAGATCAACGACGAGCTAAAACGCCTGTGCGCCGCGGAAGGGCCTTCGGTCATCTTTGCCGGGGGAGAGGACATCGCCATAAAAGACCCAAAAAACGGTTTGCCTTTCCAGTACCTTTTTGCACTTGATTTTACGTACTTCGCGAGGGCCAATGCGATAGCGGAGTTTGCTAGCCAGAGCGTTTCAGGAAAGTCCGTTATCGTCATGACTGACGGGGTGTCTGAAAGGCTGGCGCGCGGAGCGGAAAGGAACGTTGACATTCTGCGCAGGAAAAGCGTGGACGCTTTGACGTACTTCGTACCCGGCGCGGTGCAGTATCAATTCAACGCGCAGGTTCAGGAGGCTGTCTCAGAAGGCGCCGGTGCCATAATAAGCTGGCTGGGATACCTGTCGAGCCTGTCCATCTGGAGGACGGCCCAGCTTGGAGGGGGGCGCACCGAGGTCTACTTCTCCGGCACGAAGGACAGCATTCTTCTCGACGCGGACGGCCTTGTCCTGGTCGACAAAGACGACATAATGAACCTAAACGAGGAGGGCCAGCGCGTCATCATTACCAAAGCCCGAGACCTTTTCGCCAGGGAGCTTGCGGCGCCGGTCGCGGCGGCTAAGGCGTACGCGCTTGCCAAGTGGGCGATAATAGGATTCGTCAGCGCCGGTCAGATCAATGCCGCGTCAGTCGCAAGGGCACTTTCTGTCGCGGATGGCATACCGCTCATGGACGAGACGCTGTCGATAGATTCAAGGACCAACAGGCCGAAGTCCCGCAAATTCGCCGTTTTGCGGGTGAATAAGAGAAATTATGAGCTTGTAACGAGCGTGGATGTTTATTCCATTGAGGTCATCGAATGACTTATTCCGATCCCGAATCAGTGCTATGGTTTCATCTGGAATCGGAATCACGCTGCATATTGGTATTATTTCTTGAAAATTTTGAATTTTAGGAGGCGTGTTAATTGACCCTTGGCGATATTGCAAAGGTGCTGGACGCAAAGGCCCTCTGCGGTGAAGAGATGCTAGAATCGCTCGAAATAGACGGCGCGTTCGCGAGCGACCTGATGAGCGACGTTCTCGCGTTTTGCGCTCCTGGGGCATTCCTGATAACAGGGCTGACGAATATCCAGATAGTGAGGACCGCTCAGATGCTGGATATCCCGGCCGTCCTGTTCGTTCGCGGCAAATCCCCTCTGGAGGACACGGTTAGCCTGGCGAAGGATGCCGGCATTCCTCTCATACTTTCCAGCCACAATATGTTCCAAACGTGCGGGCTGCTTTACGCGATGGGAGTGAAGCCTACTTCCGCAAATTCGGCGCAGGTATAGCGAAGTGGCGGATCCCATCCACCTGGAGTACGAGGTAGCCGCCGACGACTATCAGACGGCTGGCACCGCGTCCAACAGTGTAAAGGAGACACTCAAGATGCTTGGAATCCCTACGGCGATTTCAAGAAGGGCCGCCATCATAACCTACGAGGCCGAGATGAACCTGGTCATTCACGGCGGCGGCGGGAAGATAGTGGCTAATATCGACGAGAAGCAGGTGGAGCTTATGACGATAGATGAGGGGCCAGGCATCCCCAACGTCGATAAAGCGGTTCAGGAAGGGTTTACCACAGCGGGGGACCGCGCGCGGGAGATGGGTTTCGGGGCCGGAATGGGGCTTCCGAACATAAAGCGCAACGCCGACATCTTTGAGATATTTACCGAGGTCGGCAAAGGGACTACTCTCAGGACGGTGATTAACCTCCAATAAAGGAGTTGAGTCAGGCATGGCGCACAGCATCAGGATTTCATATTCGGCCTGTCATGGCTGCGTTAACTGCATAAAATCATGCCCTACGGAAGCTATACGCGTCATTGCCGGTTCCATCACGATCATCAGGGATCTGTGCGTCGACTGCGGCGAATGCCTGAGGGCCTGCGACAGGAAGGCTCTCGGCCTTGACGATGATGACTGGGATCTTATCCGCGCTCACGGCGAGGTCGACGCGATAACGGATCCGACGTTTTTCGCGCAGTTCAGCTCGTACTGGCACCCTGAGCGGGCGAGGGAAGCGCTCCTGGGAAACGGCATCAACATGCTTTTCGATGACGTCGAGGACGCGTTCGATCTGAGCGCTTACGCGACTGCCAGAATGATAGAGGGCATGTCGAAGGATCAGCTTCCGCTCATATCAATTTACTGCCCGGCGGTGGTGAGGCTTATACAGCTCGAATTCCCGGAGCTTCTGAGCCGGCTGATACTCATCGAAAACCCGCTTGAAATCGCCGCGGAAATGTGGAGAAAAAGGACTAAATCCTTTGCCCCTTTAACCCTTATTTCCCCCTGCCCGGCGAAAATAACGATGGTGCGCGACCCGGTCGGGAATCAGCCTTCTTCGATTCAGCATGTCGTGTCCATGAAGAAAGTGGTTCATACCCTGATGGCCTCCGGCGTCAAGGTCTCTTCCGACAGCCCGGGGCTCGATCTGGAGGGCAGGCGTTTCGCCGAATGGGCCAGGAGGGGAGGGGAGTCCAAGCATATCCTGAAATTTTCCAAAAGGGATTTGAGGATAATAGCGGTTTCCGGCCTCAGAAACACGATGGATCTGCTTGAGCAGCTGGAACTGGGACGTCTGCGCGGAGTGGATTTTGTCGAGTGCAGGACTTGCGATATAGGGTGTTTCGGGGGGATAGCCGTCGCGGAGTCCCGCTTCCTGTCTCACATGAAACACAGGAATATCGAGACGGACTGGGCTCTGATGCCGGAGAGGGCAGAACAGCTCGATGCGATGCTGGCGAACGAAAAGCTCTGGAAGATGAACGAACCGATTCCGTCAAAGCAGAGGCTTCCGCTTTCAAGCGACCTCTCCGAGGCCATGAGCCGCCTTAAGCAGATGAAAGCGGTGTTCGCGGAGCTGCCGCACATCGACTGCGGCGCGTGCGGGAGGCCGTCGTGCAAGGCTATGGCCGAGGACGTGGCAAGGGAACAGGGAGAGATAACGGACTGCATATTCAAGCTGAGGGAGGACATATCGTCCCTGGCGAGCCAGATAATATCCCTCGCGGATCTTCAGCCCAACGCGCTTAAGAGGATACAGCCCGGGAAAAATATAAAGGTTAACGCTCAAAGGGGGTAATGGGCTTGGCATCAGTCCGGCTTAAAACGCTCTGCGCCGAAATAGACGCGAAAATACACGTACAGGGGGACATGAGCCACGAAGCCTCAAAAGCGGCGGTCGGTGATCTTCTGAGCTTCGTCATGGGCAGCGACGCGGAAGGCGCCGCGTGGATTACGGTGCAGACGCATCTGAACGTCGCGGCTGTCGCCGTTCTGAAGGACATCCCGATAATCATAATAGCTTCTGGCCGCGAACCTGCGGATGATCTTGCGGAGCGCTGCGGCATCGAAGGGATCACGCTTGTCTCGTCCGCGCTTTCGGTATTCGATATCTGCGTGAGGCTCGGGCGGCTGGGGCTAAGAGGCTAGTGCTGAATCCTTATTGGGTCGACCTCCACGTGCATACCGCCCTTTCTCCGTGCGGCGAATTGGAGATGGGTGCGCCTGAGATCGTCGAGGCGGCAAGGGCGGCCGGAATAGACGTCATTGCCGTGACGGATCACAACAGCAGCGACAATTTCCCGGCAATTTCGGAGCGGGCGGAGGGCAATCCCGTCGTACTGCCCGGAATCGAGGTGCAGACTGCCGAGGACATTCATGTCGTTGCGGTTTTTCCGGATTATCCGATTGCCGCGTCTTTTCAGTCGTGGCTGTGGAAAACCTGGGCAAAAATGCCGCCTACGGCGAATGATCCCGATATTTTCGGCGATCAGGTCGTGATAGACAAAGACGACGGCATCATCCGCATGGAGGAGGTGCTGCTCGTTCAGGGTACGGGCTGCGACGTGGATACGGTCGTGCGCGAGATCCAGGCTTCCGGCGGGCTTGCCATAATGGCTCACGTCGACAGGCCCGCTTTTTCTTACCCGTCTGTTTTAGGGCCGTTCCCGGAGGACTACCCGGCGGACGCGTTCGAGCTGTCGTGGCGCATCGGATCAGATCAGGCCTTAGAGTGGCGCGAGCGCTACGCCGCAAGGACGTTCATAAGGTCGTCGGACTCCCACATGCTCGAATCGCTTGACCGGAGCCACTGCACGAAAATGTACCTGGAAGCGCCGACGTTCGGGGAGATACGGCTCGCGCTCGCGAATGACTGCGGCAGGCGCGTCTCGTGGCCCTGGGGCTGATGATTTTGCCGGGGGGGCGTTTTGCCTATGCTTAAGAAAAAAGCGGTCAGGTATAGCTGCGGGGAGTGCGGCTACGTGAGCCTCACGCTCGTCGGGAAGTGCCCGGGGTGCGGCGCGTGGGGGAGCTTTACCGAGGAAATCAAAACATCCGGCGGCATTGGCGGACGCGTCAAGGCAGTGCCGATAGCGAGCGTCGACGTGATGGCGGAGGAGCGCGTCTCATCCGGCATAGGGGAGCTTGACAGGGTTCTGGGCGGCGGATGGATCAAAGGCGGCGTGGTATTGCTGGGCGGCGAGCCGGGAGTCGGAAAATCCACGCTGCTGCTTCAGGCTTGCGCCTGCATGGCAAGGAGCGGCCATCGCGTGCTTTACGTCTCCGGCGAGGAGTCCGCAGGGCAGCTTGCGCTCAGGGCGAGGCATCTTGGCATTTCCGAGAAAAACGTCGACCTGCTGTGCGGTGCCGACCTGGAGGCGATGCTCCAATCGGCTTCGGGATACGAATTTCTGGTCGTGGATTCCGTTCAGGCGTTCAGGGTGGATGACGCCGGCGGATGGGCAGGCTCGCCCTCTCAGGTGCGGAACGTGGCTTCGCGGGCGGCCGAGACGGCTAAAACATCGTCTATGCCCATGGTGATGGTCGGGCACATCACGAAGCAGGGTGCAATCGCGGGGCCGAAGGTGCTGGAGCATATGGTCGACGTGGTGCTGCTCTTTTCAGGCGAGAGAAGCTCGTCGCACAGGATTCTTCGAGCTGAGAAGAACAGATATGGCGCGACTGACGAGCTTGGGATATTCGAGATGTCCGACTCCGGGCTTGTTCCTGTCGTCGATCCGAGCAGGCTGTACTGGGGGGCTGCCTCTTCGGGCAATACGCCAGGCGTCGCGATAGGCGTCTCGCTTGAAGGCACGCGCCCGTTGATCGCGGAGATACAGGCGCTTTCGTGCGCGACGCCGTTTCCGTACCCGAAGCGCACGGCAAGGGGGATAGAAATAAATCGGCTTCAATTGCTGCTTGCCGTCCTGGAACGGAGATGCGGTATATTGTCAAGGAACAGCGACGTGTACGCCAATGTCGCGGGCGGGCTTGCCCTTCAGGATCCGGCGGCGGATCTTTCGATCTGCGCCGCGCTCGCGTCCTCGCTAAGGGACGTTCCTGTCGCGAAAGACGCGTGCTTCATAGGGGAGGTGGGGCTTGCGGGCGAAATCCGTCCGGCCGTCAAGTCGCATCTGCGGATAAGAGAGGCGGCAAGGCTGGGTTTCAAAGCCGTGGTCACTAGCGTGAGGGATGCCGCCGTGAAGCCAGGCATGGAAGAGGGCATTGAAATAATCGGGGCCGGAAGCGTTTCCGCCGCGTTGGAGAGGATTTTAAAATGAAAAAAGTCAGGCTGTGCTTTTTAAAATCGGATGAAGGCGGAAGCGCTTTCCTTCGTCCCGGCGCGCATTTGTCCTGCTCTGGGGCGCTTGTTGCTTTGCTGATCGCCGTCCTTCTGGCGCTCATTATTTTGCCGGCCGATATCCGGGCTGTACCGGAAGCGCAAGCCGCTCCAGCCGCTTCCGCCGACAGATTGCCTGAAATTTCCGGCGATCTGCGGGAGGCGGGCCAGGGGGGAGGCAGCAAGGTTTTCATGGCTGAAATCGACGGCATAGTCGGCGTTCCGCTGGAAGAGCATGTCGGGAACGTGTTTTCCGCCATCGGGAAGGGCGAGAATTCGATGCTGATACTCAAGATGAACACGCCTGGAGGGCTCGTTGACTCAATGTCCGCGATAATGAGCAGCATAGCCGAAGCCGATTATCCCGTCGTGGTCTGGGTCGCGCCATCCGGCGCAAGGGCCGCCTCAGCTGGGGCGTTTATCGTTCAGGCAGCGCATGTGGCCGTCATGGCACCTGGGACGAACATCGGCGCGGCGCATCCCGTGACGGGTGGCGGGAGCGACATAGAGCAGGGCGACATGAGGACGAAGGTCATGAACGACCTGACGGCCAAAATGCGCTCGTTCGCGCAAGAACGCGGCCGGAACGTCGAGGCCGCGGAGTCCATGGTGATGGAGAGCGCGTCATTTACCGCCAGGGAGGCTCTGGAGAAGAACGTCATCGATTTCATAGCCGCCGACGAAAACGAGCTTTTTCAGCAGCTCGAAGGCATGGTCATCGACATAAAGGGCCGCACCGTCATCATATCGGCCGACAGCGGCGACGTGACGCGCATAGAGATGACGCTGCGCCTCAGGGCGCTTGAGCTGTTTTCTCGCCCTGACATAGCCTATATCGCGCTCCTGGCCGGAATATTCCTCATAATACTTGAGGCAAAATCGCCCGGCGGCTTCGTCATGGGCGCCACGGGCGGCATACTCCTGCTTGTGGCCTCTTACGGGCTGCGCGTCCTTCCTGTCAACTTAGCCGGCGTCGCGCTCCTCGTGGGCGGCATATTGATAATAATTCTTGACGTCGCGCTCGGAGGGATGGGGATCATAGCGGCGGTAGGAGTCGGCGCCATGCTCTTTGGCGGCCTTATGCTCTTCAACGCGCCCGGCGCCGAGCTTCTGAACCTCTCCGCTGGGTTCGTCGTGGGCGTGACGCTCGTGATAGCGGCCGTATTCCTCCTGATCCTGCGGCTTATAGTAAAAGCGCTCCGCAAAAAGCCCGCGTCAGGCCTCGGCATCCTGATAGGGGAGAGGGCCAGGATATGCGGCAGGACGGAGCAGAACTTCATGGCCTTCGTTCACGGCGAGTACTGGAGGGTAATGCCTATGGATCCTCAGGCCGAGCTTCAGGTGGGCGACGAGATAGAGGTCGTGATTGTCGAATCCCTGACCCTGTACGTAAAGCTGATAAGGCGTTAGCATGTTTGGCTTGTAAAAAATAAAAACTGGGAGGTATACGTTATGGGCGGTATTTTGAACGGGGTTTTCAACTTAGGTTCCATAATCGGCGTAATTTTCATCCTGATTCTCTTTTTCACATCGGCGTTCCGGATCGTCCCGGAATTTCAGCGGCTCGTCCTCTTTCGCCTGGGGCGCCTGTGGGGTTCGAAAGGCCCGGGGCTCGTGATCGTGATCCCATTGATAGACAGGACTCTCAAGGTCGATCTCCGCGTCGTGACGCTCGACGTCCCGGTGCAGGAGGTCATAACGAGGGACAACGTCCCTATAAAGGTGAACGCCGTCATATACTTCCGGGTGCTGGATCCGTCGAAGTCGATGGTCGAGGTTGAGGACTACATAATGGCGACGAGCCAGCTTTCGCAGACGACGCTCCGTTCCGTCATCGGGCGCGCCGAGCTCGACGAAGTCCTTTCGGCTCGGGATAAGATCAACCTCGAGCTACAGCAGATAATTGATGAAAGGACGGATCCGTGGGGGATAAAGGTAAGCGCGGTCGAGCTTAAGGAGCTGGAGCTGCCTGAAGGCATGAAGCGGGCGATGGCGCGGCAGGCTGAGGCGGAGCGCGAGCGCAGGGCGAAGATAATAGCGGCGGAGGGCGAGCTGCAGGCGGCTGAGAAGCTGACGCAGGCGTCCGAGACCATGGAGCGCTCGCCGATGACGCTCCAGCTGCGCTATCTCCAGACGCTCAGAGAGATATCTGTCGACAAGAATTCTACGACGATTTTCCCGATACCGATAGATCTTATCAAACCTTTTTTGCAGAAAAATGACCAGAGAAATTAATCCGGCAGCGGAATTTTCAGGTTTTTCAGGAAGGACTCAAGCGGGCCGTTTATTTTGCCGATAGATAATTTATAAGAGTGCCGGAGGAGGTGATGCCCATGATGGATCTAGTGAGCAGCATCAGCGAAGCGAAATCAGCAGCGTTAGGTGCGCAAATCGGGGCGGCTGTCACCGCCAAAGTCATGAACACGACAGCGGATTTACAGGCGGATCTTCTGAACCAGATGCTCGGCAAATCGGGCATCGGGCAGAAAATCAACACAGTGGCTTGACGCACTCTCAAACCACAAAAAACCCCGGACACGGATGTCCGGGGTTTTTTGCGTGGGGCGTGCCCTCGGTCAGGGCATGATGAACTTCAGCCAGGGCTTTATACGCACCGCAATGCGTCGCCGTAGCCCCTGCCGATTGACGCGGTCCGAATAGGCGCGGTCCGAATATACAATATATGTCTCGAATATTTTAACCGCTTGCGGTATACTTTTAATGTTTTTATGAACATGAAAAGGGAGGATGGGAAAATATGAATTTGCGCCTTGAGAGGACAAAGGTGCCCAAAAAGAGGCCAAGCGACCAGGAACTCAGCGGTATCAAATTCGGAACGGTTTTCACGGATCACATGCTGCTGATAGACTATGGCGAGGGCAAGGGCTGGCATGACGGAAGAATTGTCCCTTACGGGCCGCTTTCTCTTGATCCGGCGGCTTGCTGCCTTCACTACGGGCAGCTCATCTTCGAGGGCATGAAAGCCTACAGGACGAAGGAAGGAAGCATAGTGATGTTCCGGCCGGACCGCAATATGGCACGGATGAACGAAAGCTGCGGGCGCATGTGCATCCCCCCTATCGACGAAAAGGAGTTTCTGGCCGCCACGGCAGAGCTGGTGAGCCTGGAAGAGGCGTGGGTTCCTTCCGCGCCAGGCACGTCGCTTTACGTGCGGCCCTTTATCATAGCGAACGAGCCGTTTCTTGGCGTACGCGCCTCCCAATCCTATCTGTTCGCGGTGATACTCTCGCCCGTTGGCGCATACTTCACTGAGGGCCTGTCCCCGATCAGGATTTACGTAGAGAGCGACTATGTCCGCGCGGTGCGCGGGGGCACCGGTTTCGCTAAGTGCGCCGGCAACTACGCGGCTTCCCTGAAATCGCAGGAGGAAGCGCATAAGGCCGGCTATTCGCAGGTGCTGTGGCTCGACGGCGTTGAGCGCAAGTATATAGAGGAAGTCGGCGGCATGAACATATTCTTCGTCATCGACGGCGAGGTCGTCACGCCGGAACTAAACGGCAGCATACTTCCCGGCATAACGCGCATGTCCATTATCGAGCTGGTCAAGAGCTGGGGGATGCCGATGTCCGAGCGGAAAATATCTATAGGCGAGCTTGAGGACGCGCACAGGTCAGGGAAAGTCCAGGAGGCGTTCTGTGCCGGAACCGCCGCCGTCATCTCACCAATCGGGGAGCTGAAGTGGAACGAGAACGTCATGATATTCAACGACAACAAGATCGGGCGCGTCTCCCAGAGGCTGTACGACGAGATTACGGGAATTCAGACTTGCGCGCTGGAGGATAAATTCGGCTGGGTTTACAGGGTAAAGTGATGCGGATTCTGGATCCCATGCGTGAATTGGCATAGGATGACTCCGGCTGGAAGAAATGAGCGGTTTTTTCGGATCCAAGGAGCGGGTTTTCATAGTTGCCGAGATAGGCTCGAATCACAACCGTTCGCTTTCGCTGGCGAAAGAGCTGGTAGACGCGGCGGCGGACGCGGGCGCGGATGCGGCGAAGTTTCAGATTTACAGCGCCTCTACGCTGTACTCGGCTAAGGACGACGAGAGCCTTGGGTACGACGGGGCGAACGTCTCGAAGCTCATTGAGAGTGTTGCGACCCCCCGCGAGTGGCTGCCTGAGCTGTCGGCTTATTGCGCGAAAAAGGGAGTCGTGTTTTTCGCCGCGCCATTCGACATGGCGGCGGCCGACGAGCTGGATGCCGTTTCCGGGCTGTTCAAGATCGCGTCTTTCGAGATAGTGGATCTGCCGCTGATACGGCATGTAGCTTCTAAGGGCAAGCCGATGATCATAGCGACGGGCCTCGCGAATATGGGCGAGATAGAGGACGCGCTCGCCGTCTGCAAGGAGTGCGGGAACGACGATACGGCATTGCTCCAGTGCGCGTCGTGCTATCCCGCGCCGGCGGCGATAATGAATCTGCGGAGCATGGAGACCATGAGGCGCGCGTTTGGCGTCCCTACGGGGCTTTCAGACCACACGCTAGGGATACATATATCGGTCGCGGCCGTCGCGATGGGCGCGTCCATAATAGAAAAGCACTTCACGATGGACAGGAGGATGAGGGGGCCGGATCATTCGTTCGCGATAGAGCCGCCTGAGCTCGCGGAGCTTGTGAGGCAGGCGCGCGAAATCGAGTCTGCCTTAGGTAACGGCATGAAAACCGGGCCTGCGGAGGAAGAGCTCGCTTCATACGGATACGCCCGGCGAAGCCTTCACGCGAGAATCGATATAAAGCGCGGGACCGTGATCACTGAGGATATGCTCATAAGCAAAAGGCCCGGGCACGGAATCCGTCCGAAATACATATCGTGGGTGATAGGCAGAAGGGCGGCTTGCGACATAGCCGGGGATTCATGGATCAAGATGGAGATGCTGGACTAAGCGGCATGAAAGCCCTTTTGATCACAAACGCGGGCCCGGATATCGGCGGAGGGCACCTATCGCGTTGTCTTGCGCTCTCGCAGGCACTTGCGGCGCGCGGGGTCGTCTGTTCGTGGGTATTGAACGAAAACGCCTTGCCCCAGGCCGGCGCTTTGGGGATGGAAGGGATAATTTCCCTGAGGGATATATTTTGCCGCGAGTCCATAAATATAGCGCAAGAGGCCGATTTCGTCATTGTCGACAGTTATCTTGCCCCTGTGGATTTCTTTAGCGGCATCTCCAGGGCGGCGAAGCTAGTGGTGATAGACGACCTGCATGACAGGGGCGCGGAATTTTTTGCCAGCGTCGTGATCAATTACGGATTCGGCGCGTCAGGGGAGCTTTACGGATCCCCGGACTGCCGCTATCTGCTGGGCCCAAGCTACGCCCTGCTCCGAAAGGAGTATTGGACGCTCGAGCCGGAAGACGGCAGGGACGTGCTGTTCGTGCCGGGCGCGGCGGACGTCGCCGGGACGGCTCTTGACATGGCGGGCTGGTGGAGCGAGGCACATCCGCCCCTGGCGATAGCGCTCGGGCCTCTCGTTCCTGAATCGCGCTGCCGCGCCGTAAACGAAATTGCGGGAGGCAGAGGGAACGTCAGGATATTCCGCTCAGCTGCTGATTTTCCCGCGATATTGTCCCGTGCCGGATCCGTGATCTGCACGGCAAGCGTCACCGCTTACGAGGCGCTCGCGATGCGGAAAAAAACCGCGGTGTTTTTTGTTGCCGCTAATCAGGATAAGCTTGGCGGGCTGCTTGCCGGGATGGGCGCCGCATACAATATCGGCAAGTGGGGCTCATCGTCCCGCGAGGAAATCGAAAACGCGATCTCGTTTGTTCCGGACGGGACGGTTCTAAGAGGAATCGTGAACCCGCGAGGCGCGGTCCGGTGCGCTCAGGAAGTAATTCCGATTCTAAATCAAATGAACCATAATTTGATTTAGAATCGGAATTACGCAACGCAATGTTGCGCCCAACGCGAAGCGCCCGAGGTTTTTTCCAAATCAACTCGTCTGTCATAAGTTGATTTGGAATTAGAATAATTCCGGCCTGCGGCGGGCAGACAGTTTCTAAGGTGTAAGCGCTTTTAACGGTTCTGACTTTAGGCCTTTTATTTCAATCATCACTATAACGCCAAACCGGAGGTAAGCCATAAGTGATCGAAGGATTTGAAAAATTCCGCTCCTCTTTTGCGGATGTCATAGAAATTGACCCCGCCTCTAAAGCAATCAGCGCGGATACAAACCTCGAAGACATAGATGAGTGGGATTCGCTTGGAAAATTTTCGTTTCTGTCGTTCGTGTTTTCCGAGTACGACGTAAATCTCGACGCTAAAGAAGTGAACGAAGCCCTTACTGTCGGCGGCCTTTGGCGCTTGGTCGCGGAAAGAACCGGGGCTGCCGGATAGCGCTGGCGCCAGGTATTTTCCCAGCGGAATTATTTCCGGGCCCTGATTGCCAGCTCGACTATCCCTATATCCTTTGAGTAGAGGAATATGACGCTGTCGCCGCCGAGCGCGGGGGCGGGGGCGGCCTTTATCAGCTCCTTAAAGCCCGCTTGGCGGAGGCGGCCAGTGACGCGCTCTAAATTATCGCTATCCGCCGCGAAGCAGATATGATACGGCGACGGGCCGTTTTTCGATAGAAAGCCGGAGACGGGGTTCTTATCTCCGAGCGGAGCGACAAGCTCTATAGATGAGCCGCTGTTTTCCATTATCAGTATCCTTACATTCCTGGCCTTGTCGTCCACCGCTTCGGCGCTTTTTTCAAACCCGAGAGCCTCCAGAGCGGGCAGCGCGCCCTCAATGGAATTGACGGCCCATCCTATATGCTCCAATTCAAGATCCCCAGCCAAAACAATCACTCCCGCTCTATATCTCCTATATGCGCATATATGATAACATATACGCGACGGCCCGGATTCGAGGCTTAAAGCCGCGTCCTCAATGCCGCGGACGCGCTTCGCGAAAAAAGACGACAGGCGGTGAATGAGGTTGATTAAAATAGATGGCGCTGAAATAAAGGGGATCGCGGCCTGCGCTCCGGCAAAGGAAATAATAAACAGCGATTTTGGGAAAGAGCTTTACGGGGATGACTTGGGCGGCGCAATAAAGGTCGTCGGGGTCGAAAAGAGGCGCGTCTGCGAGGAGGGGAAGACGACGAGCCTTGACCTATGCGTCAGGGCGGCTTTGACTCTGCGCGAAGCGGCGGCCTTTGATTTCGGAGATTTCGGAGGTCTCGTATTCGTCACTCAGACGCCGGATCTCCTTCTGCCTAATAATTCGACGTACGCACACTCTCTTTTGGGCTTGCCTCTTTTGAGCCCCGCTTTCGACATAACGCTCGCCTGCTCCGGCTATCCTTATGGCTTATGGGTTTCGGCCATGATGGCGGTTTCCTGCCAGAAGCCAATCCTCCTGCTGGATGGAGACACGCACAGCCACTTCGTGTCGCCAAAGGACAGGGCTACGGCTCTTCTTTTCGGAGACGCCGGCACGGCGACCGTCATCGCGCCAAATCCTGCCGCGCGCCCGTGGCACTTCGATTTCGTGACTGACGGCGCTATGCGGGACGCGCTTACGATACGCGACGGGGGCTACCGCAACAGGGTAAACGATCGAAGCGCGGTCTGTGAGGAACAGCCTGATGGCGCAACAAGAAGGGCTATAGATATGAAGATGGACGGGATGAGCGTTTTCAACGGCGTCGTCCGGTACGCGCCGGACAGCCTCAAGAGGGTGATGGAGCCAGCGGGGGCAAATAGCGGCGATTACGATTTCCTCCTGCTTCACCAGGCAAACCTCATGATGATAAAGCAGGTCGCGAAGAAGCTGGGCTTCAAGGATGAGCGTTTCCCGACATCCCTGCAGAAATACGGAAACGTGAGCTCCGCGTCCATACCCCTCACGATCTGTTCCGAGATCAAAGACATAGCCGAAACGAAAAAGTCCAGGGTGCTTATGTCCGCTTTCGGGGCTGGTTTTTCGGTCGGCTCGGCAAGCCTGGATATCGGGCCGTGCGCATGTACCGGCGTGGCGGAATACGAGGAGTAGGTTTTGCGGAAGGATGGCGGATAAAAAGGTGGCAAAGGCGGCAAAAACAGCCAAAATAGTCGTTTGCGGCGCGGGCGGCGCCGGCAGGGAGACGATGGACATGCTTGAGTCCATGAACGCCGATTCGCGGTGGGACATCGTCGGTTTTGCCGACGCCGGGGCATTTGAAGGCCCAGTGAGGGGTTATCCCGTCATGAGCGAGGATGACCTTCTCTGTTATCCAGATCCGATAGAGGCGGTCATCTCCGTGGGGCTGCCCGCGTCCAGGGAGAAAATTTTCCAAAAGTTCTCGAAGAACCCGAACGTGTCTTTTCCGGCCATAGTGCATCCTACGTCCATTGTCGCCGGCGGCGTCTGCCTCCCGGAAGCCGTGCTCATTGGCGCGTTCTGCACTGTCTCGACTGACGCCATTATTGGAAGGGGAGTTTTTTTGAACGGCCACTGCATCATAGGGCATGATTCGAAAATAGGGGATTTTTCAGCCCTGATGGCATTTTCCTTTATAGCCGGAAACGTCATCATAGGAAAGGGCGTGTCGGCAGGCGCTTCCAGCACGGTCGTGCAGGGCCTTGCCGTCGGCGATGAGGCTTTCCTTTGTGTTGGGAGCGTGATCGTGCGCGACGTGGGAAAAGGCGCTAAAATGATGGGCAACCCGGCTAGGATGATTGGCTAAACCCAATTAGCAAATGAGAGAAAATATGACTGACACGATGTTGCTGAACGGGAAGGTAATTGCGGTAACCGGCGCCTCTTCAGGAATCGGCAGGGCAATTGCCGAAAACGCCGCCAAAGCCGGCGCAAAGGTAGCCTGCTGCGGTAGAAACAGGGAGAAGCTTGAAACGGTTATGGGCTCGCTTGCCGGAGACGGGCACGGATTATTTCTCTTCGACAGCGCGGATCTCCCCGGCACCGAAGCCATGACTACGGAGATAGCGAAAGCGATGGGGCCCATGTCCGGCATGGTTCACAGCGCTGGAACGTCCGCTACGCGGCTTTTGAGGGATACGGATTACGAAGCGTCGATGAAGCTCTTTCAGATTAATTTCATGGTTTTCCTGGCCTTGGCAAAAGGGGCGTGCCGCAGAGGGCGATACGCCCCGGGCATGAGCGTGGTCGGCATATCATCCATCGCGGGAGTGTCGCCTGACGCGGGATTATCAGTCTATTCCGCTAGCAAGGCCGCGCTCAACGCGTCGATTAAAGCGCTATCAAAAGAATACGCGCCTCGGGGCATCCGGTTTAACGCGATCTGCCCGAGTTTCGTGAACACTCCTATGACGGATGGCTTCCGCGCCTTCCTCGGGGAGGACGCGTTTAAGGAAAAGATAGAAAAAAACATGCCGCTTGGTATGATAGAGGCTGACGACATAGCGAACGCCGCCAGATTTTTCCTCTCCGACCGCAGCCGCAGGATAACAGGCGCGCTTCTTGAGATAACGGGCGGAGGCGGAGCGTTTTGCTCGATGTAACCGGATATCCGCACTAAAACGTGAGAGAGGTGACAAAACTTGCTGTTACACGAAAAGACGGCGATAATCACAGGCACGAACAGAGGGATAGGGCTTGCGGCGCTGGAGACGTTCGCCGCGAACGGCGCAAAGGTATACGCTCACGCGAGGCGCGAGACTAATGAGTTTCTGACCCTCATTAAAGACATATCCAGAATGTATAGCGTGGAGATATGGCCGGTCTGCTTTGAGCTCACGGATTATGAAGCGATGAGAGGTAAGCTGAACGAGATAGCCGCGTCGAAGCGGCATATAGACGTGCTGGTAAACAACGCCGGCACAGCGGAGTACGGCAGCTCTTTTTTGACGACTCCGATAGAGAAGATGAGAAGCGCGTTCGAGGTGAATTTTTTCGCGCAAATGGCGCTGACGCAGCACGTGGCTAAAATGATGATGGGAAAAAAGAGCGGAAGCATCGTGAACGTAGCCTCTTCCGCCGCGGAGGACGGGGGCTCGGCGCAACTTGAATACTCGGCGAGCAATGCGGCGATGGTAGGCGCGACCAAAAAACTCGCTATAGAGCTGAATGCCTCTAATATACGCGTCAACGCCGTCGCCCCTGGTTTGACCGACACGGATATGGCGCTTGGGATCGAAGAAGGCCTCAGGAAAAAAATGATTGAAAAGACCGCCATGAACAGGATGGCACAGACGAGCGAGGTATCCGGCGCAATCCTGTTCCTTGCCTCTGAACTCTCGTCCTTTATGACAGGGCAGGTGCTGCGCGTTGACGGCTGCGTGTAAGAAAACCCCCGCGATAATGTTTCAGGGAACCGGGTCAGACGCGGGGAAGTCGCTTCTCGTGGCCGGGCTTTGCAGGTTTTTTGCGAACAAGGGGTTAAAGCCTCTGCCGTTTAAACCTCAGAACATGTCGAACAACGCGGCCATCACGGCGGACGGAGGCGAGATCGGGCGCGCTCAGGCCATACAGGCTAAAGCCTGTCGTGCCGAGCCGTCCGCCGATATGAACCCGGTGCTTTTGAAGCCGGAGAGCGATGCGGGCTGCCAGGTCGTAGTGCAGGGGAAAGTCGCGGCGACTGTGACAGCCAATAGCTATGCCGAGTACCGTAAGACGCTCCTCGGAAGCGTAATGGAGAGTTTCGGGCGCGTCAGCGCCAATGCGGACGTGGTGGTCGTCGAAGGGGCGGGAAGCATCTCGGAGGTAAATCTCCGTGACGGCGACATCTCTAACATGGGGTTTGCCTTATCGGCTCAGGTTCCGGTCGTGCTGGTCGCGGATATCGACAGGGGCGGGGTGATAGCATCCATAATAGGCTCGTGCATTCTGCTGAAAGAAGCCGAAAAACCCCTACTCAAGGGGTATATCATAAATAAATTCAGGGGAGACTACTCAGTATTCAGGCCAGCGGAAAAGATAATAATGGAACATACGGGCCTCCCATGCCTCGGCGCCGTCCGTTGGTTCAATGGCGCCTCAAGGCTGCCCGCGGAGGATTCCATGGCGCTTGAAAGCGGGCGGGGAGGGGAAAGTTCCGGATATGCCGGCAAGACGATCAAGGTATACGTCTTAGGGCTGCCAAGGATATCGAACTTCGACGACTTCGACCCTCTTGCCTCGGAGCCTGATGTCGACCTGTCGTTCGTGAAGCCGGGCAAACCCATTCCGGGGGATGGGGATCTGGTGATCATCCCTGGCACGAAATCCACGATAGCGGATCTTGCCTTCGTAAGAAGTCAGGGCTGGGATGTCGACATGGCCTCTCACATGCGCAGAGGCGGAATGGTTCTGGGCATATGCGGCGGCTATCAGATGCTCGGACGGGAGATATCCGATCCCGACGCTGTGGAAAACCCCGTGCCGGTTTCAGTCGCGGGGCTGGGGCTTCTCGACGTCACGACAGTCATGTCGCCTGACAAGACGCTCAGGAGGTTTTCTGCCGTCACTGACGGCGGGCTTGAAGTTTCGGGATATGAAATACATCTCGGGGTAACGGACGGGCCAGGGGTCCTCCGTCCCATGCTGCGCCTCGGCGGGATCCCGCAGGGAGCGGTCCGGGACGATGGGCTTGCGTTCGGGTGCTACATCCACGGTCTCTTTGCGAGCGACGCGTACAGGGCGGAATTCCTGTCCGCCTTCCGCGGCGGCGGATCAGGCCCGGCTAAGAGAAACTACGAAAACGAGATTGACCGCACGCTGGACGAGTTTGCCGGCATCATGGCAGAGAGCGTCGACATGGAGGCAATAGCCCGGATAGCGGGTCTTGGGGAAATTCGTTTTTAGAGGCGCCTTGGGACCGCCGATATTATGCATATGACCAGTGATCGGAGGTATGGGGCGTGAAAAGCGTGGAACTTAAAACACGTTCGGTTCTGACCGTTTTTTTTATTGCTTTTTTTTACATGCTCACGGCTAAAGACGCGGCGATGGCGGTATACGTCGAGCCAGGCGACCGCTTTACCCTGAGGCTCGTGACGCCTGTGGAGAACAACAGCGGACGCGCGGTATGGGAAAGCAAGTATTACCCGAGCGACGTCCTCTCGGAGAAGATGAGCGATTATGTCTTCAGGAGGATGAAGGAAATCCACAGGATAGACCCTATCCGCCTGATGTCCGATATTCCGGACTTCTGGCCCGTCGGAGGTTTTTCCGGCAAGGACAGGATCATAAAAATCAGCCTTGAGCGTTTTGACTATCTCAAAAAAGACACGTTTGGCTCGAAGGTATACTGGGACGTCATACTGCACTCTTACGTTTATGACGGCTCTACGAGGGAGCTTCTCTTCGATTCCGTCATAGAGGAGAGCGACAAGCGGCAGTACGTGCTGTATCAGGACATCCTGGACACGGAGCCCATATACTGGCAGAATTTCGAAAAGAGCCCTTACTGGCCTGTCATACGTAAAGCCCTGGACAGGGCGCTTGAGGAAACCGTTGAGGGGTACAACGGCTATCGCGTAGTCGGGCAGATAATAGCGAAAGCCGAAAGAGTCGACGGCTCGTTCACGGTTTCCAATCGGCAGCAGGATAAAATATATCACATAAACCTGGGCAGGCAGGACAGCGTGAAAGTCGGGGACGTCCTGTCAGTGATCCGATCATCCTCGGTCAGGACGATCGCGCCAGAGACGCCTGAAGTCCACTTTCCTCAGATCGTGGGGCGCGTGCGAGTCGTCTTCGTAAAGGACCGCGACGCGGCAGTCGAGATAATCAAGGAATCAAAGGATGGCCCGATACAGCTTGGGGACTCCGTTTCCATGCCTTTGTCCGGGAGGAGGGACGGGAATGATTTCTAGAACTTCAAAGCAAACGGCAGCATCATGCGAGCCGGACGCGCGCGTCCGTGAAAAACGCAAAGCGGCTGTAAGCGCCTTTGGGACATTATGCCTCTCATTTTTCTGCCTCGCTCTTGTGATATCCCTCACTCCCAGCCCGTCGTATCCGGACGCGCAGTCGCCGCCTGAAGAGTCTGTGCGCCAGGCGCCAGAGGGAAACAGGGAAGATGATGAAAAAAGGAAAATAGACGAAGCGGCCCGCATAGCCCGCGAAAAAAAAGCCGCGGAGACGCGAAGGCGTTCTGAAGCGGCCCGGAAAAAGGCGGATGCCGCTAAAAAGGCCGAAGACGAAAAACTAGCCAAAGAAGCGGCGCTGAGAGCTATAAGCGAAGATATCATTATGCGCGCGCTCGCAATCGGCCAGAATCTCGTTGAAAACGGGCGCTACTGGAGCGCGGTCCGGGTACTCGAAAGTTTTCTGTCCGAACACGCGGACTCCACAGATGCCTGGTATTGGATTTCCCGCGCGTATCAGGCTCTTGGCGACTACGATAAAGCTCAATATGCCGTGAACAGGGCGCTGTACTATGATCCACATTACCACCTGCTCGTGAAGACCCCTAATGGCTTGCAGCCAATGCCAGCCTTGACAAAACAGCAAAAAAAAGAACCGCGCCCCTTGATGTCAGTGCTTCCGGTAAAACAGCCAATGCCAGCGAATCTTCTGCTGGAGCCTGTCGTGATTTCTTTTCCGGTCTTAGTTGAGCGCGAGGAATACGCGGACGGCGAATTCGCGGACTCAATGGGCGAGCCTGACGGGCAAGACCCGATAACAGGAGCTTATTTGCAGTATGTCCCCTATCCGCCGCATCCTCTCGGTGCAACTGTTACCTGGATGCAGAGCGAGAAGTTCAATGAAATTTCGCGCTGGCGCTTTAGAGTTGACAGGATGGGGATACTCATGGCGCCGAGGGTTCCTATAGCGTGGAAGGGCGGCACCCCGTATGAGATTTATTTTTGGACAGGCGACGAATGGGCTAGGGTCAGGAGAAAGGGATCGAGATTCGACGAGAGGGAACGTTATGACGATATCCTGTACAGGGCACAGGACAGCATAGCCGAGGTGCTTAACGACAGGAGCTTTGCGTGGTATGAACCGGATACCCCGGCTCTTGCCGCGAGCGCGTCGCTCATGCGATATAAATGGGTTGGCAATGTCGATCTAATGGACGCGGAAGTAAGGGAGATAAAGCGCGCTAGCATGGAAATGTCCCCCGGCCCGACTCCGGAAGAAACGGCGCGTATGTTACGTGAAAAGTGATTGCATAATTATAAAAAACTGCTAAGATGCTCTCAAGTTATTTTTTGTAATATAATAAATTTAACAGGAGGGATGTTGTGGTGAAATCGTTTTGGAAATTGTTGTTCATTTTGTTGTTTTGCGCCATCTTCTTTAAGGGAGAGGCGTCCGCGGCATGGCTTGTAAGCTCGCCCTATACGGCACCATACGCGTACGCGGCTCCCTGCTGGCCGTCTTATGGCTATTATCCGGCCGGGGGCCCCGTAGCATACGCGCCGCCGGTTTACGCGGGAGTCCCGGTGCATTATTACGCGCCGCCGGCGCGGGTTTATGTCGGAAGGCCGGTTTATTACGCGCCGAGCGGGGTATATGTGAGGCCGAGGGTGTACACGGTGTATCCGTCGTCGTATTACCCAAGAGTGTTTATGGGGTACTAGGGAAAGCTCTGTTTTAAGACGATAAAATTTCGTTTTGCTGGCAATGGAATAGGCACGGTATTGGACGGTTAAATATGAAGAAAACTGCAATCAGGGAGGAATGCAGATGAAGACGTTACGGAAGACAGTTATCGGCGCGTTTCTTTGCGTAATTCTCATGGCGGCGCGTCAAGGGACGGCAAAAGCCGCGACGGAGGATCAGTTCGCCTACGTGACGGTAACGGAAGCGCCGGCAAGTCAGTATTCTATTCACCCGACGAGTACAAGGTGGAGGGTCCTGAGCGGCGGAAGGCTGAGGCCAATATCGGCGTCACGCGCGAAGTATATGAGAGTAGCCACATATAACGATGCGCCTCCGCAAGCCAGCATGTATCCTGCCGCGTATTACCCGCAGCCCAACTCGGTAAATCCAGAGCTAAGTTATAATTTCGTACCGTCACAGCCTGTATATACGCATGCTCCCGGAGTGTATAGCCAAGCCGCACAGGCTTACGTCCCGCCGCAAGCGGAGCCGTCGCCCGGCACTGTGACGCCGCTGCGGCCTGTATATACGTCTGCTCCCGGAGTGTATAGCCAAGCCGCACAGGCTTACGTCCCGCCGCAAGCGGAGCCGTCGCCTGGCACTGTGACGCCGCCGCAGCCCGGATATGCGCTCAGCCCCGGTATGCCCGGCCCAAGTTACGTCCCGCCGCTAGCGGAGCCGTCGCCTGGCACTGTGACGCCGCCGCGGCCTGTATATACGTCTGCTCCCGGAGTGTATAGCCAAGCCGCACAGGCTTACGTCCCGCCGCTAGCGGAGCCGTCGCCCGGCACTATGATGCCGCCGCGAAATTACATGCCGCAGCCTGGCTATACTCCGAATCCCAGCGCGCCGAGACAGGGTTTCGTACCACCGAGAAATTACGCACCGCAGCCCGGCTATACGCCAAATCCCGGCACGGCCGCGCCGCGACAGCCCGGGTATACGCCCGGTCCCAGTATTCCTGGGCAGACTTTCGTCCCTCGGCAAAGGGGATCGTCGCCGGGTACAGTGACGCCTCCGCAGGATTACGCGCCGTCGCAGCCGCGGAATGTGCCGGAACAAAACGCTCCAGCGCCGGATTACGCGCCCGAGCCGCCCGGTTACTCTTCGCCGCCCGCCCCCGCTCCAAATTACGGTTGGCCGGCCGGCAATGGCGAAGAGCCTTATTCACCGACTACAAGGTATTACCCAACATCTGACGAATGAAAGCGAGATGATTCAGGCCATGCGGATAAAGTCACTTGGCATCGCGATGACGTTTCTGCTATGCGCGTTTCCTGGCTTGGCTGAAGCCATCGGATGGGTGAGCATGGGAAATGTTGAAGTTGAGGGCCGCGTAATAGCTATCGCCGCCGATTTTTATGTGATTGACATAGGCGTGGCCCTGGAATCGGCTAAGGGCAGCAATTACCTTGTGTACAGCGAAGGGGGCGAAGTCTACAACGCGGAAGGCGCTCTGATCGGCGATTACAAAATACCGAAAGCTGTGATAAGGGCGAGCGCTGTATCAACGACGGGGAGTATCTGCAAGATTGTCTTGCCGAGCAAGGAGTGGGTAATAGAGCGCGGGGACGGCGTCATACCGATTTCGGAGGCGAGCGCGCACAGCATGAAATTCGCCACGTATCGCACAACGCCGGACCCTCCCGAGGCTCCCGGATACAATGGGCGGTGGGTTCGCGTATCGCCTATTACTGACCCTGCAAGCGCCATAGTGAGATATCACGTTCCGTGGGTCAATCCTGTTATGCCGCAGGGTTCTCCGCTGGCTGCCCCCGGCTATTATTACGTTGAATTCCCTGCGGCCGCCCCCGCGCTGATTCTTCCGGGCGGGGCGGAGATCCCAAGGACCGAGATCCCATACGCTTCGCCGCCGCAGGCGGCGGCGCCCCCGCCCGCCGAGCCTTTGCAGCCGCCTTACTGGCTGGAACAGCCGGATAACGTCCTGTTGCCGGATTTTGACGTGAATCAAATTACGGACGTGAGGCTTATAAAGACGTTTCCCCTGACGGATGTCGAGATGTACGCGCTTGAAATACAGCACAGATCTGCTTACATCCTGTTTGAGCAAAAACGCTACCGGGAAGCCCTGTATGCTTTCGGCACGCAGTCAATGGAATACATAGGCAACTATCTTTCGCCTTACTGGGCGGGCAAGAGCGCGCAGAAGCTGAACGAGAAAGAGCTGGCCATAGCGTGGTTCAGCCGCGCTCTGGCGATCAACGCTAATTATAAGCCTGCCGCGGACGCTCTGAAGGAGCTAGACGGCAGCCGGGGCAGCGGCAGTAAAAAATAGCGGCAATTGCCGGTTTTTTGCGTGAGGCATGAAAATATAGGCAAGCGGATAATTACCGCGGCTTTGCCGATAGGGCAAGGCCGCGGTTTTTTTGTGCCCGCGGTCTTTTTTGATTGATATGAAGCTGTTTTGATGTGATAATGTTATTGTAAGGGGAGTGAGGCTGATGTGCTTATTTGAATTTTTTAAAAGCAAGGATTGCCGCAAAGCCTTTTTCATATTTTTCATTAGCTCATTTATGGCGTCAGCCCTTTTGTCTCCGGCCGGCGCGGCCGAAAGCGGAAGGAGGGGGGGGATCGTGCTGGCCTTGTCTGGCGGCGGCACGAAGGGTTTTGCCCACATAGGCGTGCTGAAGGTGCTGGAGCAGGAAAAAATTCCCATAGCTGGCATTGTAGGCACGAGCATCGGCTCTGTCATAGGCGGCCTCTATGCGTCCGGATACACCGCGGATGAAATTTACCAGATAGTCATCGACACGGACATCATGGGCCTTCTTGCGGACGCCGGGACGCGCATCCGGCCTGACTCCGGCAATCACAGGCCTTCCGGGGAGACGCTCTCGCCGATGCGTATCGACTTCAACAAAAAAACGAAAGTCGTGGGGCCTCTCGGGTTTCTTCCGGCCTCAGCCCTCGTCAATTTCCTCATTAAATACACCGGTCACGTGCAGACAACCGACTTTGACCGCCTTTCCATACCGTTTGCCTGCGTCGCCACCGACCTAAGCACCGGCGAGGCGGTCGTGCTTCGCGAGGGTAACCTGGCTTCGTCGATACGGGCGTCGGCGTCGATCCCTGGGGTGCTCGAACCGTGGCCTATCAACGGGAAAGTGCTTGTGGACGGTGGGCTTGCCGCGAATCTCCCGGTAGAGATAGCGAAGGGGATTTTCCCGGGCTATCCCGTCGTTGCCGTGAATCTCTCGGGACAGACGACCTCAAAGCCCGCGGAGAGCATAACGAGCGTCATCGACGTCATGATGCAGGCCATAGATATAATGACGCTTGAAAACATGAGGCGGAATGAGGCCATGTCCGACCTGATAATTTACCCGGATGTAGGCATTTACAGCATGTTGGATTCAAAAGGCTATGAAGACATATACGCGCGCGGGCTGGAGGCGGCTCAGGCAAAGAGGCGCGAGCTGCTGGAGGTCTCTGCGTCCGGGCCGGATTTTTCTGCCGGCAGGACGCTTGAAGAGGAAAAGCGCGTCGTGCGGAGCGTGAGGGTCGAGGGCCTAAGCCCCAGGGCCGCCAGGGATATCGAGAATGACTACAGCGGATGGATCGGCAAGCCCTACGACATAAACGAGATAAACTCGGCCATCGAGGACATTTCGAGGCGAGACGAGGCGGCGACCGTCGACGTGAACGTCAGCCCGATAGACGAGTCGGCCCCTGACGACGCCGAGGTAGTGTTTTCAGTTGAAAAAAGGCCCCCTTACGGGCTGTCGTTCAACGGCTACACGACGAACATGCACCGGCATCGGTGGATCGACGTGACGTTTGACGCGCGCGATCTCGCGTCGGCTGGGGATTCCGCCGTCTTTTCCGGAAGATACGGCGAAAATGAGTGGGGACTGAACGCGCGTTACTTCACACCGCTCGAGAACGGCGCGCAGTGGGGTTTCGCGCTTGGCATGAGGCGCGACGAGATGGCGCCGGAAGGCATGAGCGAATACGCTCTTGAAACATATTCCGCGAGGGCAGTCTACTACAAAGAGAGGGGCGACAGCAGGCTAGGCGTCGGCATAGCCGGCAAGCACGCGAACTCAGAGGGCAGAGATGACAGTTACGGGCCGTATTTTTATTACAACTCGGACACTCTGGACAATCTGCTCATGCCCAGCAGCGGCTATTCCCTCAACATGCAGGCCTGGTGGGCCGACAGCGGGGTGTGGGTGTCAAGGACGAATCTGACCGCCTACGTGCCATTTACGGACAGCATGCATTTTGTCATGGAGTTCGGGCTGGAGACAGGGGACAAACAGAATCAGGCTTTCCGCGCGCTCCTTGGCGATCAGGAGGAGCTTTACAGTCTTTCGCGCCGCCCGCTTGCCGGAGATCAGTCGGCCTGGGCTCACGCAGGGGTGGGCAAGAATTTCTCCCACTCATGGTGGGGCGCAATACGGGGCGAGGTTTTCGCGCGCTACGGGATGATAATGGATGACTGGTCTGTGGAAGACGACGCGTGGGAAGCCGGGATAGCGCTATCGATCCCCGGCCAGTTCCTGAACAGCAAGATACTGCTCATATATGACAACCACGGGGAATTTACCGTAGGCTACACCCTTGGTATGCCGAGCTGGCAGAACAGCCAGGTGCCGTGAGTGGGAGCTACTGCCACCACGGCTTTTTCGCAGCGTCTCCCGGCTTGCGCGGGTAACGCGCCGGGCATTCGCCCTTTTTCTCCCATATTATGATCAGCCGTTCTTTTCCCGCTATTCCGTAGGGATGAACGCTGGGCTTTGACAGGCCGAGCCTGCCCCATGACGATTCAGGTATGTCAAGCTCCTCGCTCGCGCCGGGCCCTTTAAAGGCTATGAGGCTTCCCCTGGGGGCCACGAGCGGCGACATGTATTCCGCAAGGACGCAGGAGTGGGCGACGGCTCTTGCGACAGCGGCGTCGAAGCTTTCGCGGCGCGTCCGCGCGAAATCCTCCGATCTCATGCAGACGGGCACGGCGTTGGCGCATCCCAGCTCGTCCGCCATCCCCGCTAAGAGCGCGATTTTTTTCCCAATGCTGTCCAGCAGCACGCCGCGCGAATCCGGCCTGCAGATGCACCAGACAAGGCCCGGAAGCCCTCCGCCCGTGCCAATGTCGACGAAAGAAGCGCCCCGCGGAAGGAAACGCAGGCCTTCGAGCGCGTCGGAAATGTGTTCGTCAAAAAGCGTATCCGGATCCGACGGGCCGGTAAGCCGTGCTTTTTCGTTAGCCGCGCCGAGAAGCGCGGCGTATTTTCGTAGCTTATCGATCGTATCCTGCGTCATAATGCTGCCTTTCCTTGCGGATTATACCAATTTGAAATCAAATAAGCTGGCGCGTCTTCGCTATTAACGCTCCTTATCCCGCGCAAGTGGAACAAAAAGCGGGGAAGCGGGTTATAATTATACATGGAGGTGACGCAAATGACCATTGACACAGATGGAGGCAAGCTGGCGCGGTTCGGGGGTTTTACGGTTCTGAGCCTTTACGGGACGTGGCGCGAGATGGGCCGCCAGTACGGGTCGCTCGCTTCCGCGCAGCTTAAAGAGACATACAAGGCAGCCATAGAGGACAATCTTCTGCGGCAGGGCAATAAGGGGAGGGACGCTGCCGACGCCGTCGCGGACGATTTTTTCTCGAACTACCCTCACAGGCTCAAGGAGCTGCTGGCGGGAATGTCCGAGACGTCAGGGCTTGATTTCGCCCAGCATCTTCTTCTTAACGCCCTCGAGGTGGAAGTCGCTGGGGATATATGGGGAGAAGGCATGACCAGGCCCGGCTGTACCGGGATCGCGGTGTGGGGCGAGTACTCTTCCGGGCCGCTCATCTACGGGCGCAACTATGATTACTTCAGCTGGTTCCGCGAGCTAGGGCGGAATCTGCTCGTAACTGTGTACCATCCGTGCGACGGGGCGCTTGCTGTGGCCACGATAGGCTATCCGGGCGGCGTGTACATGACGACGGGGATAAACGAGCGCGGGATATTCCTCGCGCTGAACAATGGGGAGCCGTCGGGCGGCGCGCTTCAGTATCACAACCGGGTGCCGGCCATAGCCGAGCTTTTTATGTTCCTCCTTGATTCGCCCGATCTGGATCAGCTCGAAAGCTTCTTCCAGTCAACGAGGTCAAACTTCGCTTACGTCATAGGGACGGCGGACGATCAGACCTCGCGCTGCTTCGAGTGGCCGGTTTTCGACGTAAAGCGGAGGCTATCCGTGAAGCGGCCCGGCCTTATGGTGGCGACGAATCACTTCACGGAGCCGTCCTGGGGGCTTCCGCGCCCGGACGACGCAAAGTTCTCATGGACCCGCAGCAGGAGGCAGAACCTGCTGAATCTGGCGGAGCATTTCAAGGGAAGCATTGATGTCGCGAGGATGAAAAAAATACTGGACACGAGGCTGAAAGATCTCGGGGCCACGACGGACAACACGGTTTACCAGATAATAGCCGTTCCGGGCACGATGTCGCTCTCGCTCAAAATTCCAGAGCTGACGGACTGGACCGACGTTCCGGTAGGGGATTTCCTGCGCGGCTGATATAGCGATATTTAAATAAAAGTCCTGAAGTTAAAACCGTTGAAAGCGCTTATTGCAAGGACGCGGAACATTTGCCACGTAGCGTTCTTTTGTTAACGCGCTATATCAATATAGATGGAGAAAATTCAGATGGCAAAGCTAAACGCTGACGACTATAGGAGCTTTGAGGATATAAAGCGTATCCGTGATAACGGCACGGGATACTGGACTGCGCGAGAGCTTGCGCCGGTGCTTGAATACGCGAAATGGGAAAACTTCGCCAAAGTGATCGACCGTGCAATGCTCGCCTGTAAGAACAGCGGATTTGAGATAGCAGACCATTTTCCTGAGGTCGGGAAAATGGTCTGTATCGGCAGCGGTGCGAAGCGCAGTCAGGTCGATTACGAACTGACTCGCTATGCATGTTACTTAATCGTTCAAAACGGCGACCCTCGCAAGGAAGTCATCGCACTCGGGCAGACTTATTTTGCAATCCAGACGCGTCGCGCCGAAGTCGCCGACGCTTTCAACCAGCTTGACGAGAATAATAAGCGGCTTGTCGCCCGCGGCAACATTAGCGAGGCAATGTGCCGGAAGGGTTATAATTGCTTTATAATTCTTTATCCCAGCCTGGGTTGACAGGTATTTTACGACAAGCGCGCATTTGCCTGGCCGCAGCCCAGACAACCGGGAGGTTCGCATG
>JAIROA010000081.1 GCA_031257775.1 Synergistaceae bacterium
TTCTCGGCCTTTATGTCTAATATAAACGCACTTTGTTTCCATCCATTGAGCAGAGTGGGAAGCACCAACGATATGCCCTTGCCGCTTCGCGTGGGGGCGTAACAGAGCAGATGCTCGCGGCCTCCGTGTCTCATCATCTTCACATTCCAGCCGACCTGAACGCCGCCGACAACGACGCCCTCCGAGAATGGCTCGCCGTTTTCGTCCAAAAGCCCTGCTTCCTTAATCTCCCTCAGCGTCGCCCAATGCGCCGAGCCGTGGAGGGATTCGAGGCTCGCGCTCTTGCCGTTCAGGTAACACCTACGTGCGGCGAATGCGGAGAGTATGAGCCCGGCAGAGAAGATGAACGCGCTCATGGCGGCTATGTTCGACCTGGATTGCTCGTAAGCCGACATCAGGACATAGAGCCAGTAAACCGCGCGGTAGAGCGGATACACGCGATACACCAATACCGGAAAGCTCCAGCCGAGAGCCGGATGATTGCCGAAGGCGTGAGCCACATACTGCGCCGCGGCCTGCAAGGTTATGAGGATGCCTGCGATGAGGACGGCGGCCGCCTTTATCCTGTAGTCTATCCCCTCGGGCTTGACGCCGCGAAAGGAATAATCGCGGGTTTTAACGATATTGCGCGCCATATCAGCGTTTCACCCCCCGCGCCAGTTACATCGTTTCCGCGTCCCTGCCCAACACGCCGCTGTAGCCTTCGGCGTCCGTGACCAGCGTCGCCCTTTTGCCCTCTTCCAAACCGGATATCGCGTCGGCGTCACGGAAGTCGTGCACGATAGCGCGATCCCCGGCCAACGCCATAACGGCGATTTTATTCCGGCCGCTTTCGTGAACGGAGATTATCTCTCCCTCGTACGTCTTGCCCGGCTGCGCGTTCGTGACGATAACTCCGTCTTCCATGCGTATTTTCGCGATATTCCTGGCGTAACCGATCAAATCCATGCCTGTGCCAGGCTCGTTGACCGGTTCGTCTATTTTCGTATCCGCGTCTTGAATCGCCCCGTCAAGTTTGGCCTCATCAAGTTCCGCGCGGGACAGGTCGGTTCCGCGTAAATCCGCGCCGGACAGGTCGGCCCCGTTCAGTTTGCACGAGGCCATATCCGCGCCGCGCAAATCCGCGTCGGCAAGACTCGCGCCGGACAGATTGGCATGGGCCAGGTTCGCCCCTTCGAGGTTTACGCCGCTCAGGTTCGCGTAACTCAAATTCATCCCGCGCAAATTGAGATTGCGCATATCCGTACCGCTCAAGTCCGCTTTTTCCCCGCCGTCTTCGCCGGCAAGCCACATGCCGTGTAATTTCAGCGCGTTATATATTTTCTCCCTCTCGGTGGATCGCATAAAGATCACCTCTCTTACGTATTTTTGAAAAACGCGCTTTGGCCATCAGCGTTTATGCCCCTCGCGCTTTCTGTGTTTCGTTTCGGCGTCCATACCCTTGTCCATGCCCTGAACGGCGCTGTATCCCTGTTCGTCGGCGGAGAGTACCGCTTCCTCGCCGACTTTGAGATTGCTCCTGTCCGAGATGCTTTTTATTTCATGCAGCACGGCGTGGTTATCCGATATGGCCTGTACCGCCGACATGTCCGGCCCCGCCGTGAGGCCGCCCAGGATTCCAAGTATCTTCCCGCTGTACGTTTTGCCCGGCTGCGCGCTTGTGACTATCGCGTTATCGCCCAATTCTTTTTTGGCGACGTTTCTCGCCGCCGCCATCTTATCTATACCGTTTCCGGGTTCGTTGACTTTTACTTCCCTCGCCGAAGCGGAGGCTCTTAAATCGTTCACCTGTGCCGCCGCCTTGTCCGACGCCGCGATAACGGCCTCCTGGACAGCGGATAGATCGGCGTTGGGGAGATTGGAGTCGAGCCCTCGGGGGATCGCGGCGGCTTCGGCGGCGAGTTCCTGACCCCTTTGCGCGTCGGCCCGCTCCATAGCGGCACGAAATAACTCAGCCGCACGGTCTTTTCCCATGTCCATGAGCACGGCTTCGGCAATGAGACCGCCGTCTCTCGCCGCTTTGGAGAGCTGGGAAGGGTCGTGTCTTATGCTGTTTGCCCAGGATTTCACCGGGGCGCCCTCCGGCTGTTCAACGGGGATGCCCGCCTCTCGCATGGCGGCCGTGCTTGCTATGCTGTACCTGAGCCCGAGCAGTTCCGGCGTATGTACGGTCTGTGTCACGCCATGTTCCTCCGCGTTCCTGACCGTGAGTTTTTTTATGGCCTCCCGGTATTCCTTTACGTCGCTGCCGGGCTTTATCTCTATCCCAGCGTTTTTCAGCATTTGAGCGGCTTTTTCGAGATTCGGCTTGTCCGGCTCTGGAACCGGCAATTTCCCGTTCAACTGTTCGGTGTTGAAGACTACGTAGCCGCGCGGTTTTATTTTGCCGTCGTTTCCCCGCGTCCAGTGTTCCAGAACTGTCCCATGCTCGCCCTTGCGGACATACAGCCCATTTTTGTTTGCCTCGCTCGCCGTGATGAAGCGCGGGTCTTTGTAGCCTTTTTCCGCGCACTTTTCCATGAGATACAGCGCGTTGAGGCCGCCGTAACTCCTGCCGGAGACGGCGCTTTGCGCCGGCATGTCCGGCAGGTCCTTTCTCTGCCAGGGCACGACACCGGATTCGAGCGAACGCGCCACGCGCTCCGCGAATTCCTTGCGCCTTTTTTCAGTAGCGGATGTCATGTCAATTCAGCTCCCTTTCTATCCAATTTTGTACGAACTTTTCCTCTTCCAGTTCGTCGCTTTCGACAAAATCCGATTCCTCCGGCTCATCGGCCGGAACCGGCGCGCACAGTATTTCCAACATTTCTTCCCGCGTCAGTTTCGTGATGTCTTTCATTTCCTCACCTCCCTTCGTTTTTTGCGTTTTGTCAGATATTTCTCGCGAACACTGCCGGCACTCCGAACAGCAGCGACCAGAGCGAGACAATCGTTCTCTGCGAATTTGGCAGTGACGTGTCCTTGCACCACCAGAGATTTGAGGCGCAGATGATAACGTCCGGTTTTTGCGTCATGGATGTGAGAAACGGCCAAGTCAGAAAAGCCTCGTAGCAGATTATTACCGCGGCTTTCCTGCCGTCAGGGAGGGAGAGTATGCCGCACTCCCAGAGATGGAGGTTCGCGCCGGTCTTGGCGAAAGGCCCGCGGTACATCGATCTCGGTACTGGAATCCGCTGGCGCGTGAAGGCGATTTTTCCCCGATATGTCATGAGGACTGCATTGTCGTATTTCTTGCCGTCGCCTGTGGGCAGTTCCGCGCCGAATATCACGGTTTTGTCCGGCAGGGATTTTTGAATTTCACAGCGCCAGAGTCCGAGCCCTGTCTTATTTAGCCTCCCCGCTATCGTCTCCGGCAGGACGATGATCTTGGCTGTGGATTCGGAGAAATTTCGCTTTCCGAGTTCCCCGAAGACCATATTCGCGCGGTCGTAATCCCTTTCGAAATTGAAACTCCCGCTGCCGAGCCTGCCGAAAGACGTATCGGCGGCCATGATTCCCTCCGGCGCTCGCGTTATATTCCAGCCGCCGCCGGGCAGTATGGCGAAAACGGCTATGAGAGAGAGCGCGGCATAAGCGGCTTTGCGAGAAGCGGCGCAGAACACGTAAGCGGCGAGCATTGTCATCATCCCGGCGAAACCCCAGCCTCTGAAAATAGTCCCGGAAGCTATGAGGGGATTTATTATCCCTATGAGCGACAGCGGCGGAAGCAGGTAAGTTATGAGGAACGCCGGCACGACGAGCATGGCTTTCGATCCCGTCTCTCTGTCCCAAAGGGCGAGAAACGGCAGCGACGCGCAGAACGGCAGGAGGAAATACAGGGCGGCCGCCGGAACGAACGAGTTATTTTCCGACAGGAATACGGCCGCTCCCGGTAAAAGCCCTCTCGACGCCGCGAGCTTGTATGCGAGAATGACGGCGAAGGCCGAATATCTTGACTTGGCCAACGTCCAAAGTACGGGCACTGCGAGGACGAGCGTTGCCGCTCGCGGAATTGTAGCGAATCCAGCGTAACCGATACAAGCGGAAACCATGACGAGCGCGGCGTCTTTTTTGTTCACCGCGCGGAAATGGCGCGCCATATTCGCGCGGGATGTATGAGAAATCGCGCGCAAGCGAGCTTTAAACGCCGCTTTCATCCGTAAAATCCTCATCCGCGAACAGGGCTGACTGCCGGTACTGCTCGGCGCGCTTGTATCCGGCCTCCGTCAGCTTTTTCATGATGAATCCTATCCCCGCCTGATAGGCCATGAGCTTCGTATTTACATGGGTTTCCCCGTCCGGCGTTTCGTAACGCCGCTCGATCAGCCTGAAATATCCCCGGTCGATGTATTCCTGGTACGGTACGTTGTCCGGCATCAGGATTCCCGTATTTCTCAGGAACGCCAACAGGTTGTTCCTGCCGATCCCGATGAAGTTCAGGATTTTCGCGGCTCTGCCCATGTCGATGGCTGTGGAACTCTTGGCGACGGCGTCGTAAAATTCGGCCTTGGGCGACATCTCCCTGTTTTTTGCCTCCAGCGCTTCGCGCTCGCCTTCGAGCCTCGCGGCGAGCAGGAGCGCGTCTTTCAGCGTCCTCGGGACGGCTATGGCAGGTTTTTCCCTGAGAGTTTTCTCCATCCTGTTGAACTCGCGGATGTACGCCTCCTTGAACTTCATCGCTTTTTCTCCGGTATAGCCCATGACGAGTATGACGAAACCGTCGCGGGTCACAAGGTAAAATTTATCTTCTCTCATTCCGCCTTTAGGCATGGCAACGCTTTGTGATGTCTCCTCAAAATTGAGGAGACGAAATTCAGCCGAGCAATTCAAATTTGAAATATCCCTGAGTACGTTGTCATGTCTCTTTTCAAACGCGTTCGCCACATCCCTCGACGAAACCACAACGCGGTCTTTCCATATCCTCAATCCCAGCGCGTTATCAATCACGGTCACCGCTCCTTTCTGAAATTCTTCCGGTTTCCCCGTCCGGCATGTTCAGCGTGGACGCGTTTCCACAGCCGACGATCATCCCGCCTTTTCCGATATCCTCGGTGAGACGGTTCGCCATGCGGTTCCCGTACCGGATATCTATCTCCGGCATCGTCAGCGGGGTCGTTATCACGGTGGGCAGCTTCATGTCATAGCGTTTCAGCACGACCCCGCGAATGGCAGCCTGCCCCGCGGGCGTGTCGCTTTCGCCTCCCAGGTCGTCTATTACAGCCAGAGGCGCCCTTTTGGCCCGCGACGCGGTTTCCCTGTCGTCGGCCATATCCGTGGCGGAACACCAGACGACCGAGTTTCCAACCCTTTCAACAGCTTCCAGGGCGTTGCGGCCGAAGGCGTTTGCGGCATGTCTTTTCAGGTATTCGCGCAAAACAAGCGCCGCGCGGAAGGATTTGCCCGTGCCACCCGTGAGGATTAGGAATCCCCGAGCGAGCCATTTGCGGGCTTCCGCTGTTTCCTCCGTCTCCCGCTCTGCCGGGAAATTTTCGAGATGTCTCAGGGGCACTCCCATATCGGCCATGAGACCGGCGACATGACGGTCAAGTTCGATTCGCGTCCGCTCCCCGTAATGACAGCCCGGCACGAGAATGGGGCAGGGAAGTTTTTTCCCCTGCCCCGAGGACAGGAGGATATTCACCGTCCCGTCTTCGCATGGTCTGGGACAGGTTTTGATTCCCGACAATTTCTTTCTCGCTTCGTCCGACCCGGCCATAATGCCCTCGAAAGACCTGGCAAGCGCCGTTTCGATATGTTCGGGGCTGTCGTATTCAGAGACGGCCCGAACAGGCCGCTCCCGCGACGCTCGCTCTCCAGTCGCGCAGCAATGCTTTCGCATCCACAATCCCCCTTTCGTCGGTGTACCTTCTCTGCCATTCCATCATTTCCTCGTGCGATTGTTCCCGTCGCGGCGCCTGAGTGAACGCGCCCTCGACGACTTTCCTCATGCCGTCCTCGCCGATAAGCCAGTCGATTGTCGCCTTCCAGCCGTTTGGGTTATTGCCCATCAGCCAGGGATAGTTCCTGACCTTGGCGAAATATTCTTCCCACCAGCGAATATCTTTCCGCGCGGGATCTTCCGATATCCGCAAATCCAGGGTTTTCGACCGGGAGCCGGTGAGCTTCTCCGCTCTTGTCAGTTCCGGCAGTATCCGGTTGTACGCGCCGAGAATCCCGGCGTATAGGTCTTTCGGCTCCGGAGGTTTGGGAATCCGAACGGTTTCCTCTTTTTCCTCCGTGTCATGTTTTTGCCCTTGAGGTTTTGGGTTTTCAGATTCAAATCCGTTAATTTTTCCCTCCCGCTCCCCCTGGGGGGTAGGGGGGGATTTTTGTTCTTTGGTATTGTTCATAGGAGATTGTTCTAATACCTTATAAGGGGCGTCCATGTCCCGGACGCCTCCCGTCTCCATCGCGGACGCCCCCGTCTGTGCCGTGGACATATCCGTCTCCACCGTGGACGACCCCGTCCGTGTCGTGGACGTCTCTGTCTCCACCGTGGACGGCTCCGTCTGTTCCGCGGACTCTCCTGTCCGCGGCGTGGACGGACGAGGCGGAGTGTCGTCGTCACGAGTTTCCGGCGATATGCCGTCAGGGATGTCGAGGATTTCATACAGGTTGGAGGACTGTCCCCTGCCTTCAAAAATCCGGCTGCTTCTGGAGATGACGCCTCGTTTTTCGAGGACGTTGAGGGCTTCGAACACTTTGGCCCTGGAACAGCTTGCCTCCTGCGCTATTTTTTTCACGCCGGGATAACAGGGGCCGTCTTTCCTCGCGTGAGCGCAGAGGGCGATGTAAACCATTTTTTCGTAGACGGACAGATCCAGATTGAGGACGCCGCTGTCGAAACAGACCACCCACCGTTTCTTTTGGACGCCGATTTTTTGAGATTCCGGATTCCTCATCCCGTCCGCCTCCCCAAGCGGAGGATGTACCTATTCGCCGCTCTCGCGCCGTGTTCTTCCTCGTGAAACCGCGCTTCCCTTTTGACGAGCCCCTTTTTCTCCAAAGAGCGCACCGCCCGCCTGACGCCGCTACGGCTGAATCCGCTCATTTCGGCGATCTCCCGGACCGGCAGGCTGCATTCGGCTTTCCCTCCCGATGAGAGCAAGAGAACCGCAAACGTGTTTCTCTCCGAGTCCTTCAGTTCGTATTCGCGCGTTATCCGTCCGACAATCTCCATCGCTTTGGGTTCATCCAACATTTAAAATTCCTCCATTTCCAAACATTTCCCCGTCCCGCGGCCGCGTCATCTTTCCCCGGAGGCGGGGAATCCGGTTTAGTCCGGCGCTTTCCCTGTTTCGGCGTTATATAGCGTTACATCACGAATAACCTCCTTCTATCTCGGCGATGGCGCGGAAAATGAGGAAAGCCTGCGCCGGGACGACCGCGTTGCCTAAAGCCCGCAACCGCGAGACCCTGTTTTTCACGCCTCTCGTTACGCGCGGGATGTCAGGCTCGTTCAACCAATATCCGTCCATCCAATGGGGAAGCCCATGAGCCACTCCACCCACGCCGGATTCAGCGAGCCTCCGGCAATCACGTTCAGTTGATCCGAATGCCGTCCGTTCTCCGTCCTCTGT
>JAIROA010000089.1 GCA_031257775.1 Synergistaceae bacterium
GTATGACAGGATCGTTCCCGCGACTAAGGAGAGGATAAAGGAGGCGGCCGGGATAATACGGCTCGGCGGGCTGGTGGCGTTCCCGACCGAGACGGTTTACGGGCTTGGGGCAAACGCGCTCGACAGCGACGCGGTGAGGAGGATATTCGAGGCAAAGGGACGCCCGCAGGACAACCCGCTCATCGTCCATGTTTCGGGCATCCGCGAGGCCGCGAAGTACGCGGAAGTCCGCCGGAACGCGGAAAACCTGATGAACAGCTTCTGGCCCGGTCCCCTCACGATAGTAATGTATTCGACGGGGGACGTGCCGGACGTGACGAGGGCGTATCTCGACACCGTGGCGCTCAGGCTTCCCGCGCATCCCGTCGCCATGTCCCTCTTAAACGAGGCCGGAGTGCCGATAGCGGCCCCTTCGGCGAACAGAAGCGGGCGTCCCAGCCCTACATCGGCCCGCGCCGTGGCCGATGATCTCGGGGATTCCGTCGATATGATATTGGACGGCGGCCATACGTCCGTGGGCCTCGAATCGACTGTAGTGGATGTCACGGGCGACAAAGCGGCTATCCTCCGCCCTGGGGGCATCACAAAAGAGATGCTGGCCAAGGTCGTCGACCTATTCGAGGGCGACGAAAGGGAGATCCGGCATAGATCCCCTGGTACGCTGTACAGGCACTACGCGCCCGACGTGCCCCTTTTTCTGTGGGACGGGCTGGAACGCGCCTCATTCGAGAAAGCGGCGGGGATGAAATGGTGCTACATGGGCATAAAAGAGCCGCCAGGGGATCTTGACACGTCCCATAAAAAAATCATTTTCAGCTCAATAGACGAGTACGCGAGGGAACTCTTCTCCAAGCTGCGCGAATTCGAGACTAGCGGAGGGGAAATCATCATAGCGCAGATGCCTGAAGAGAGCGACATCGGCTCGGCGATCCGCAACCGGCTCGAAAAGGCCGCAAGCGCTTAAAAACCAGGGCAGTCGAGATAACAAGGGGCCGCATTGACGGCAGATAAGCGGATTACAGGCAGTTTGCGGCGGAACATGACAGGAAGGGATGAGGTGGCGGGATGAAAATCTTCATTAGCGCCGATATGGAGGGCGCGACTGGCATCGTTAAGACAGTCCAGACCGATCACAGGGAACATGACTGGCGTACGCTGCGCGTGACCGGCAGCGGCATGGCCGTCATGATGCGCTGGGCCGTGTCGCTCATCGCGCTTGCGGCTGCGTGAGTGACGGACATGCGGGTATATATTTCAGTTGACGCGGAGGGCTGCACCGGAATTTTCAAACTTTCGCAGGTAATGCCAGAGAACCCCGCCTATGAATTTTGCAGAAGGATGATGGAGGGCGACGCGAACGCGGCGATAGCTGGCGCTTTTAAGGGCGGCGCCACGGAAGTCGTCGTAAACGACGCTCATAACAATGGGGACAATATCCGCATCGACAGGCTTGACAAGCGGGCAAGGCTCATAAGCGGCAAGGACAGGCATTTTTCCATGATGGAAGGCATATCCGGCGAATTCGGCGCCGCGATGTTCGTCGGCTATCACAGCCGCAAGGGCGAACGCGGAGTCATTTCCCACACGTACTATTACAGCGAGATCCAGGAGGCGCGCATAAACGGCGAGCCGGTCGGGGAGAGCGAGATTAACGGCTTCCTGGCCGGGAGCTTCGGCGTCCCGCTGGCGTTCCTTTCGGGAGACCAGCACATCACGGAGAGCATAAAGGCGAAAGTTCCGGGCATAAGGACGGCCGCCACGAAAAGGGCGATCGGACATGCGTCCGCTGAGTGCGTGAACCCGGAGATATCGTGGAAAATGATAGAGGAAGAGGCTTGTGCCGCCATTTCCGGGCTAATACGCCATTCCGCCGCGCCTCTTGCCGCGCCTCCTGTGCGGCCCATGAACGACGCGCCGTATTTGCTCGAGATACGGTTCGCCACGCCGGGGCACGCGAACCGCGCGTCTCTTCTGCCGGGCTCGTCGCGCATATCCGCTACGGAGGTGGGTTTCAACGCCGCGGACTACCGCGACGTCTTCAGGGCTTTCCTCTGCCTCGTGACGCTGGCTTCGACATTCAGGGAAAACGGGTAGGGCGGATGAAATTCAAATACTACGAGCACGGAACGTGCCGGGGGGATGTCGAGCTTGACGGCGATGCCGTCCGTGTCTCGATGCGCGGCGGCGCCAATGCCGCTGAGGACGCTTTCTCCTTTGCCGAAGTCATGCCTTTATATAAGGCTTTCTCCCTCTGCCGCCGCGAGGCACGAACCCGCGAAACGCTTCTGCCGGACGGCAGGGTATATGAAGAATATAGGAACGCGCGGGATGGCAGGAAATCCGTCACGATCTGGGCCATCGTCTCCGGCGAGCCGACGCTCGACCTGGCGATAGACGACGAAACCGGCGAGCTGAGGGCTGTTTTCCATACGGCCAAATCAGGAACCGCCGTGCTGGCCCAGGAGGGATGGGAAGGCGTCACGCCCGTTGCCCTCTGGAATGACGGCCTGCTGCCGCAAGCCGTGCCCGTGCGCCGTCGCGGCACTGAGTTCGTGGCCATGCGCGACGGCACGCGCCTCGCGACGGAAATATGGCTGCCTGCCTCAGGAGGCCCGAAATATCCCGCCGTGCTGATGCGGACGCCTTATGGCCGACTGGCTGACGGAAAGAGGATGACGTATCTCGCGGAGCGCGGCTACGCGCTCATAGCCCAGGACGTGAGGGGCAGGGATGACTCGGAAGGCGAGTTTTTGCCGTCCGTGAACGAGGCGCCTGACGGCAGCGACACGCTTGACTGGCTCGCCTCTCAGAGCTGGTGCGACGGCAGCGTCGGCATGATAGGCGGGTCGTATCTCGGGAGCGTGCAGTGGCAGGCCGCCTCGACAGGACATCCCGCGCTCAAGGCTATAGTGAGCCAGGTGACGGCGGGCGGGCCGTTCGTCGACGTCCCCCGTCCGGGCGGGGCGTTCTGCGCCGGATTGCTTCCGTGGATATTCATGATGTCGGAGAAAAGCGCGGCGAAGGGGAAAATGTCGAGGGACGACTGGCCGGAGCTTCTGGCATCGCGCCCCCTTTGCGCCATACCTGAAAAAGCCCTTGGCACAGCGCCCGCTTTCTGGGACGAATATATGAAGCACCCGGACTATGATGAATTCTGGCGCAGGTGTGACTGGGCATCCCGCGCCGGCAATATCGACGTCCCGGCTCTTATGATCTCAGGCTGGTACGACGACGACGGCATGGGGACGCTTCAGGCATGGGAGATGAACGCGTCGAGGGGCAGGAAGAACCAGAGGCTGATACTTGGCCCCTGGCGCCACTCCTACAACACGTCCCGCTCCATACACGGCGTGCGTTTCGGGCCCGACGCTCTCAGATACGACCTCGATATCCTGGCGCTCCGCTGGTTCGAGCGGTTTTTAAAGGGCGCGGACAACGGCGTCGAGTCTCCCGTGGCGCAGTACTACTCCGTGGGCGAGAACGCGTGGAAGGAGTCACCGTCCTGGCCGCCAGGGGATTCGCGCCCGGTCCCGGTATATCTGCGCGGCGCCGGGCGGGCGAACGGCTCTTCCGGAGACGGGGCGCTGTCGTCCATCCCGCCGGAATCCGAGCCGTGCGATGAATATTTTTACGACCCGGATGACCCGGCGCCGCAGCTCATAGACATGGCGGAAAACGAGATGGCAGTCCCGGGGAATTACAGGGATGCCGAGTCTCGGGCGGATATCCTGGTCTATACCTCAGTGCCGCTCGAAGAGCCGTTCGAGATCGCTGGGAACGTAACGGCCGTCCTTTACGCATCGAGCGACGCCCCTGACACGGACTGGCTCGTGCGCCTAACGGACGTGGATCCCGACGGCAACTCCATACGCCTCGCGGACCGGGTGATCCAGGCCCGCTACCGCGACTCGTGGAGCGAGCCGAAGCTGCTGGCGCCTGGCGAGATCGTCCGATACGATCTGCGCCTTCCGCATGTGGCGAACGTCTTTCTGAAGGGGCATAGGATAAGGGTGCATGTCACGTCCAGCGCGGCGAACCTCATTTTCCCGAACCCGAACACGGGCGGTGACATTTTCACTGAGACGCGCGCGCAGGTAGCGCGTCAGCGCGTTTTTCACAATAAAGGCGCTGAAAGCCGCGTTTTGCTGCCGGTGCGCGGCAGCGGCAGATTGCCGCTTTAAACGTATATCCTCTGAACCCTGCCTGTGAAGGAAACAGGCACCGTTCCGGTTATCGACGATTTTTTCCTGGCGAATTCCTCTATCGTGATGGCCTCCGCGCCCTGACGGCCGATCAGTACCGCCTCGTCGCCCGTCTCGGCATCCTTTACGTGCGATATGCCGGCCACGCATTGATCCATGCATATCCTGCCCCGCACAGGGCAGCGCGTGCCGCGTATTAAAACCTCCGCTATGCCCGACATCTCCCTGCCGAAGCCGTCGGCATAGCCTATGGGCAGTACCGCGACGCGTTCCGGCGCGGCCGTCACATACGCGTGCCCGTAGCTGACCCCTGTGCCCTCCGGCAGTTCCCTGATAACGCTTATGGCCGTCTTCACCTCGAAGCAGGGCCTGACGCTGACGCCGTCACGGCATTCCGGGGACGGTATCAGGCCGCTTAAGATGTGCCCCGGCCTCACGGCGTTCATGTACATGTGCGACAGCCCCGCCAGGACAGCGCCCGAGTTGCAGCAGTGGGCAATCCTGACCGGAATGCCCGCGCCCCTTATTCTCTCAACCGATGCCTTGAAAATCGCGAACTGCGCTTCGGTGTGGGACAGGTCCTCCTCGTCCGCCTTCGCGAAGTGAGTGAATACGCCCTCGAAATCCAGCCCCGGCAGGGAATGGATTGTTTCCGCCGCCCGGGACGCTTCTTCCGGGGAAAAACCGATTCTCCCCATTCCGGTGTCGATCTTCAGATGCACGCGGGCGGCGCGGTTCTGGCGCGTTGCCTCACGGGACAGCGCCGCGGCGAAATTCAAGTCCGAGACGGCGGCGCTTATGCCCAGCTTTACGTAGGTTTCCGCCGCGCGTGGCGGGGACGCGCCCATGACCAGGATAGCGGCGCTGATCCCTGCCTCCCGAAGCTCTACGGCTTCATCCGGCGTGGCGACCGCGAAAAAATCCGCGCCACAGCCCTCAAGCGCCCACGCGACGGGGACGGCGCCCATACCGTAGGCGTTTGCCTTCACGACGGCGATTATTCGTGCCGTGCCGCATTTTTCCCGGATCGCGCGGAAATTATGCCGGAAATTTTCAAGGGAAACTTCCATCCTGGTCGGGCCTATCTTCACAATAGCAGCCTCCTTGGCGGGTTTATGGAAAGCGGGCGGACTCGCTAAAGGTTTTTTCTGAAAACCCTCAAGAATCTTATCACAATAGGCGAAATTACAGAAATGGATGCGTAAGATACAGAGAAAAAAACCAGGGAAATTACTAACTTGACTATAAGATCGTTCGGAGATAGTATTTAATCAGATTCAAGATACTTAGTAATATTACGAGATTCAAGGATAGATAAAGTTTTTAATAATAAGCCAACATCTGGTCTTCGCTATGCGATTGACTTCCTATCATAACTCCACACAAATATCCTCGCAACAGCTCCCTTCGCGGGGGGAGGCAAAGCCTAACCCCCCGTTATTTTTCATGTCCATTTTTTTTGCCGAGCGCCCAAACCGCAAGCCCGTTCGAAGATTCGAAGATCCGCGTTCATAAAAATTCCTGTCCCGCGCTTAAAAATGGTAAAATCAATTCATTATGTTTTAAGCTGAGGTGTTTTTATTGTTTGACTTTGGCGGCCGCGTCGTTTCCGTGTATTCTCGTGCGGGCTGTGAGCGGGCTTTTCCCAGACAGCGTCATTAGGCGGCTTCTTGCGGCAAGGGAGGAGCGGGCGTGGCTGCAGGAATATTTTCTCAGCTCTTTTGCGCCCGGCGTTTGCTGCGTCGCCCAGCTTTCGCTCAATATCCCCGGCTGGCCGAAGAGGCTTCCTGGCGACGAGAGGGCAATCCGCGCCGCCGCTAAAATGTTCACTGATGCCTTGCCTGGCGCCTGGCCGCCGCTTGCCGGTGCTTTTCTTTCAAACGCGGCCGGCCTTGCGATCCTCCTGGCCCTTCGCGGCGATCCGGCGTCCGGAATCAAAAAAACGGTGATTGGTCTGGAGGAAGGGCTCAAGTGGGGGAGGGCGCTCGACATTGACGTAATCACGAGCGCCGGGCCGCTTTCGCGCGCGCTGGAGGGTTTTCCGGCAAGACGCTGCCTCATATGCGGGGAGGACGCTAAAATCTGCGCCAGGACTAAAGCCCACCCGATAGAAGAGCTTCGCGGCAAAGTGGAATCCCTTCTTGGCCTCGTACCGCCCTCCCGCTGATTTATCGCCTAAAAATATTTTACGAAATAATCGCTGGGAAGCTGTGAAAATCATATTAGCCTGATTCTAAAATCCGCGCGGGGCGCGGGCAGGCGCAAATCGGCCCGTATCCTCAAGGCTGATTTGCGCCTAGAATTAATCTTAAGTTTACGAGACCTGAAAGGGGTTTTTAAAAATGACGATACCTTCATTCGACCTTAAGCGCAACTACGCGCGCGTGGAGGGCGAAATCAAGGAGGCAATGGAACGGATCCTGGCATCCCAGCATTTCGTCCTCGGCCCTGAAGTGGCGGCATTTGAGAGCGAGGCCGCGGCGTACCTTGAAACGCCGCACGCGATAGGGTGCGCGTCCGGCTCTGACGCTTTGCTTTTGGCCCTCATGGCTCTGGGCGTAGGGCCTGGGGACGAGGTCATAACGACGCCCTTCAGCTTTTTCGCCACCGCGAGCTGCGTCTCGCGCCTTGGCGCGAAGCTGATTTTCGCGGACGTCGAGCCTGATTCTTACAATATTTCCATGGAGCGCGTCGCGGACGCCATCACGCCAAGGACGAAAGCGTTCATTCCGGTGCATCTTTTCGGCCAGCTCTGCGAGATGGAGAAGATAACGGGGATGCTCGAGGAGAAGAACGTAGCCTTGGCCGAGGACTGCGCTCAATCTTTCGGGGCACACAGGACGCATGACGGTAAAATCTTAAGGGGCGGCGCGTGGGGCGGGTTCGGCTGCTTTTCTTTCTTCCCGACGAAAAACCTCGGCGCTTACGGCGATGCCGGCATGGTCACGTGCTTTAAGGATTCGGACGCTAAGGAGTTGTCGAGGCTCCGTGTGCATGGTGCGTCGGACACGTACTTTCACGAGGAAGTCGGGCTCAACAGCAGGCTCGATGCCATGCAGGCCGCCATACTCCGCGTAAGGCTCCGGAAAATCGAAACATGGACAGAGGAGCGCCGCGAGGCGGCCCGCCGCTACGGCTTGCTTTTCGCGGAACGCTCGTTGTGCGATGAGATAATCCCGCCGGCGGAGACGCCGGGCAACAGGCACACTTATCATCAGTACGTCGTGAGGGCCCGCCGCAGGGACGAGCTTCAGAAGTTCTTGGCGGAGCGCGGCATCGTGACTAGGATCTACTATCCTCTCTCCCTGCACATGCAGCCCTGCTTCGCTTCCTCAGGGTATAAAAAAGGGGACATGCCCGTATCGGAGGCGCTCTGCGACGAGGTTCTGGCCCTTCCCATGTTTCCTGAGCTGCTCCCGGAAGAACAGGAGGAAGTCGTGTCGGCTATAGCGGAGTTCTACAAGAAATAATTCCGGCGCCTAACGCGAAGCGCCCGAGGTTTTTTCCAAATCAACTCGTCTGTCATGAGTTGATTTGGAATTAGAATAAATAAAACGCGCGGCGATAACTGACTCGCGCCGCGCGTTTTATTGTGACTAATCGCCCGTCTGCGGGAAAGGATCGACGAATTTTCTTGCGGCAAGCGAGGCGTCCAGATTGTACATCGCGCCAGTGTTGTTGTCCGCGAGCTTTACCTTCGAGAGAAGTTCCTCCGCGTTAGCCTCCTCCTCGACCTGCTCAGAGACGTACCACGCCAGGAAGTTATAGGTCGCGTGATCTTGCTCGCCCATAGCGATGGACGCGATTTTGTTTATCAGGTCTGAGACGTGGCGCTCATGGGCGAGGACTTTTTCGAAAACTTCCTTTATGCTGCCGAATGACGCGGGAGGCGCTTTTATGTCGCCAAGCGCCGGGGATTCGCCGCGTTCGAGAATGTGCCTGTATATGTGAACAGCGTGAGCCATCTCTTCCCGCGACTGCACATAGAGCCAGTTGGCTACTCCCCTGTATCCTAGACGGTCAGCGTAAGCGGACATTCCGAAATACAGATACGCTGAGTAAAATTCAGCGTTCACCTGATCGCTCAGGGCTTTTAGCACGCTTTCCTTCAGCATGAAAACCACCTCTCAATAAAGTGACGTTATAGCTTGGCGCGGCTACGCGATAAATTATATAGCAACCTCTTGTAAAGTTTTCAGCGTTTAAGCTGATTTATCCGTCAAACGGTTTAAGGAACCGCTGATTAAATAACCTTTGGCTGCAATGGGCATCTTCGCCAGCTCCCTTTATGTCAGCCGCAAAAATGGTCCTCAATGTAGCTCTGCTACATCTGCGGCCATTTTTACGGCTGCCATTTCGGGAAGCGAACGAACCTGCTCCATTTCGCGCAAAGAACATTAAATCAGCGATTCCCTAGGGAACCGCTGATTTATCTAATTTATCTGGGTACTTTACGGGCAACTGTATTTCGATATAATGATACAAGGTTTACGAATAGCCATTTAAAAAATATCGTGACGCAATGTTTCTCCGAGCCTTGATATCCTAAAACGACAAACGTGAACGGCGCTTATCGTCATGGATCCGGGGCCTGGGCGGAATGCCCACAGAGCAGCGGGGGAAATCCTGTTGCTTGCCTTTTGCGAAGGAGATGCACGGAACGATGATGTTGGGTGTCATGTCTTGCGCCCAAGTCATTGAGCCTGTATTCCTGATGCGGGCTTTTTGGTTTGGGGGTGCGTAAGATTGAGGACAAAGATCAGTTTAGACGAGGCATTGGATTTGATGTCTGACATATTCCAGGAGACGGACACCGAGATCGTAGATTTGGCTGACGCGCTGAACAGGGTGCTAGCCAGGGATATCATGGCCGCTGACGCCGTTCCTCCCTTCGACCGGTCACCCTTCGACGGCTATGCCATGCGC
>JAIROA010000131.1 GCA_031257775.1 Synergistaceae bacterium
CAAAAATGATCCTCACCGTAGCTCTGCTACGCCTGCGGCCATTTTTACGACCGCCATTTCGAGAAGCGAACGGATCTGCTCCATTTCGCGCAAAGAACATTTAATCAGCGATTCCTTAAGCCGTGTTTACGACGATTGTGCCCCCGATTATGTCGTGCAGGGTCCGGCCGTCCTTTCTGAGGAGAAAGCAGAGATCTATGAAAATGAGCGGCGGAACGATGAAGGCCAGCTTAACGAGCGATCTGATGACGATGTTGCGGAAAAACGAAATTTTCCTTCCGCTCGTCTTGACGACCCGCACCTTGGCTATTTTTTTGCCGAAAGTCTGGCCGTTTCTTGAAAGGAGGACGACATTCGTCAGCGTCGCGGCCAGAATTCCGATTGCCAGCAGAACGGCCTCGTAACGAAATCCCAGCATTGAAAGCACGCCGAGCATAAAAGAGGCGCCGAATTCCAGGCGGAAGAGGAGCATTACGACGGATCCGAAAATAATCATAACGGCCAGAGCAATGATGGAAGAGAGCAGCAAGTCGGTCACGAAGGCTATTAAGCGCAATTTCGGCTCGGCAAATGATTCCTCCGCTTTCGTGGCGGCGCCACGCACAGATCCGGCGCGCAATGTCGGCACGTACGCGGGCTCGGAGTAATCGGAGTAATCACGCGGAGGCTTCCAGGCGGGAAACTCCTGGAGCATAGGTATGGTCTCGCTGAATAAAGCGGCCAGTTCTGTATCGGACGCCTTGACCCAGCCTCTCTCGGCGTAGCCCAGGGACGAACTCCAGACAAGCGACTGAGCCGTCAGTTTCCTGCTGCGGATCATCTCTTTAATCTGATCTTCGCGGAACGGGCCTTCTATTTGGCCCATAAACTCGCAATGCCATTCTTTTGAGCCCGATCCAGCGCTGCCCGCGCCGCCGAATTCGGCTAACATCCCCCAAGCCCCGCTTTCCATTGTTCCTTATCGAGCGCCTCGTGCCGCTGTCCGGTTTCGTGGATGCCCGCACCAGGAATTTTATTGCATAACTATTCTTAAATCAATAGCCGGGCAACTATGTTGTATAATAACCCATAAAATGGGAAAAGGCATTAGCCCCTTTATGAGGTGTCTTAATGATTTATTTGGGGGGAATGGATGTTGCCCGCAACGCTTGGCGTTGATGTTTAGAAAAAAATCAGGAGGCTCTCTTTAATGGACAGACAAAACTCGCAAGCCGGACAAGAAACGCTAAAATCGTCGGAAGCTCCAAAAGCTCTCATATCGGTCTGGAACAAGGACGGCATCGCCGAATTCGCCAGGGCGCTTGCCGGAGCTGGCTATGAGATAGTATCCAGCTCGAATACCGCGAAACATCTCAGGGATAATGGCCTGGAGGTGACAGAGGTCGCCGTCCTGACGGGAGTGCCTTCGATTCTGGGCGGGCGGGTCAAGACGCTCCACCCGACGATAATGGGCGGCATCCTGGCGAGACGGGGCAACGCGGAGGACGAAGAGGCCCGCAGGGAATACGGCATACCGCTCATCGACATCGTCGTGAGCAGCCTTTATCCCTTCGAGGAGACGGCGCGCGGCAACCCGACGAAAGAAGAGCTGATAGAGAAAATAGACATCGGAGGGGTGTCGCTCATAAGGGCGGCGGCCAAAAACTACGCGGACGTTACGGTAGTGGCGGATGAGGCGGACTATCGCACTGTCATGGACGCGCTCGCGTCAGGCGGGATATCGGAGACGCTGCGCAAGGATCTTGCCATAAAGGCGTTCCGCCTAACCGCATTGTATGACGCTACCATATGCGAGGCGCTGACGGACGCGCTAGGGGCACCTGAACGTGAAGAAGGCCGAGAGGCCGAAAAGGTGATCCCGCTTCGAGTCACGCAGGCACTGCGCTACGGCGAAAACCCTTACCAGAAAGCCGCTCTTTTCATGCCGACTCTGTCCGGCCCGGTATTCAAGCAGCATTCCGGCAAGGAGCTGTCCTACAACAACCTTCTTGATCTGGACACGCTTTTAAAGGGACAGGCAATTTTCAAAGGCGTGACTTCCTGCGTCATCGTAAAGCACACGACCCCTTGCGGCGTAGCGGAGGCGTCTGACGCGCTCTCGGCTTACGAGCGGGCGCTCGCGAGCGATCCGGTTTCCGCGTTTGGAGGCATCGTCGGCTTCACGGAGAAAGTGGACAAGACACTTGCGCTAAGGCTAGCCGAACACTTCTACGAGATCGTCGCGGCGCCGGAATTCGACACAGACGCCATCGAATTTCTCAAGGCTAAAAAACCGAACCTCAGGCTGCTCGAGATCACGGGGCGCTACAACCCGAGGGAGCAGGTGACGGCGAACAGGGCCGGTTTCCTCGTGCAGCGCGAGACTCTGCCGCCTTTGCCCGCGCAGGCGGAGGGGCGCTGGGAGGGCGCGCCCAGGTCCGATCTCTGGGGCGATTTGCTCTTCGCGTTTAAGGCCGCGAGCCTCGCTAAGAGCAACGCTATCGTTCTGGCGAAGGATCTTGCCACCGTAGGCATAGGCGGAGGCTTCACGAACAGGGTCGACGCCGCGGAGTACGCTATAAGGCAGGCCGGGGACAAGGCCCGGGGCGCGGTTCTTGCCTCAGACGCGTTCTTCCCGTTCCCGGACACTGTCGAGCTGGCCGCGAAAGCCGGGGTTGCCGCCATTATTCAGCCTGGCGGCTCATTGAAGGACGCGGACGTCGCCCGCAGGGCAAAGGAGCTGGGCCTTAGCATGTTCGTCGGCGGGCCCAGGACGTTCAGGCATTGAAGAGGAAAATAAAGACCATGTTCGGCGATCCGGAGAGGGTCAATGTCCTCCTGCTCGGAAGCGGCGGCAGGGAACACTGCCTTGCGGAGGCGCTGTCCAGATCGCGCATAACGGGCGACCTGCACTGCGCTCCAGGCAATCCGGGCATGGAGGCCATAGCGGATCTTCACGACGTTGACATATGCAACAAGCCTTCCGTCAGGAATCTCTGCTCGGCCTATGACATAGAGCTTGCCGTAATCGGCCCGGAAGCCCCCTTAGCCGCGGGGATCGCGGACGACCTGAGGGCAAACGGGGTGAAGGTGTTCGGTCCGGGCGCGTCCGGGGCGCGGCTTGAAAGCAGCAAGGCCTTCGCCAAGCTTTTCATGCGCCGTCACGGCATACCGACGTCGCGTTTCGACATCTGTTCGGACATAGATGAGTGCCGGATCGCGCTCCTCTCGCGGACGCCCCCTTACGTTATAAAGGCGGACGGGCTCGCGGCCGGAAAGGGCGTGTTCCTTCCCGATGACGTGAAGGAAGCTTCGGCGATCTGCGCGAGCCTCTTAAGTGGCGAAAAACTCGCGCTGGCTGGGGCAAAGGTCGTCATAGAGGATTTCCTGCCCGGCAAGGAGCTGACCGTACTGGCCATCACGGACGGCAGCGCGTACAGGCTGCTTGAGCCAAGCCGCGATCACAAGAGGGCATTTGACGGCGATAAAGGGCCTAATACCGGGGGGATGGGCGCTTATGCCCCTGTATCCCTGCCCGATGGGGCTATGGATCTCGTGAGGGGCAAAGTGCTCGCGCCGACGCTCGATGGCCTGAGGAGCGAGGGCATAGATTTCCGGGGAGTCCTTTATATGGGCCTCATGCTGAATGAGGAGGAAGGGAAGCTCTCCGTGTCTGTGGTGGAGTACAACGTCAGGTTCGGGGATCCTGAGACGCAGGCAGTCGTCCCGCTCTTTAACGGCGATCTCGGCCTGACTATGCTGGCCTGCGCGGAGGGAGTCCTCGACGACTCCGAGGATCTTGGAAATTCCGGCT
>JAIROA010000134.1 GCA_031257775.1 Synergistaceae bacterium
AACGCGCATCTCACCGTTTTTCACAATCAATCCCCTCCTGCCGTGACGAATCCACTGAATTATACAACGATTTAATTGACATTCAAGCACAGCGAAGCCGGTTAAGGCACTTGAAAAAGCGCTTCTCTGCCGATATACTACAAATGAAACTTATGTTCAACAAGCGATAAATATGTGTTCGCGTTCTCTGCATGTTAACGGCCAGGCCTATTATGTAATGGCTTCCGCGCGGATCGGAAACCATCGAAGCATACGCACGTGGAAGGGGGAATCACGCCGCGTTTTTCGCGCGTGTGCGGAGCGTTGCTTAAAGCGTTGTTTTGGCGAAAGCGTATTGCAAAACGGAAGGGAGCGATAGTCGTGAAGAAACCGGATTTGCTCAAGAAGTATCAGCTTTTTATCAACGGAGAGTGGAGGGACGCCTCCGACGGAGGCACGTTCGAGACGACATGCCCGGCCAACGGGGAGGTGCTGGCTGCCTGCTCCGAGGCGACCCAGGATGATGTCGATGCCGCGGTGGACGCGGCCTGGAGCGCTTTTAAGACATGGAAGGACGTCGAGCCCGTCAAGAGGGCCGGCATCCTGATGGAAATAGCCGACATCATCGATGCCAACGCGGAGCATCTCGCCCTGGTGGAGTCCCTTGACAACGGCAAGCCGATCCGCGAAACCACCAACATAGACATCCCGTTCAGCTCAGATCACTTCCGCTATTTCGCCGGAGCGGTGCGCACGGAAGAGGGAACCGCCTCGCTTTTGGACAACAACACGCTCTCGCTCATCCTCCGCGAGCCAATCGGCGTCGTAGGCCAGATCGTGCCCTGGAATTTCCCGTTCCTGATGGCGGCCTGGAAGCTCGCCCCTGTCCTTGCCGCCGGCTGCTGCACTGTGTTCAAGCCTTCCAGCTACACGTCCCTCTCCGTTCTCGAACTCGCCAGGCTGATAGGCGGCGTCCTGCCGAAGGGCGTCTTCAACGTCGTCACCGGCAAGGGATCGAAATCCGGCCAATACATCCTGGACCATCAGGGATTCCGCAAGCTGGCTTTCACAGGCTCGACGGAGATAGGAAACAGCGTCGCCGCGGCGGCGGCGGCGAAACTCATCCCCTCCACGCTGGAACTGGGCGGCAAGTCCGCGAATATTTATTTCCCGGACTGCAAGTGGGACATGGCGATGGACGGTCTGCAGCTCGGCATACTGTTCAACCAGGGGCAGGTATGCTGCGCCGGCTCGCGCGTGTTCGTTCATGAGGACATATACGACAGATTCATCGAGGATGCCGTGAAAGCGTTCAACAACATAAAGGTCGGAATGCCTTGGGATCCGGAAACTCAGATGGGTTCCCAGATTTACGAGGCGCACCTCAATGACATCATCGAATGCATCGAGGAAGGCAAGAAAGAGGGCGCTAAAGTCGCGTGCGGCGGCGGGCGCTACACGGAGGGCGAGCTCGCTAAGGGCTGTTTCATGAAACCGACGCTCCTCGTTGACGTGAACAATAAGATGAAGGTTGCTCAGGAAGAGATATTCGGCCCAGTGGCCGTGGTCATCAAGTTCAAGACGGAAGAAGAAGTCATCGAAATGGCGAACGACAACGCATACGGCCTGGGCGGCGCGGTCTGGACCCGCGACATCAACCGCGCGATGCGCGTCTGCCGGGGGATCGAGACAGGGCGCATGTGGGTCAACACTTACAACAGCATACCGGCGGGCGCGCCGTTCGGCGGCTACAAGGCTTCCGGCATCGGGCGCGAGACGCACAAAGTCATCCTGGATCACTACACCCAGATGAAGAACATAATGATCAACCTCTCGGAAGCCCCGTCAGGCTTCTATCCTGAAAAGTAAAACGCTTCGGCCGCAAGGATAGCCATACCGGGCAGGGGCAAAAGGCGGATCGCTATGAAAACCGGGCCTTTTGCCCCTGTTTTAAAACACGGACATCCGGCATCCGCGGCGCAAGCGTTCTTTGTGTTATAGCGCTACATCTCAACGCTCATCATAAATCAGAAATGGCATTAGGCAAAACGCGCAAAAGGGCGAATGGCGGGAAAAGCCGGAAGAGCCTGTTCAGGCCTTTGATTTCAAATTGGCATCGAGCGGCATCCAGTGCAGGAATTGCAGGAGCGCCATCAGCACCAGGACTATGAGCGAGATCGCTATGAAAGTGCTTGCGATGCCGAGAACAGGCGAGACGTAGCCTATGACAAGGGGAGTCAAAAACCAGCCAAAGTCGTAGATCAAAAGCGCGACGGCAGTCCCCTTTGGCCTAAGAGGGACATCGAGCGTGTCGCTGATAAGCGCGTGATACATGGGCCACGCCGCGCCTATCGCTAACCCGGTGACTGAGCCGCCTATCAGAAATGACGCGTTCGCCGGGAAAAGCGACATAAAAATGGCGGCCGCGGCCATAAGCATCGCGCACGGCGCTATCATGACGGCTCTTGGCATCGAATTGAGAGCCTTTGCCCCGGCAACCCTGACGAAAACGGCCACGGCGGAGACGCTCACGAGAAAATAGGAGGCCACTACGCCGTTATCCGACGCGAGCATCGATATGGAGACCAAAAACGCGTCCACAGTGGCGAGCAAAATTCCGGTCGCTATCAGAAAAAGGAATGCCTTAGACGACATCAGCTCCCCATACGTCCCCCAGTTCCGGCCCGCGCATGACTTTTTCGGGCTGTAAGCCGGGCCGCCCAGACGCCTCCCAAGCTGCCAGCAAACGACGCTCAAAAGCGGCCCTACCGACAGGAAAGCATTTTCCATGGAATTCGCCAGAAGCCATTCGCCTATGGGGCAGATAGTCGCTACGGGCAGTATGCCTCCGCATGCCATGACGGCAAAATCCTTTCCCCGCTCTTTTTCAGGCACTGTCATTGCCTGATGCGAGAAGAGCGCCATCGTATAGATGCCGAACGCCGCCCCGGCAAGGATCCTTCCGACAAAGAGAGCCGCCATGGAGACCTTGAAGAAAAGCATCGCGCAGCCCGCGAAGCTGGCAAAGCTGCTCCACTCAAGCGTATGCCGCACCCCGAAGTTCTCTATGGCCCAGCTTCCGAATGTCCGCGAAACCATCATGGACAGGAAGAAGATGCCCAGTATCCAGCCCGTGGTCTGCGGTGAAAAGCCATAACCCTTCAACAGGCTGCCATAGACAAAATAAATTCCCTCAACGCAGTGCATTATGAAAAATGGCAGGAAGACGCTCAAAAGCGCCCTTGACCCATTTGACATTTTCCCCGGCTTTATCAGCTTCGCGATCGCTATCATAAGATTCCCCCGCAGCGCGTTTTGCTTGGATCTCATTCCGATTCTAAATCAAATGAACCATAATTTGATTTAGAATCGGAATAGCGCAACGTAATGTTGCGCCCAACACGAAGTGTTGAGGTTTTTTCCAAATCAACTCGTCTGTTATGAGTTGATTTGGAATTAGAATTAAGGAAGCGCTGATTAATTCGCCTAAACGACATTTCAACGTTTAAGAGCCCAGGCGTTGCAAGGGTTTAAATCTTCACCCTTTAG
>JAIROA010000024.1 GCA_031257775.1 Synergistaceae bacterium
GAATTCGCCGGCCTTTATCTCAAAGGACACGTCCGATATTGCGCCTTCGTCACCGTAGCCAAAGCTCACATGATCGAATTTCAGCATGACAGGCCGCCTTTCATTCCAATTTTAAGGAAAGGCTGATTTATCGTTAGGGGCCTAAAGGGTGAAGATTTAAACCCTTGCGACGCATGGACTCTTAAACGTCGAAATGTCGTTCAGGCGAATTAATCAGCGATTCCTTAAATCATAGGCCTAAAGGGTAAAGGCCTTCGTACGCTTATCCTGACACGTCGAAAACAGCCTATTGATCGCGAATCGGCTTCAGCCCCAGCGCATCCCGCATCATGGAAGCGGCCCCGCTTAGGTTCAGAGGGACTTCGCCGCCGTAGAGGCCGCGCTCGCGAAGGCCGCCGGCCAGCATCGCGATCTTGGGGATCTCGACTCCGGCGGACTCAAGAATCTCCGTCTCGCGAAGCACGTCGCGCACCGGACCTGCCATGACGATGCGGCCTTCGTCCATCACGGCAAGCCTTCTCGCAAATTCGCAGAGCATGGCTGACTTCTGCTCCACTATGATGACGGTGACGCCTCGTTTTTGGTTCAGCTCCCGCATCAGCTCGAAGATGTTCCTGCTTGATTTCGGGTCAAGCTCTCCCGTCGGCTCATCCATTACGATTATCGCGGGCTCGAGCGCCAGGATCGCGGCTATGGCGACCTTCTGTTTCTGGCCGCCGCTCAGTCCGTTCGTGGCCCGTCGGCGGAGGCCCGATATCCCAGCGGCCGCAAGAGCGCCCTCTATGCGATGCTCTATCTCGTCCTCCGGCACGCCGAAGTTCTCCAGGCCAAAGAGTAACTCGTCCTCCACTATTGAGGCCAGAAGCTGGGCCTCCACGTCCGCAAAGACGCTCCCTACGCGAAGCGCCAGCTTCTGAGGGGCCGTTTCGACTGTATCCATGCCGTCCACCTCGACGGTGCCGTAAAAATCCCCTCTGTAATGGTGCGGGATCACCCCGTTTATGGCGTATGTCAGCGTCGACTTCCCAGCGCCGCTCGGGCCCACTATCCCAAGAAAATCCCCGTCCGGAACGCTAAGCGATACGCTGGAGAGCGCCCGGCTATCGCTGCCGCTATAGCTAAAACTCAAGTCCCTTATCCTGATCATGGCCGCGCGTATGCGTTATTTTTTAAGCATGAGATTGAGCGGCACGTAGAGAACCTGCACGATGAGCGAGTTTATGAATGCGGTCCCGAATATTATCGCCATGAATATCGCAAGCGGCGTCGGCGTTATCGCGGCGCCTGAGTAATACATGAGATACATGACGCCTATGAAGGAAAACCCGCTCGCAAGCGTGCTGAAAAACGTGCATAAGACGGGCTTGACGGAAAAAGAGCGCTTGCCGGAATGCCCGATGACAGCCGGAATCTTCACGAGAAAGGCCATTGCCACAGCACCGGCCAGCTCGCTCGCGAAGTTGATGTAAGGCTGTCCCGGAAAAAACTGACAGATAGCCCCGGACAGAAGGCCGATTATGGCGGCCTCGCTGACTTTGGGCTTTATCAGCAGGATGACGAGGCAGTACATGGCGATAATGAAGTTCGGCTTCATGCCAAAGTTGATGACAGATCCGACAAAAAATTTAAGCACCGCCCCCGCCGCAAGCAAAACGCCGATCAAAAGCGCGTCGGAAACGCCAATGCCAGCACGCTCGCCATACGCGACGTTCCTCTTTCCCGGCGCCTCGATAGCCCCATCCCCGCTTATCAGTTTCTCCTCATACTTTTCATACATTTTAATCTGCCTCCTTAAAGGTATTTTTTCAATTCTCCTGAAAATCCTTCTATAAAATAAAAAGCGAGGGGCCGCCATGACAGCCCCTCGCTACAAACTAAAAAAGGAGGCCCGGGTTCGTATCCACCCTGGCCTCCTCTGTTTTTTGCTACACAGCGAGCATCCGGGCGGCAGCTATCGCCACTGCCACCAGAAATTATTGTTTATGTCGGTTTTTTTAGCGTAACTTATATGCATCAAACCGGACATTAAAACTCCCCCGCACGTAAAATTTCAATATCGGACTTTATATCACATAAACTTCCGCGGCGCAAGGGGCAATTTCATTCAATGCGCCCTCACTATCTCCTTCACCACCATGAGGCGGCTCAGAACCGACCTCTCGTTTTCCTCAAGCTTCATGGATATGCTGCGGACGGCCTCCGTGAACGAGGGGATCATGACGTGCTCCAGGGCGTTGACGCGCCTGCGGGTACGCTCTATCTCGATGGCCATCAGCTTCAGGCCCTTCTCGGCGGCCGCCAGTTCGACTAAGCGGCGGATGACGAGCGAGAAACGCTCCAGGGCGACGTCAAGGCTGCCCGGAGATGACGCGAGCCCGTAGCTGAGCCGCACGGCCCGTTCAGGAAGGGCGAACCCCGGTATGTTTACGCTCATTACGTTGCGGTAACTGACCCGCACGTTCGTTACGCCTCCGGCCAGAAGGAGCGACTGCTCTATCATCGAGGGCAGTGTCTGGGCACGGGCCGTCCTGAAGCTGTGATAGCACAGCTCAAGCTCGCGTTCCACGTCCTCGCGGAACGCCTTCACCTCGCGCGCCTTCCGCAAAAATTCCTTTATGAGCGCGTCCTGCTTGTCCTTAAGGAGCTTATGCCCTCTCTTGGCGACCACGACGCGCTTTTTAAGGCGCGACAGCTCCATCCTATTCGGGTTTACGTTAAGGGCCTTCGCCATCAGACGGCCTCCTTATCCCGGCAGCCCTGCCGTTTTGGCGGTTTCGGCGTCGTCGGACATCCTGGCGAGAAGCGGCTGCAGGTACTTCTCTATATACGCGTCCCTTATGCGTTTCAGTTCCTTGACGGGAACGAGCGTCAGAAGATCCCACCCCAGCTGAAGCGTCTCCTCTATGGTCCTGTTTTCGTACTCGCCCTGCCTTACGTATGTGTCATCGAAGCAATCCGAAAACTTAGCGAACGCCTTGTCCTCGTCGCTCAAAGCGCCCTCGCCGAGGATGACCGCGAGTTCCTTCGCCTCTTTGCCCCGCGAGTAGGCGGCAAAGAGCTGGTTCATCAGATCCGCGTGATCCTCCCTGGTCTTGCCGCTGCCTATGCCTTTGTCCTTGAGCCTCGACAGGGACGGCATGACATCCACCGGCGGATAAATGCCCTTGCGGTGCAGGCTGCGCCCGAGGATTATCTGGCCCTCCGTGATGTAGCCCGTAAGGTCGGGGATCGGGTGCGTCTTGTCGTCCTCCGGCATCGTCAGTATCGGGAACTGCGTGATGGAGCCGCTCTTCCCGCGGATCCGCCCCGCCCGCTCATACATTGTCGCGAGGTCGGTATAGAGATAGCCCGGATAGCCCCTGCGGCCCGGGACTTCCTTGCGGGCGGCCGAAATCTCGCGAAGTGCTTCGCAGTAGTTCGTGAGGTCGGTCAGTATGACGAGGACGTGCATGTCCTGCTCAAATGCCAGGTATTCGGCGCAGGTCAGGGCAAGGCGCGGGGTCGCTATGCGCTCGATTGCGGGATCGTCCGCCAGGTTCACGAACATCACTGTGCGCTCGAGGGCACCCGTCTTGCGGAAAT
>JAIROA010000058.1 GCA_031257775.1 Synergistaceae bacterium
TGCTGGTCGGCGGGGAGCCGTCCACGGAGTGGCAGTACCTTGACCAGCAGCGCGTGACCATCCAGCGCAACGGGATAACCAGGACGCGCCCGGCGTTCACGAAGGGCTGGAGGTGCGAGTTCACGCTCACGAGCATATTGCCGGAGTACATAAGCCCGGAGTTCCTGCGGACGTTAGTGGACGGCGCGGGGAAGTTCATAGGGATAGCGGACTTCCGCCCGACCTATGGCCGGTTCGCGGTGTCTAAGTGGGAACTGATCCGGCTGGCGGCGTGAAATCAGCATAGGCCCATGGAAGACGAGTTCGGGCGCATAAAGCGGACGCTCGAAGAGGTCAGGGTGCTGGCAGATAGGAGAGGGTGAGATGCAATGAGCATCGAAAGATATTACACGACGAAAGACGTAGCCAGGCTTCTTTGCAGGTCAGTGCCGACGATAAAGCGCTGGAAGCGCGAGGGCAGGTTCCCGAAGGCCGCGGTCAACAAAGGCAGGACGGTGCTCTGGGAAGAAAGCCAATTGCAAAAGTGGCTCGCGGGGAAGGAGGCGGCGTGATGGGGCGCATGGCGAGGAAATTACGGCTGAAAAGGGGCAAGGAAGCACCGTCGGCCAAGGACAGGCCCATAAGCATCCGCGACAGGGCGGCAGAGGCATTGGCGGGCGACCGCGCCGAGATTAACGATCCCCTGTACCTGGCGAAGCGCGACGCTTTCGCGAGGTCGAGGCTGTGACGCGGCGGGCACCGGGGCGGGATGCCAGCCGGATGATAACGATGCCCGTGAATCTGACTGGGCAGCTGAGCGAGGTCAAGGCCAGCATCGAAAGACTTGAGCTTTTGCTGGCCGACCAGGAATCCCGCGAAGACGAGACGGGGAGGCGGGAACTGGACGAAACCATCTGCGGAACGCCGTTTACAAGCATCTTTATGCCTGCTGAAGGGGAAGGCCGGAAACGCGGCTTGAACGCGCTGTCGCTTTTTTCCGGAATAGGCGGCATGGACAAAGCCGCCGAGGACGCGGGGATAAAGACCGTCGCGTTCTGCGAGAAGGAGCCATTTTGCCAGGCGGTTTTGCGGGAGCGCTGGCCGGGGGTTCCGATATTCGAGGACATCAAAGAACTGAGGGGGGACATGATTGGCACACCAATCGACGTTATTCACGGAGGACCGCCGTGCCAGCCCGTTAGTGTGGCTGGCCGGAGAAGAGGGAAAGATGACGAGCGATATCTCTGGGGAGAGGTTTTCAGGGTTGTCGCCGAGATTATGCCGCGTTTTTGCGTCTTTGAAAACGTGCCTGGCATCCTCAACATTGCCGCAGACGATATTTGTAAGAATCTGGAGCGCCTCGGCTACAGCGTCGGGATTTGCTGTTTTGAAGCTGCGGCTGTCGGCGCGCCGCACAGGAGGGCGAGGGTGTTCTTTGTGGCGCACTCCGAAAGCGGACGATCCTAATCACGGCGCGGCGAGCGACGCCGGAATGAGAAGAAGGATAGAGAGGGGACAGAGCGTCAGATTGCAGGAGCGGCAGAAAACGCCGGGAACAACCCAGGTGAATCACCCGGCGCTCTTTCGGACACCGGACGCCGGATGTTCGCGGGGCGTTCAATCGAAGGAGAGGTTTGCCGAGAGCCAGGAAGCGGGAAGGCTGCTCACTCTGAACGACCAGGTAGCGCACCTATGGCCGACGCCGAAGGCGAGCGACGCGGTCATGGGCATGACAGCGCGGACATCAGGGAGGCCCCTGGAGAAATCGACTCACCTTCAGGCCCGCGTCTACTGCGCGGAGATGTTCCCGACGCCGAGGGCTGCGGACGGGGACAAAGGGACGAGGACGCCGGAGGGAGCAATGAAGGAAATTTCCAGAGGTCACGGAATAGATCTGCCCTCTCACGCGCAGATTTTCCCCACGCCGACAGCATGCGGGAATAACAACCGGAAAGGCGCGTCGGGGAAGTCCGGGGACGGCCTGGCGACTTTTGCGAAGCGGGAAGCGGGAGCCATCGGGGGCCTGAACCCCGAGTGGGTAGGGTGGCTCATGGGATTTCCAGCGCATTGGACGGATCTGGATCGGAAAGATCAATGCGTTAAAGAGGTGGGGCAAAACCATTGGGGCATAGAGCCAGGCATCCCGCGCACGGTCAAAAGAGCAAAGAACAGGAAAGCACGGCTGAGGGCCTTGGGCAACGCGGTAGTCCCGGCACAGGCTTATCCGATTTTCAAAGCGATATCGATGACAGAGGAAGGACGCGACATCAATGAAACTTAGGCTGACAAAAAACCTGTTCCTCAAATCATGGGCTCTCGCGGAATGCTGCACGAGCACCGGGACACTCCAATACGTCTCGTGCGTTTTAGTGACGGCGGGCGAAGAGGGAACGTCGCTTCAGGCGACGGACATAAAGACGGCCGTTTCCGTCAGCGCGCAGGGCGTTGACGTGATCGAGCCCGGCGCGGCGCTCCTGCCCGTCCGCCGCGTGTCCGAGCTTTTCGCGAAGGCGCCGTCCGGCGAGATGACGCTTGAGATAAAGGACGGCGCCGCCGTTTTGACCGCCGGGAAGAGCAGGTGCCGCTTCTCGACGTATCCCGCCGAAGACTTCCCGAAGCTCCCGAAGGCCGAAATCGGCGAGCCTGTGTTCCGCATGGATTCCGGGGAGCTGCTCCGCGCGCTCGAATGCGGCACGCTGTGCGCGTCGGCGAAGGACGAGTTCCCGCAGTATCTTTCCTCGCTGTGCCTCAGCCTGAACGGAAGCGGCGGGATAGACTTCGCGTCGACCGACAAGCGCAGGGTGGCCGTTTATGGCGCTTCCGCCGCCGTCACGGGCCGGCTGGGCGGGAACGGCTCGGTCCTGCTTCCCCTGAGCGGGATAGTGGGGCTGCAGAAGATTCTAGGCGCGTCGAAGGCGGATGCCGAGGTCAGCGTATCGTATGACGGCACGCAGGCATATTTCCTGAGCGAAGGCATTGAGTTTTCCATAAGGCGCGTCGAGGCCTCATTCCCGGACTATAAAAGGATCATCCCGGAGTCGTTCCTCGCTGTGGCCGATTTTGACCGCGGCGAGCTTCTGGACGCGCTGGCGCGCGTGGACATAGTAGTGAAGGACTACAGCCGCACGGCGTTGTTTTCCTTCGGCGATCCCGGCGGGTGCGTGATCTCCGGGAGAGCGCCCGAGTTCGGGGAGGCGCGCGAGGAGGTGGGCTGCTCATTTTCCGGCGAGCCCATGAAGTGCGGCTACAACGCAAGCTTCCTGCAAAGCGGCATCAAGGCCTGCGCGGGCCCGTCCGTCCGTTTTTCCCTGAGCGGGCATGACGGGAACATGATGATCTCGGCACAGCCGGATCCGTTTTTATATATTCTGGCGCCTGTGAATGCCGGCAACGAAACGGAGGCTGAATGATTGAACGCCGGCGATCTTGCGCAGTCCCAGGCGCTCCCGCTTGAGCTGAAGGTCATAAAGACCCGGCAGCGGATACGCGAGTGGTACGGACACTGGCGGGGGCAGGCCTACGTCTCCTTCTCGGGCGGCAAGGACTCGACCGTATTGCTGCACCTCGTGCGGTCGGTGCATAAGGACGTGCCGGCGGTGTTCTGCGACACAGGGCTCGAATACCCCGAGATAAGGGAGTTCGTGAAGTCCTGCGGGGATGTCGAGGTCATCCGCCCGGAGATGAGCTTCCGGGAGGTCATCGGGAAATACGGCTACCCCGTCATTTCAAAGGAGCAGTCACGATGCATAGAAGAAATCAGGACGACGAAGAGCGAGAGGCTGAGGGACATAAGGCTGAACGGGGACGTCAGGCCGGACGGCAGCCGGAGCCGCTTTGGCATGGTAAGCAAAAAGTGGAGGCATCTGATCGGCGCGCCGTTCAAGATTTCGGCTAAATGCTGCGGGAAAATGAAAAAAGCGCCGTTCGCGAAATACGAGCGGCAGAGCGGCAGGATGCCTATGACAGGGGAAATGGCCGCCGAGAGCAGACGGAGGATGACGAATTACCTCAAGTTCGGGTGCAACGGGCTCTCCCGCAAGAGCCCGAAATCGACGCCGCTGGGTTTCTGGACGGAACAGGACATCCTCCGCTACCTCAAGGAATTTTCAGTCCCGTACTGCCCTGTCTACGGCGACATCGTGGAAACGGACGCGGGGCTGAGGAACACGGGCTTAGAGGGGACGGGCTGCATGTTCTGCATGTACGGCGTGCACATGGAGGGGGCCAACAACCGCTTCGTCCGTATGCATAGCGCTCACCCAAAGCTGTGGGAATACTGCATCCATACTGTAGGGTGCGGGGAGGTATTGAGCTACATAGGCGTCCAGTACAGGGATATTTTCGTGAAGGGGGCGGCGCAATGAACCACGCATGTTTCAACCGGACGCACTTCAACATGTCGCGTCACGCCCGGCCCGGCATCATCAAGCGGCTGGCGAGGGCGTTCGGGCGGTTAAGGGCGATGATCGCAAGGAGGGGCAATGGATCATGAAGGGC
>JAIROA010000135.1 GCA_031257775.1 Synergistaceae bacterium
CCGGCGCTTGTAATCGGCGTCGTGGCGCGCGACATGCTTGGCAGCGTGGGCGGCATGATAGCGATCATAGGCGTTATCGTTCTTCCGATAACATCGGGGGACACGGCTCTCCGCTCGCTCCGCCTCATGATTGCCGACTATATACATCTCGACCAGAAACCCACGCGCAACAGGCTTTCCATCTGCTTGCCCGTTTTCGCGCTCGTTATGGCGATACTTTACTGGGCGAAGACGTCGCCCGGCGGGTTTAACGTGCTCTGGAGGTATTTCGCCTGGAGCAATCAGACGATAGCCATATTCGCTTTCGCGATAATCGCGATATATATGCTGGCCAAGGGCAATCAGGCGGCCGCTTTCATGTCGCTCCTTCCCGGCATGTGGTATTCATTCATAACGTTCACCTTCATATGCAACGCGCCAATAGGCCTCAATCTGCCGATAAACGTAGCTTACGCGCTGGGCATCATATTTGCCTTGGTGTACGGAGGGCTTGTCTACACGCAGGGCAACAGGCTTCGGGCGGCCCACACGTCGCTTGAGGCGGATCCGGTGTACGAGGGCGTTTGATTCCGGTTCTAAATCAAATGAACCATTCGCCGAGGCGGCGTATGGCGGAGGCGCTGATGGCCGATAAGCCAAGGCCATGCATAGCGGGCAAGGCAGCACATTCATTGCGTCGTTGGGCACCCCTTGCGGTGCCTTTCTTAAAATAGGATGCCCGTTGCGGGCCGACGCATCGCTTGCCCGCTTCGGTTTAAAGCATAATTTTGTTAAGGCCATATAAAATCAATTCAAAAGTTTACGTATATTTTGGGATATTTTTTTACAGATACTGTGTATAGTTTATCGCGCAGCATATAACAATAATGGCCGGGAGGGAAAGAGCATGAGTTACTACGAGCCGTATTCGGAGCTGTCGGACGCCGCGAGGGAGTTCGACAGGGTAATCCAGAGCCTGATCGAGGAGCTGGACGCGATCAACCTTTACAACCAGAGAGCGGACGTGACGACGGATGAGACGGTGCGGGCGCTTGCGCTTCATAACCGCAACGAGGAGATCGAGCACGCGGTGATGCTTTCAGAGTGGCTGCGCCGCAAGGTGCCTGAATTCGACGAGCAGATGAAGATCTATATGTTCACATCGCTGCCGATCACTGAGGTGGAATCGAGCGCTACCGGAGCATCCGGCTCGTCCGGAACGCGTGACTCATCGGGATCGCTCGGCATCGGTTCTCTTAAAAAATAAAAAATTACCGGGAGGGATTGACTATGTTTTCACGCGAACATGCCCCAATAAGCAGCGCGGCGTTAGACGCAATCGACGCGCAGGCTGCGTCGACATTGCGCCAGAGCCTGTCTGCCAGGAGATTCGTGGACGTGAAGGGCCCGATGGGGTGGGAATTTTCCGGCGTGCCGCTCGGGAGGTTCGAGAGCCTGGAAGTGGACGGGAACGTCGGGTTTGGCGTGAGGCGCCTCGTGCCCGTCGTCGAGACGAGGGCCGATTTCTCGCTTTCCGCCCTGGAGCTGCACCTGATGGACAGAGGCGCCGTTGACCCGGACTTGACCGCGGTCGAGAAAGCAGCCTTGGAGCTGGCCGCTTTCGAGGACAGGGCCGTTTACTCGGGATTTGGCAAGGCTGGCATCAAGGGGCTGGCGGATATGGCCGAAAATAGCGCCGTATCCCTTCCTGAAGATCCGCAGGGCTTACTCTACGCGCTTGCTGGCGAAATCTCGCGCATGAAGACAGCCTCTTCCATAGGCGGCCCGTATGCCCTGGCAGGCGGGACAGCGCTGCGCGCAGCGCTTGGCAGGATCGTCGGCGGCAAGTCGCTTTTTGAGATAATAAAGAAGAACAGCGACATTGACGAGTTCATATTCACGCCGTCGTCTGACGCGGCGCTTCTCGTTTCGAAGAGGGGCGGGGATTTCGAGCTTACTGTCGGTGGGGACTTTGTAGTCGGGTATGCCGGCACGGACGGCAAAAACCTGGCGTTCTTCCTCACGGAATCGTTCACCTTCCGCGTTATTGAGCCCAGAGCGTTTACGCCGCTATCGGTGAAGTAAAAAGCCCCGGACTATAGGACATCTTGACGCGGCGCGCCAGGCAGGAGCGAGTCTTCAGCCCGGCGCGCGGTCTATGTATGGCGTGTTGAGAAAAGAACGCTCTGGATCAAATATTCCGTGTCCTTGCGATAAGCATTTTTAACGGTTCTAACTTTAGGCCTTTTATTTCCATATCGCCATGAATCCCGCAAGGCTGAATCGTTATATAATATTATGACTATAGGCAGCTTGATAGTTATTGTAAATGCCGGCTGACCACTTTTTGAGGAGGCACCTGTCATGTTGCGGAGCGTTCATTTGATAAATTTTCGCGGATTGAAAGATATTGTGATTCCATTGGCCCCGATGACTTTGCTCACCGGTTCAAATGGAATAGGGAAAACATCTGTCCTTGAAGGTTTATACTGCCTGCTGGCGCAGCCTGTGCCTAATGCGGCGGTGTTCCCGAGATATCAGCAGCAGATAGGCTTTCAGTCGAATATGCCCGTTCTGAATGGGATCCCCAATACGCCGCTCTCCTTTTTTCCTGCCATAGGGTACGATTATTATTCGTTCTGGAAAGAATGCCTCGCGGATAGAGTTTCCGATTGTCAGGTTATGGCTGCCTGGGATATCGCTAGCTTAACATGGGAAATGAGAATATCCGACTTTTCCGAACTAGACCAGGAACTGAAGGATACGGCATCCGCCTATGGTCTCCAGAGCGGCGCCGGGACTCCTTATGTGTTGTGGGAATGGACATGCATGAGAAAGCCAAAAGACAATAGCGGCCATGCGAAAAATCAGATTGGGCATAAGTCGAAAGCAGTTCAGCAATTGGGTATGGAATTCCGTTTCAGTCCCAGAATTGGCGAGATAACTCGTACAGCGTGCCGCTATGTCGATATGTCGTCCGTTAGGCATGTTCCCGGAAAAATATCCCTGCAAACGGAAAAATTATTGACTGACGCGCTGAAAATCATCAATCCAAACGTAACAGGCGTCCGTCATGACGGAATGCCTGGACGGATCAGGGTAATTATCAATGACGAATCCGAGTACTCTATGGGAACTTTGGGAGTCGGCGCTGAGACGTGGGCGAGCATGCTGCTTGTGCTATCTGAATTGGCAGCATCAGACCCCAAAATGGGGTTGCCTGTGATGTTTTTGGCAGATGAAATCGGTGCCGGGATACACTACAGCAAACTCGAAGAAATGTGGGCATTTTTATTGGATTTTTTGTCAAGATACCCGCATGTGCAAATGGTGATGACTACGCACAGCCACGATTGTATTAATGCTTTCTGCAATGTATTTCAAAACGAGAGCTCAGATAAGGCTAAAATCGTCAGGCTGCACAAATCAGACGCGAAGGGCGGGATTAAGCCCACGGAATACTCTCGGGATTTGTTTGCAAGCATCCTTGCCGGTGAATGGGAGGTGAGGGGATGAGCGCCAACTACGGCTGGCTGATTGTGGCTGAAGGGCCTTTTGATGTCAAAATCTACACTGACTTGCTGGGCCGGTTTAAAATCTCAGGCGCGGTCGTCAGGTCAGCTCGTGGAAAAAGCAAGGTATATCGCATGAATGCTTGGGAAGAAAGCCCTGGCAGGGACAAGAATATCATTTCCCTGAAAGAACTCGAGACCGCTCAAGGCAGAGAAGGGTTCAAGGGCGTTATTTTTGTCACAGACGCTGATTCCACGCAAAGCCTTTATGAAAATTACGCTGGCTACACGTCAGCCTGCCGTTCGCCTAAATTGATTGATTATGATATTTGGGAGCGGCCTAAACAGATATCAGGCACTAACGTGATGAAATTAGACTCGATGATCGGCATCAATGGCCGTAAATTGCCAATTTTGGGTTTATCTGTTCCAGTTGCAGGCGGCGGGTGTCTGGAAACAGATTTAATGCGCTCCTATGGGTATCCGGTGGAAAGCGAGGATAGCTATGCTGTTTTTTCAGATGTGATTAAAGCCGCAAGCTTCTCATGGGTTGTGCCAAAACCCGACGACGAAGCGGACTGGTGGGCTCCTGACAAAAATGGAAAAGCAAGAATGGATAAATTCATGTATTCAGCGCTGGCGGAAGGTTTTCGTGTCAGCCATTTGGAAGTGAAGCAAATTCAGGCGCCGCAGATAATACAGGATATCAAAACCTCTATGAGCTTAAGCATGGCGTAGTTTTTTTGCGGCTATTGCTTAGGACGCGCTTTCACCCGCCCGTCAGTTTTATGATAGAATTGCCTCAACCTGCCCTGATGGGCGAGGAGGAATTTTTGTGCGCGTCTCCCTGTATCGCAAATATCGGCCCCAAGTTTTTTCGGACATAGTGGAGCAAAAGGCCGCGACGAGCCTGTTGTGCCTGTCTTTCACGAAAGGACAGCTTGGCCAGGCTTACCTTTTCTCCGGACCGAGAGGGTGCGGCAAGACGACGGCGGCCAGGATTCTCGCCAAGACCGTCAACTGCCAGGCGCCTGAGAACGGGGAGCCTTGCTGCAAGTGCGAATCGTGCCGCGCGGTGTCTTCCGGAGAACATCTTGACGTCATGGAGATAGACGGGGCATCGAACAGAGGCATAGACCAGATACGCGAGCTGAAGTCGCACGTAGGGCTCGCGCCCTTTATGGGAGGCAGCAAGGTTTATATATTGGACGAAGTTCACATGCTTACGACGGAGGCGTTCAACGCGCTCTTAAAGACGCTCGAAGAGCCGCCTCCCTTTGCGGTCTTCATCTTCGCCACCACGGAGCCGAATAAAGTCCCCGCGACCATTAGGTCACGCTGCCAGCATATACCCTTTCACAGGATCACGACAGAAGGCATAGCGGCGCGTCTCCGGGACGTAGCGTCCATGGAGGGCTTCGAGGCGGAAGAGCCCGCTTTGTGGGAAGTGGCGCGAAACGCGGACGGCGCGCTTCGCGACGCGCTCTCCCTGGCGGAACAGGCTATGGCCTTGGGAAACGGGAAGCTATCCGCTGAGGCCGTGAGCGCCCTTTTAGGCGGCGGAGGCAGGGCTGAGATGGAGCGCTTCGCGTCGCTCTTGCGGAGTTCGCCGGAGGGCGCGTCGCAAGAACTCAAGGAACTGCTTGGACGCGGCGTTTCGCCGGAGCGTTTTCTGGACGCGCTGTTTCCTCTCTTCCGTGACATGTGGGTTTACAGCCTTTGGGGGGAGGCGTCTTTTGCCGGCCTCTCGCTTTCGGACGAGGAGAAAAAATTCCTGGCATTAGAGGTTCCGGGCTGGGATCGCGGGACGCTTGCCGCGCTCGTCTCCTTCTGCGCGTCGCTTTTCCCGAGGGCGCGTCAGGGATTGAGATCCGATGTATTCGCGGGCCTTTTGATATTCGGGCTGTTAAGGGCCATGAATGCCGAAGGGCAAGGCCGCACGCGCGCGGCCGCGGGAATGATTACGGAAGCGATGCCTGCGTTGACGCCTCGCGTCCCAGCCGCCGCGATTCCTGCAAAAGCGCCGCCGATTCCGCGTGAGGCTATCCCTGAGCCTCCTCGCGATCAAGAGCCGGTTCCCGCCTCTTCAGGCAGCCCGCGCGATTCGTGGGGCGGGCTGTTTGCCTCGCTCTGGGAGAGCGACCTCTCGCTCTGCGCGGCGATCATAGACGTGAGCTTATCCGCCAAAGACGGCCTTCTTGTAATCGACAGCTCCCAGGCCAGCCCCGTTTCCCGCGCCCTCCTCGAGTCGCCTAGGGCTAAGGCCGCGCTCGAAAGGGCCTTCAGGCTGAAAGATGAAAGCGCGGGCCCGCGGGCGGATGACGAGGCGCCGCCGCGGAACGAGAGGCAGGCCGCCCGCGCGGGGGAGATGTCCATAGAGGAGCTGTCGTCATTCCTCGGCGCGGATCTTCTGATGGCGAAGCCAAAGAGCGGCATCGATCTCATGGATTCGGACGGCGATATTGAGAGCCACGAAGCATAATCCGCCGCAAATGCGGACGCATGCGCTATTTTGAGGTAAGGAGACGGTAATATTATGAATAATCCCTTTGTTCACCTGCATATACACAGCGAGTACAGCTTGCTGGACGGGGCGAACAAGTGTTCGGATCTGGCCGCCGCGGCCAGGGATATGGGAATGGGCGCGGTCGCGCTGACGGATCATGGCGTTATGTATGGCTGCGTGGAGTTCTATAACGAGTGCCAGAAAGCCGGTGTGAAGCCCATACTCGGCTGCGAGGCGTATGTCGCCCCGAGCGGTCACAGATGCAAGGAGGCCAAGGAGCAGTTTCACCTGGTGCTTTTGGCTGAAAACGACGAGGGCTATCACAATCTCGTGAAGCTCATCTCGCTCGCCTGCACGGACGGCTTTTACTACAAGCCCAGGATCGACCACGATATTTTATCCCGCCACTCAAAAGGGCTTATAGCGCTTTCCGCCTGCCTTGGCGGTGAAATACCGGCGCTCATTACGGCCGGGGACGAAGACAAGGCGCTCTCGCGGGCGATGCTCTACCGCGACATCATGGGACCTGACAACTTTTTCCTCGAGATTCAGAGCAACCGGATACCGGAACAGGCGCTCGTGAACAAGACGCTCATAAGGATGAGCCGGGAGCATGGGTTCGGAATAGTCGCGACGAATGACGCGCACTACATGAAACGGGAAGACGCGGAGTGGCACGACGTGCTTCTGTGCGTTCAGACGAACAGCAACGTGAGCGACCGGAACCGCTACCGGTTCAGCGGGGACGATTTTTACTTCCGTTCCCGCGAGGAAATGTGGGGCATATTCGGGGCGGAGACGCCGGAGTCGCTGCTGAATACGGCTCTTATCGCGGAAAGGTGCAATGTGGGGCTCGCGTTCGGTGAGTACCACCTCCCGAACTTCGACCTGCCGGAGGGCGAGACGCTGGAGACGCATCTCCGCCGCATCGCCGGCATCGGCCTCAGAGAGCGCATGAAGAACCGCGAGATCACGGAAGAATATGCCGGGAGGCTTGAGTACGAGCTTGACGTCATAGAGCAGATGGGTTTCCCGGGTTATTTCTGCATAGTCTCGGATATTATAGCGAGCGCCAAGAGGATGGGCATACCGGTTGGCCCGGGGAGAGGATCGGCGGCGGGCTCGCTTGTCGCTTGGGCGCTCCGCATCACCGACCTTGACCCGATAGCCCACAAGCTGCTCTTCGAGCGCTTTCTCAATCCGGAGCGTATAAGCATGCCCGATATCGATACGGATATCTCGGACAAGGGGCGCGACGAGGTTATCTCATATATAGTCTCGAAATACGGTGCCGATCATGTAGCGCAGATCATCACGTTCGGGCGCATGATGAGCAAGCAGGCTGTCAAGGACGTCGGGCGCGCTCTCGGAATGCCTTACTCCGATGTCGACAGGGTTGCCAAGCTTATACCTGAGCCCATCAAGTCCGGCATAAAGAACATCCCGGACGCGCTAAAGAAAACGCCGGATCTCAAGGCCATTTACGACTCGGACGCGCAAGTGAAGAGGCTTCTCGACATAGCCAGCAGGATAGAGGGGCTTGCGAGGCACTGCTCGCAGCACGCGGCGGGGATAGTAATAACGCCGGAGGCCACTATGGATATGGTGCCGGTGACCAGGATCGGCGACAGCCAGATCGTCACCCAGTTTCCCATGGAGCCGATCGAAAAACTCGGTCTCGTCAAGATGGATTTCCTGGGACTGCGGACGCTGTCGATCATCGAAGAGGCGCTTGAAAACATAAAAGCGAGCGGATATCCGCCTGTGGATCTCGGATCCATCCCGATGGACGACAAGAAAACGTTCGAGATGCTCAGGTCGTCGGACACGCTCGGGGTATTCCAGCTGGAGTCGGGCGGCATGAGGGATCTTATCAGGCGTCTGGCGCCTGACTGCTTCGAGGACTTGGTGGCTTTGGTCGCGCTTTACCGGCCGGGCCCGCTTGAAAGCGGGATGGCCGACCAGTACGTGAAGCGCAAGCACGGGCGCGAGCCGGTGGAATATCCCCACCCGCTGCTTGAGGACGCGCTTGGCGAGACCTACGGAGTCATACTTTATCAGGAGCAGGTCATGCAGTGCGCCGCGCGGCTTGCCGGATACTCCCTTGGGGAAGCGGATCTCCTCAGGCGGGCGATGGGAAAGAAGAAAGTCGAAGTCATGGCGTCGCAGCGGGCGAAGTTCGTCAAGGGCGCGGAGGAAAAGGGCGTTTCAGGCGCGAAGGCGGCGGAAATATTCGACATCATCGAGAAATTCGCCGGTTACGGCTTCAACAAGTCGCATAGCGCCGCTTATGCCCTCATCAGCTATCATACGGCTTACCTCAAGGCTCATTACGCGCCGGAATTTATGGCTTCGTACCTGTCGGCTCTCATCGGCTCGAAGATGGACGTGCTTGGCAGATATATAAGCGAGGTCAGGAACATCGGCCTCGATGTGCTTGGCCCGGATATCAATAAATCGCGCTCCAGCTTCACCGTATCGGACGGCCTGATACTGTTCGGCCTCTCCGCCGTGGCGAAGGCCGGGGCCGCCGCCGTGGAGAGCATCCTGCAGGCGCGCGCTTCAGGAGGCCCGTTCAAGTCGCTGTGGGACTTCGTGACGAGGGTAGACCTGCGGACCGTGAACAAGGGAGTGCTGGAAAACCTGGTGCGCTCAGGCGCGTTCTCCGCGATAGAGCCAAACAGGAGGAAGCTCATGGAGGCTCTTCCGGCCATGGTGGAAATAGCATCGAGAAGGGACGCTTTCGCGAACCAGAAATCGCTCTTTGACGACTCCGAGGCACCGGACGAGCCGCGGATGCCCGATGTCCCTGACTACGAGCAGCACAGGCTGCTGGAGTTGGAGAAGGAGTCTGTCGGGATTTATATATCGGGGCACCCTTACGACGCGTTTTTAGCGGACGAATACAGATATGCCACATGTCCGCTGAGGGATCTCGCGCACTGGAAAATGGCGGACTCTCCGGCCGTGACTCTGGGGCTTTTGTCCGACTTCCGCGAGAAGTACACTAAAAAGGGCGATCCGATGGGCATACTTACCGTGGAGGATTCCTCAAGCAAAATAGAGGTCGTCTGTTTTCCCCGCCAGTGGCCGCATGTGAAGCCGCTCCTTTCCGTCGGCTCTCCTTATGTGATTACCGGAACAGTGCGCAGTGAGGGCGAAACCTCCATGGTGCTGGACGAGATCGAGCCTCTGGAGGGAGTCCGCGAGAGGCGGGCCGGGGCGGTGCGCATACGCGTGCGGACGGAAGGGCTTCCGGATGATTTTTACAGCTCGCTTCACTCAGCGCTTGAAAAATTTCCGGGAAACATGCCGGTTCTGCTGGATCTTGAGACGCCGGATCAGCAGGGGCTTCTTAAGATGAGAAGCATGAAGGTCTCGATGGTGCCGGATCTGGCCGCCAAGATAACCGATCTTTCCGGCGGGCATGCCTCCGTGGCATGAAGGGTAAAGAGCTGAACCCGGAAAGCGTTGGCATTCACGTTAAGCCGGAATTACGCAACGCAATGTTGCGCCCAACACGAAGTGCCCGAGGTTTTTTCCAAATCAACTCGTCTGTTATGAGTTGATTTGGAATTAGAATAACTTGTAAAAATATGTAAAACAAGCGCGCTTTATCGCGCGGGGAGGTTTTGGCAATGAGCATCAGAAAGGTAAAAATAGTATGCACGCTCGGGCCCGCTTGCGCGGAAATAGATAAACTGAGGGATCTCGTCAAAGCGGGGATGAACGTGGCAAGGTTTAATTTCAGCCACGGCGATCATGAGGGGCATGGTCACATGCTCGAAATGGTGAGGCGGATAGAGGCCGAAAACGGATTCCCTATAGCTACGATACTTGACACTAAGGGCCCGGAGATAAGGACGGGGCTGCTTGCCGGACATGAAGCGGTGCGGCTGAAGGCCGATAACATGTTCAATCTCTACGTCGATGAGCGGGAAGGGACGGAAGAGGGCGTCAGCATCAGCTATGCCGAGCTGCCGGAGGAAACCGAGATAGGTCAGGATATTTACATAGACGACGGCGCCATTCACCTCAAGGTCGAAAAGATCGAGCGGGGCGAGATATCATGCCGGGTGCTGGTGGGAGGGATGCTTGGGGAGCGCAAGGGAGTGAACGTCCCTGGCGCCGACCTGTCCGTGCCGACCTTGACCGAAAAGGACATAAGCGACATCAAGTGGGGCATGGATCACGACATGGACTACATAGCCGTG
>JAIROA010000059.1 GCA_031257775.1 Synergistaceae bacterium
AAAATCCATGAAGGCCCTGCGTACTTTTTTCCCGACGAGGACGATTATCGGTGCGGCTACGTGCGGCAGGATATGTCTCGCAAAATTCCTCAAACAGGTTGGCAGCGCTTCTGGAACGCCTTTTTCGCCGGACGACTTGAACGGCACCAGTTCCATGCTGACCGCTTTTCTCATGAGCCTTCTCACGTACGTTTCCTTGGTGTCGCCGGGTTTTCTCGCATTAGGCCACAGCGTTTCCATGCTGTTGCGGACGCATCCCCAATATGGAACCGTTTGATAGTGACATGCGCCGTTGTGTCGGTCGAGACATTTTACTTGAAGTACCCCGCTGTCCGTTATGTGGGCGTCCTTAAATCGACGCTCGAAAAACTCCCTTGCTTTATCAAAGCTGAGCTGCCTCCCGTTCGGCATCGAGATTGTTTTCGTGCCTGCGTGATAGCGGGGGAAATACTCATGAGGGTTGAACGCCGGGTTCGAACTGATAAACGCCACGCACGCGTTTTTGATGTCCCCATTCCACGGCTCGCCTACCTGAAAGCCCTCTTTATCTATTGAAAGGCCTTCTTTGGCGTAAGCGTCTCGCTGATACTCTACAAGCTTTTTGAACGGGTGTTCGCATAACGATTGCTTGCCATCGATAGCTTTTGCAAGCAAGGCATGGATGCTTTTATTGGCAAGGATCTCATTAGCAATATCGTCAAGGCCCATACTCATTTCCCCCGCCTTTCGAATTTGTTATATTTTTCACGCAAGCGCTGCCAGCTTCTTTCTCTGAATTAGAGACTCTCGAGACGCTCCAGATGTGAACAAGCCGAATCCGCTTGAGGGATCTTTATAAAAATAAAAATCGCGCAAATTATCTGCTTGCATAAAAGCATCTCTGGATTTATCCATAATCCATCTGAGAGAGCCTACTTCTTGTCCGTCGCTAACAACGAAAAGCCTTACCCAAATACCAATATCATCAAAAGGTGCCATTAATGCATACATTTCACCAAAATCCTTAAATTTCTGGCCGAGCTGCAAACCCTTGATGTCCGGCCCAAACGGCCCTTTATGCACGACAAACGGACCCTTGGCCGCCGCAGACGCCGCGTTCGAACACAATATCAATATAAGAAACGTAAGCGTGAGTATCTTCTTCATTTATTAGCGCACTCCCGTTTTTTTACTTCTTGCTGTTTATAGTTTCGACGCAAAATTTTGAAATACCGTACAAATGCCTTATTTTTCAGTAGCTTTAGCTTTCACCTCCTCAGGCAGGACAACCTAATTTAGGCGTAGCCGCTAAATTTGCATACTTGCGCCGCCAGCTTTCCGCCGGCCGCTCTGGTCTTTCGCTGAATCTGTCGGGCATTATATCAAACAAAATCTAAAGATACTATACATATTATAGATACTAGAAATATTATTAATAAAACCTCTAACCTCTCTCAATGAAGTGTTGGGAGATGGTAAAATGCCTACGGAGACAGACAAATATACAGCGAAGCAGCCTGGGAGGGTGGCGATCCAGACGCGCTTCGACGAGGCAACATACGCAAAGGGCAAGGTGCTGTCGGCCATTTACGGCGAGTCCTTCAACGCGCTCCTCGTCCGCTCGCTCAAAAACGAGATCAGGCGTTACGAGGAGAGATATGGCGGCCTGCCGCGCCAGATCGAGCCTGGCGAGTGACCGCCAGGGGCTTGCAGCGCCACGCGCGGGACAGCCTCGACAGGAGGGATGATATATGGCGGCGGGATGGGAATCAATTGCATCTGATTGCGAGCGCGCCCCGTTTTTAAAGCTCCTGCCGGCGGACATGGTTTCGCGCATGGCCGCTAAATTTTCATCCTTCCGCTCTGATCGCGTCAAAATCTATCGCAGGATGGAAAGCTACGTAAGGGACTACGGTTCCTATGAGGGCAGCGCGACGCGCCGGTACGAGATGCTGGAGGATGAGTACGCGGGCGACGCGCCGGATCTCAGCCACCTGGTTCCCGGCCGCGACGGCTCGGTTTCGTCTGCGCTGTGGAGCATGAGGGATATGGCGATAATACTTGGGCGCAACGTGTCGAGCATCCTGCGCACCATCAGGAGGATGAAGGGCAGCCCGCAGTGGGGCGCGGCCTTGGCGGCGCACGAGTCCAGACTGGCGGTGGGCGGCTGGAGCGCGGCAGCGTTATACGATTCCGGGGTATTCGACGTCGTGGTCGATTATTTCGAGTCGGTCTACTTGGAACGGTTCACCAGTCCCAGGCGCGGGTCGCCGATGACCGATGCGGAGAGAGAAGCGGCGTACTCGCTCTGGGAATATATGAAGGCCAACCCGGACGAGGCCGAACGGCTGGGCGCGTGCCGTCTCATGGAAGGGGGCAGCGAATACGGCTCCTGCGCAGGGCACGTGCTCGCGGTCCTATACAGGAACCTGCGCGTCATAGTGAAACGCGCTTTTTCCATAAAGCCCGGGACGTTTTTCCTGTTGCTCTTCGCGCTCGTTTACGAACTCTCAAAGAGATACCCGTTTTTGAATCTGGCCGTGCCAGGCGTCTCCGTCGCAGCCCTGGCCTGTGTGCTGGCCGCTATGGGCGGGCGATGGCGGGGGGCGGCGTGGCTTGCCGACATTGGGGCATGTGCGGTTACCCTGTCTCTGCTATGGGCCTTGGCGATGGTCGCGTCTCCCGATGGCCCTGCCGTGAAGCTGCTGCCAGGGTACAAAGCTGAAAGCGTGGCTGCGTCTCAACCTGCCTACGATGCCGCTTACGCGAGACGGCGCGAAGATGCCAAGGAAGAAATCGTCCCGCAAATCGACGCCAATGCCAGCCAGCGCAAAGAGCCCGAGGTAAGGGTCGAATATTTGCGGAGCAAGGAGGACGGGAAGTTCGACGTATGGATCCATACGGGGTCGCCGACGAAAGAAATCCTTTACAAGGTTTCGCGGTCAGAAGATTTCAGGTCTACCGGCTTCTCGCGCGACAGCCGCGCGAATGGCCGGCCGTGGCCTATGAGGAGCGTGACGCTCGGCCAGGGGCCGGCTAAAAACCTATGGATAAAATACATCGACGACGAAGGCTCGGTGCACGGCCCGTATGAAATAACCTTCGACTACCGCGAGGAACGTATGACAGAGGCAAAGACGATGCTGGACCGGGACATAGAATGGGTCGATTTCACGCAGGACGAGAACGGTACCAGCGTTTCGACGAACGTGATGTCGGATCTGGCGTTTTCCCTTAACGACCGAGACATCGTGGAACGGGTGATGTACGGCGTGAACAGGAAAACGCCGAACATGGAGCGCGTCTTCCGGCAAGAGGGCGAAAACGAGGCCGGACTCCCTGACGCATTGAACGACATATTGCAATCGTGCCTCATAACGGACTCGAAAGAAAAGATATGGTTCGTCTCGATGAAAATCATATTCACCGACGGCAGCGAGAGCGATGTCAGAATTTTCGACAACCCATACGCCCCGAAACCGTAGTCAAGGCCTAGGCTCTGCCGGAGGTCTTGACCGTCGGCGTGTCGAGAAACGTCGATCCATGCCGATTTTTGTCTTGCCATGTCTCGCTGTGTAGTACCAATTCGATTTCAACAGGGCATTAACTCTTTGAGCATCTTTTTTCTGGCCCCTAACCGCTTACGTCCAAGATCGGCCTTCCTCGTCAGCGACAGCGCGGTTTTTCGTAAAACGTTCATGTTTAGAGGCGAATTGTCCTTACGTGCTCTCG
>JAIROA010000050.1 GCA_031257775.1 Synergistaceae bacterium
CGCGCAGGATATAGTCAGGATAGACGAGGACGGCTTCATAACCATCGTTTCGCCGGCCGTGGACGTGATCGTAGCGGGAGGCTCGCCAGTGTATCCTGGCGAGGTGGAGGCCGTTTTAAAGAGCCATCCGGATATCTCGGAGGTTGCGGTGATAGGCGTGCCGGGAGGCATAAAAGGGGAGATCGTCAAGGCGTACGTCGTTTTGAAGGATGGATGCGCGGCGCGGGCATACGACATAGTGAAATACGGGCGCTCGAAGCTTCCAAACTACAAAGCGCCGAGGTCGGTGAAGATTTTGAGCGAGCTTCCCAAGGACAGCTTCGGCAAGGTTTTGAAGAAGGAACTGCGCGGTGCCTGAGGGGCCGTTCTTTTTATTCGACAGGACGCGGGACGCGAACGTCCTGCTCTTGAGGTCAGTTATGTCCTTGCCCCGATCCTGCGAGCTTGAAAATTATAAAGAGGCCTTGGAGCGCTTCGGGCATGTCTCGAAGACGCCTGAGGGCGGCGCAATGTGGGGACTGCTGGCTGAAGGCGCGGCCGTTCCATGCGGGCTTGTCGCCGTAAGCCGGCGGGATCTGGCAGTTATTTTAGGGCAAAGGCTTTTCCTGCGCGCCGGTGCCGCTTTTCAGATGATGAGCTTATACGCGGACAATAGATTTTGCGGCCGTTGCGGCGCGCTCATGGAAGATTGCGAGGCGGAGCCCGCGCGCGTATGCCTCGGATGCGGCCGGATGGTCTTTCCGTCCCTCAGTCCCGCCATGATAGTCGCCGTCGAGAAGGAAGGGCGTCTTCTTTTGGGGCACAACGCGAGCTTTCCTGAAGGGCGTTACAGCGTGCTGGCAGGTTTCGTCGAGCCGGGAGAGACCGTCGAGCAGGCGGTGGAAAGGGAGGTTTACGAGGAGTCCGGCATAAGGGTCAAAAATATCCGCTATGCCGGGAGCCAGCCGTGGCCATTCCCTTCGTCCATGATGCTGGGCTTCCGAGCGGACTGGGAGAGCGGCGAGCCGGTGCCGGACGGGACTGAGATTACCGATGTCCGCTGGTTTTCGCCCTATGACCTCCCGGATCTGCCTCCAAGGATCAGCATTTCAAGGCGGCTCATTGATGGCTGGCTTGCCCGCAGCAATGCCTGAGCCCTGTTGGCTGCGGATTGGCCGCGCCATTCCAGCATATTAGCAACGAACTCACACTTAAAATACAAAAACGAGTTATAATGTCCTGGCAGTCGATTCACGCCGGCGTCTGAATAGGGAATCCGGTTAATGGCCGGAGCGGCCCCGCCACTGTAACCAGGACGAAACCGCACTATGCCACTGAAATTTTCGTTGGAAAATTTTGGGAAGGCGCGGGATTAGGATGAATGGGAGCCAGGAGACCAGTCAGACGTCCGTTGCGGCGGAATGTTGCCTGCGAGGGCAGGTGCGTGCGCGTTTTCGGTTCTTTATTGTTCCGAGTGGCATGGGGCGCTGCATTGGGTTAACTGGCAACGCGCTTATTATATGCCGGGGAGGAGAGTCTTGCGTGAGCGGAGTAAGGCCGGAATACGAGAAGAATCCCGCGAATATCGAGGCGAGAAGTTTTGAGATTATCAGGAGCGCCCTTTCATGCTACGCGATAGCCCCAGATCTTTTTGACGTGGCTGTGCGGGTCGTTCACGCAGGAGGGGATTTTTCTCTGGCGAGCCTGATAGGATCAAAAAATAACGCTATCGAGTCCGCGAGGAAAGCATTTGCCTCCGGCGGGCGGATATTCTGCGACGTGGAGATGCTGAAGGCAGGCATTTCCCGCGAGGAGTGTTCGCGCCTGGGGCTCGAAACTGTCTGTTTCATCCATGACGAGGAAACCGCCCGGAGGGCTAAAGATGAAGGCGTGACGAGGGCTATGGCTTCCGTGGGCATAGCGCTTGAGCGCGGGGTGAGGATTTTTGCTTTCGGCAACGCCCCCAGCGCCCTTTTCCGGCTTCTTGAGCTATGTGAACATGGCGCTCAGGCGGACTTCGTGTGCGGAATGCCTGTCGGGTTCGTCGGAGCGGCGGATAGCAAGGAAGCGCTGATGGCTTCCGGCATCCCGTCCGTATTCATCCGAGGCCCGAGAGGCGGTTCAGGGCTCTGTGCGGCATCAATGAACGCACTCCTGCGCATGGCGTGAATTTTGTCTCATTCATTCATGATGAGGGGGAGTTTTTCGTGCGCGGATCAAATTTGCTGGGATTTTCAGGTTTCAGGCGCATTTTGTTGTTCGCCTTGGCGCTATGCGTTTTCAGCAGCACGGGCTCTGGCGCCGTTTTCGCGGCAGAACAGGGCGAGATGAAAAGAGGCATACTCATAGCGGCCTTCGGGAGCAGCGTTCCGGAGGGGCAAGCCGCAATCGCCGCCGTGGAGACGGCAGTCAGGCGGGCCTTCCCTGACACTGAGATACGCGTCGCCTACACGTCGCGCATAATCATGCGCAAGATAGCGAGCGAGCAGGGGCGCGTGATAGACGAGCCGGCCATAGCCCTTGCGAAAATGGCATACGAGGGCTTTACGGATGTCGCGGTTCTCTCCACGCACGTGATACCGGGCGCTGAGTACCAGGATCTCGAGGCCGTGGTGAACGGATTTAAGGTTATGAACGAGAGCGGCACGAAAGCGGGTTTCGAGCGGATATCCCTGTCAAAGCCGCTCCTTTCGAACGCCATGGATTTCGAGCGGCTGGCGCAGTCGCTTCTGGCGGCTTACGCGTCCGAGGCGCGCGGCGGGGCCGTTGTTTTTGTAGGGCATGGGACGCATCATTTTTCGGATGCCGCGTACAGCGCCCTGCAAATAGCGCTCTGGCGGGAATCCCCCAACTTTTTTGTGGGGACGATCGAAGGCTTGCCGTCCTACGACGACGTCCTGGCCCAGCTTAAGAAGACGAGAAATAAGAGGGTCACGCTCGTTCCGGCCATGCTGGTGGCGGGCGACCACGCCTATAACGACATCGGCGGCAGCGAGGCCGAGTCATGGAAGAGCCTCCTTGCCGGAGAGGGGTATGAGACGAGCGCGAGGTTCCAGGGCTTAGGTCAGTTGGAGGCCGTTCAGAGGCTATTGGTGGACAAGCTCCGTGAAGCGTGGAGCGAGTGAGAATCCGCGAAAAAATTGTTCCGGCGTGGCAAGCATGAGGCGGATTTTTGACCATTCCAACTTATCAACAATGCCTTTTGAGCGGCATCATCTGAATTTAGGCCACTTTTCCACAAAGTTGTACACGGATTGGGCATAACTTCGGAGGGTTAAGTGTTGAATTTAGCAAAAAAGAGTATACTTGTATTGTTGCTTTTCGCTGGGCGGCTCTGCATAGCGCAGGCCCCCAGCGCTGAAGGGGAACAGGCGGAATATATCGAGGCAGCCGACGATACCGGAGTCGTGCTGAGGCTTGACGCTCCAGCCAGACGTATCGTGTCCCTTTACGCGGGGCATACGGAGAACCTGATTGCTATAGGCGCGAAGGATTATATTGCGGCGGCCAGCAGCGGGGACGATCCGAAATTGGCTGCCGGCATTCCCCTTCTCGGCCCTAAGCCGGGGCTTGAGCAGATTCTGTCGCTTAAGCCGGATCTGGTGCTTACGCGGCCAATGCTCGTCCGTTCGCAGGAAGCGCTATACGAGAGGCTTCGCGGCTTAGGCGTAAAGGTACTGGCGATAGACCCTCCGACCTGGGAGGAGTTCCCGGGGTATATAGAGTTGCTGTCCAGGCTTGTGGGGGACGCGTCGCCCGAAAGGGCGGCCCTTGAGGCAAAGTCCCTTTTGTCGGCTGGTACTGTCAGAAAAAACGCGGCCGGCGCCGTTTTGATTACTAACGGCAGAAGCCTGGCTACGTGCGCGCCTGATTCGTGGGCGGCCCGCATGATGGAGCTGGCAGGTTTTCGGAACGCGGCCTCCGGCTTTGCCCGAGCGCTTCAGGGCGGCGTTATTGCGAGTTTGGGGGCAGAGCGTATTCTTGCCGCTGATAAAGAAATTGACGTCGTGCTTCTTCAGAATGGCGCCATGAATGCCATGAGCGCCGCCGACTTTATGTCGGATCCAAGATTTTCCGGCCTGAGGGCTGTCCGGGAAGGCAGGGTTTTCGACGTTTCCGAAGCCGATATATCCCGCCCCTCGCTTCTAAGGCTCAAAATGGGCGTGGCTGAGGATCTTGGGAAGCTGACGAATTTCGGGAGGTAATGCATGGATAGGGCGTTCAATGGGGGATCGAAAGGCTTTACCACCGGGACGGCCGCAGCCGCTGCTGCTGTCGCGGCAGTTCGTTTCCTGATGGGCAAGAGCTGTTGCAGGGTAGAGCTGTCCCTTCCTAGCGGAAGCGACGTGACGATTCCGATTACGGGATGTCTCAGAACCGAAAAGGGAGCGGAGGCCTGGGTGACGAAAGACGCGGGCGACGACCCGGACGTCACTCACGGCGCTGTCATAGTCTCGTCTGTCGAAATTCTGGACGCGGCGGGTGTGACGGTGCTTGGCGGCAAAGGCGTCGGCGTGGTCACAAAACCGGGGCTTCCGATCCCTCCAGGGAAAGCGGCTATAAACCCAAGTCCTATGGCGCTAATCAGGAAATCCATAGAGACGGAGCTTCCCCACGGAAGCGGCGCCATAGTCTCCATCTCTATCCCCGGCGGCGAGGAGCTTGCCAAGCGCACATACAATCCAAGGCTTGGAATAGTCGGCGGCCTCTCCATATTAGGCACGAACGGCATTGTCTCCCCTATGAGCACGGAGGCGATAGTAGGCACGATAAAATCCGAGCTGTCCGTGCTGTCGGCCTCAGGCGCAAAGATCGTCTGTCTCGTCCCAGGCAATTACGGGCGCAGGATGGCGATGCTCCTTGGCGTTCCGGAACGAATGATCGTCAACATGAGCAACTTCGCCGGAGACGCGCTTGCCATCAGCGGCAATTTCGGGTTTGAAAAGCTGATCCTCATAGGGCAGATAGGAAAGTTCGCCAAGCTTTCGGCGGGGTCGCTCGACACCCACAGCTCGAAGAGCGACGGGAGGCTTGAGGCTCTTGCCGCGTACTCTGCCCTGCACGGCGCTGACAGCAATGAAGTCCGCGCCATACTGGACAGCACGATGGCCGACGAGGTTGCCACGAGGATATCAAAGAAGCCGTGGGGACAGGCTGCCTTGCGCGAGCTTATCGAGAGGATCGTAAAGACGGCCATGCTCGGCGCCATCGGGGTATCCGAGTGCGCGTGCCTGACATTCTCGCTTCCGGACAGGGAACTCGCCAGGACTCCGAACCTCGACGCGATGATCGAGGAAATCAAAAAACGCGCGTGAGCTTTCATGATAAAGATTGTGGGCCTTGGGCCAGGAACCGCCGAACACATGACCAGCGAGGCAGTCAGGGAGGTATCCTCCGCTGATGTCGTTGTGGCCGGGAGAAGGATGCTCGAAGCCGTGGCGTTTTTAACCAGGGCGAGAAAGGTGGAACTGTCATCATCAGGCATGGCCCGTGAGGTGGTCGAGGTTCTGGAGAGGGAATCGAAGTATGGGAATGTCGTGCTTGCCGTGAGCGGAGACCCGGGCTTTTACAGTCTTGCCCGAAAAGTGACGATGCATTTCGGCAGGGACAACGTGGCGATCGTCCCCGGCATTTCATCCCTCCAACTGCTTGCCGCTCATATAGGGCGCTCGTGGGTGAACGTGGCATCTGTCACGCTTCACGGGCGGGCGCTTCCGCCGAGGAGCGAGCTGGCGAAAAAGCTCCTCGGCGCCGAGGCTCTGGTGGTTCTCTTGGGTCCGGCGCAGGAAGCCATAGCGCATATCAAGTGGATAGCTGAGGATCCTGAGCTTTCCGGCATGTGGGCCGCTGTCGGCTGGGATCTTGGCCTGCCCAATGAGCTGGTCTTTGAGGCGGATACCCTGACCGATCTCGTGCGTTGCCCGTACGTCGGAAAGATGGGGATGCTCTGGCTGGAGAAGCCTTGAAAATGCGCGTCCCTCCGCGTGGGGTATATGGCGACGCGTGGTTCGAACGCGCTGACGGCGTTCCGATGACCAAAGCCGCGTCGAGGGCGCTCATACTCTCCTTATTGGCGCCGCTTGAAGGTGCCAGAGTGCTAGAGATAGGCTCTGGCACCGGCGCGATGACGGTTGAGCTTCTACGTGCGTCGGGCGGAGGTTCGGTGACGAGCATCGAAGTTTCTGCCGAGGCGTCGGGCCTTACTAAAAGGAACGCGGAGCGCTCCGGGCTTGAGGCTGGTTTGCGCCTTATACTGGGCAAAGCTCCCGACGACGTGCCGCGCTGGAGCTTTGACGCTGCGTTCATTGGAGGGCATGGCGCTGATCTGGAAGCGGTGATCGCGTCATGCTGGGATCGCCTCGTTCCGGGCGGCAGGGTGCTTCTCTCTTCGATCACCCCCGGCACGACGTCAAAGGCTCTGGCCTATCTGGACAGGCTTGGGGCAAGTGTCGGCTTCTGGCGGGCGCAAACATCCATCGGGCGCAAGGCAGGCGCGGAATGGCTTTTGATCGGCAGCAGTCCTATAGATTTAATTTGGGGTGACAGAGAATGACGAGGCCTATCGGCAAGGTGTACATAGTGGGCGCTGGCCCGGGGGATCCTGATCTTATAACGGTCAAGGGCGCGAAGCTGCTGGGAATGGCGGGCTTCGTGATGTACGCCGGCAGCCTTGTCAACAAGGAGATACTGGATTTCGCGCCGCCTGGCTGCGAGATGGCCGACTCGTCTGCCATGACGCTCGAGGAGCAGGTTGCGGCGATGGAGGAGGCAGTGGGAAAAGGGCTGACCGTAGTCCGCCTCCACACGGGCGACCCCAGCCTTTATGGGGCGATATCGGAGCAGATTATCATGCTGAAAGGGAAAAACATATTGTGCGAGATAGTGCCTGGCGTCTCCAGCCTGCAGGGCGCGGCTGCCCGGCTCGGCATAGAGTATACTGTTCCCGGCGGCTCGCAGACGCTTATCTGCACGAGGATGGCAGGGAGGACTCCCGCGCCTCAGGCGGAGAACATGGAGAGCCTGGCATCGCACGGCAGCACGATTGCCGTCTTTCTCTCCGCTGACAGGGCTCAGGAGATAGCGGACGCTTGCGTCGCTTCCGGCCGCCGCCCGGACACTCCGGCGGCGTGGGTATATCGCGCGACATGGCCGGATGAGAAAGCCGAGGTAACGACGCTGGCCGGGCTTGCGGATTCGCTGCGCGAGGCCGGGGTGACGAAGCACGCCCTCCTGGTGATAGGCGATTGCGTCGACAGGGACACATCGTCCCGCAGCCTGCTGTATGCCCCGGATTTTTCTCACGGAGCGAGACGCTGATGCAGGCGCGGACAAAAAACGCCTATATCCTTCACTACGAGGGCGGCTGGGACGTAGCCGCAAGGCTGGCGGACGCGCTGGGCGCCGAGCGCGTTGAGATCGCGGACAAAACGGCGGAAGTCTTCTCGTCGAGATGGAATGAGGCGGGAGCTTTTATCTTCGTCGGCGCGCTTGCCATAGCGGTGCGCTCCGTAGCGCCGCTTCTTAAGGACAAGACCGCCGATCCCGCGCTTGTCGTTGTCTCAGAAGACGGCGCCGTCGCGATTCCGGTCATATCGGGGCATTTGGGAGGCGCCACGGATCTTGCCAGAAACTGCGCGGAAGCCCTCTCGTCCTATGGCGCTGTCTTTGTCCCGACCGCGGCAAGCGACCGCAGCGGCTTTGTCGCGCCGGATCTATGGGCTTCAAGACACGGCTGGAAAGTCCTTCTTCGCGCCGCCCTGGCATCCGTCATAAGAAAGCTCATCTCAAATGGCAAAATTTCAGTGTGGGTGGATCCATTGTTCGAGTCTTGCGGCATTGCCCTTCCTCTTCCCTTTGGCTACGAAGTTGCCGGCTCTCAGCAGGACGCGGATCTTATTATCTCCCCGAGAAGCGTGCAGCGCCTTGCCGGGGCTAAACCGCAGATCGTGCCTCGCGTCATATCGGCAGGCATCGGCTGCAGGAAGGGCTCGTCAAGCGCCGCGCTCGACCGCGTTTTAAGAAAAGCGCTCTCGTCAAGCCCGAAAGGCCCCTTTCTCGTGGAAGCCCTCCGCGAGTTCCGGACAGCCGAGATCAAGTCGGACGAGGGCGGCATCATAGAGCTGGCCGGGCGGCATGGCCTGCCTCTTACTATTGTCACTGACGATGAATTGCTGACGCAGGAAGGCGATTTTTCCCCTTCGGCGGCCTCGCGTCATATCGGCCTTCCCGGCGTATCGGAACAGGCCGCGGCAAGCGCGGGAACGTTGCTTGGCCCGCGCCGGGCCGAGGAGGGCGTCACAGTAGCGCTTTCGATATCGAGCCTCACGGAATCCGGCGAACTCTTCATAGTCGGCACGGGCCCCGGGGACGCGAAATTTTTGACCTCGGAAGCGACGGGCGCCCTATCCAAAGCGGACGTGATCATCGGTTACGGGCTCTATGTCGACCTGCTCCCTCCGCTGTTCAAGCACGGCAAAATCGTGGAGCGCTACGGCATGGGTGAGGAGGAGGACAGGGTGAGGCGCGCTTTGGCGCTCGCCGAGTCCGGCTACTCCGTTGCATTAGTCTCAGGCGGCGATCCCGGCTTGTTTGGCCTTGCCCCGCTGGCGCTTGCCCTAGCCGGCGATCTTCGCGTGCGTCTCATTCCGGGCATAACGGCGGCCCAGGCTGTCGCAAAGGCTATCGGCGCCCCCTATTCGAACGGACTTGCCCTGCTATCGCTCTCCGACTACCTGCAGCCCTGGGATTCGGTCCTGCGTGCCATGGAGGGCGCAAAGAGGGCAGGCATTGCCGTGGCTCTCTACAATCCGGTGAAACGGGGCTTGGCGGAGAAACTTGCCGAGGTCCGGCGGATTTTTTCAAAACGGCGTCTGATTCTGGCAAAAGACGCGGGGAGAGAGAATGAATCCATACTGGAAATCCCTGTGGAAAGCCTGAACGAGAGCGCCGTGGACATGAGAACGGTCATGTTTTTCATGTCGCCTGCTGTGCGCGAGTACCATTGCGGCCCGGAGAGGCGGAAAATATTCCTTGAGGCAAGAGGCTACGGTTCTGAGCCTGGCACGCGGGAATCTCTGGCATCCGGCACGTTTCTCGTGCTTGGAGGCACGAGCGAGGGCCGGCAAGCCGCTTCCGCTCTCTTGGAAAATGGTTATAGCGTCACCGTCTCCGTAGCCGGGGAAACAGGCTTGGCATCCGTTCCAGATGGGGCGGCGGCGCTTGTGGGCGCTCGCGGGAGGGATGAGTGGGCATCGCTGTTCGATCCCCCAGCCGGGCAACCGCGCGGCGTGATTGACGCCACCCATCCGTTCGCGGCATCCGCAACAGAGGAGATAAAAGCCGCTTGCGAGACGGCGGGCATCCCGCTTTGCAGATTCTCAAGGGCCGAATCGTTCCCCGCCGGCGCGGTGGAGGCCGAAACCCCCGAGGATGCCGCGGCAAAGAGCGTGGAGCTTACGGAAGATGGGGACACGGTATTTTTATCTGTCGGCGTCAAAATGCTTCCGCGATTGCTTCCCGCTTTGCGCGAAGCCCGAAGAAAGATTCTGTCAAGGACGCTTCCGACATCCGAGAGCCTGCTCCTGGCGGAGCGGGCCGGGCTTGAGCCAAAAGAGATAATCGCGGCCTGGGGGCCAGGCGGCGCCGCTTTCAACGAGGCTCTGTGCGCCGACATGAATGTAAAATGCATAATAGCCAAGGAGTCCGGCGAGGCTGGCGGAGTCAACGCCAAGGCGCTTGCCGCCGCGGGCCTCGGCATTCCGCTGATTTTGATCAGCCGTCCCAAAGAGCCGGATCTTGAACGGATAAGCGAGACAGCCTCCCTGCTCGCCTGGTGCGAAAAAATATAAGGCCGCGCATTGACACTGTGACTATATAGTTTGTTCAGTGCCTTGGACGGCCTTCTGAGGCAGCTTGATAGCCATGAAAAATATTGAAGTCGATTTCTATTTTTTGAAACGGGGTTGATCCTTTGATACTATACGGGGTGGGAATAGGGCCCGGGAATCCCGATCTGGTGACTGTCGGGGCGCTCCGCGTCATCGAGGAGGCGGACGCCGTGTTCCTGCCCGTCTCCTCTCCCGGGCGGGTGAGCGTGGCAGGGGACATATTGAGCGCGTGCTTTTGCGGGGAATGGAAAAAGAACAGGGCGCATGAATTCTGGTTCCCGATGATTCATGAGGCGCCGCGCAGGGACGAGGAAATAGCCCGGCAGCTGCGCGATCTGCGTCACGTCTGGGGGAGCGCCGGCACTGTGGCCCTGCCCGTGATAGGCGATTCCGTGCTGTTCGCGACGATATCTTACCTTTACTCTGTATGGCGCGGCTTATGCCCGGATCTGGAGCTTAGGCTCATGCCGGGCATATCGGCTCATTCCTTAGCGTCAAGCCTGAGCGGGGAATTCCTTGCCATAGGGGAGGAGCGCCTGTCGGTCCTGCCGGGTTCGGCGCCTCTGGAAAAACTTGCCGAATCCATGAGCGCGGCGGATTGCGTCGCGCTGTATAAGCCCTCCGCGCTTGGGGAGGGCCTTACGGGGCTCGTGGAATCGACCGGGCCGTGGGGACTGTCCGTGAGGGTGCATCGCGCCGGCCTGAGCGAGCAGAGCATAATCTGCGGGCGCGAGGCCATTTTGCCGACATGCGATTATCTCTCAGTCCTATTGCTCTGGAGGAATCGGAGCGCGTGACCGCCTGACAATGGAAGTAGTTCCTGTAACGTCTCCTCTTTTCTGGAGCGCGCTGTTCCGCGCGGAATGCATGCTCACGCTGAATATTTCAGCGGGGCTCATTACAGGCGAGATAATACTCAGCCTCGGGATAGTTGACCTGATCTTCGCGCCGATAGTGCCGTTTCTTTCCAGGCACGGAATACACAGGACGATAGCCGGGGCTATGCTCGTGGCGTTAGGCTCGGCCCGCTCCGGGGCCGCGATGATCGCGGGCTCTTTTGCGGAGGGCGGCATATCGAAGGAAGAGGCGACTTACGGAACGCTCTCCCTTGCCTTCCCCGGATATCTGAGAAGGTGGGTGGGGACCGCCGCGATGGCCTTTGGTATCGCGGGGATCGCCGGTTTGATTTACGCCGTGATATTAGTCGCGCGGAGCGCCGTGCGCTTCGCGTGGGTCGTTTTTTTGCTGGCAAGGCGCGGCAGCGCGGGCGATTTGTCCGCCGCTAAAGCGCCCGATGCCGGGAATGAGCTAAAACAGAGCCCGCGGGCCCGCCGGAGGAGGCTTTTCGCGACAATCTGCCGCTCGCTTCCATGGGCATGGCTATTTTTCGCGCTTGCCTACGCGGCGATGCCGTTCGTGGAGCGGGCTTTCACCGACTACGTCGCGCTCTGGGGGCTGCACGCCTTTCTTCCTCCGGATGGATGGGCTGTAGCGGCAAGCGCGCTCGCGCACGTCATGGCCGCGCTGTCGTCGGCCCGCGCCGCGCTTGCTGATGGCGACCTGTCAGTGCCGCAGGCGGTGCTCGCGCTTCTTGTCGGCAACATGGTTGGCACCGTGACAAGGACGATGAGGCAGAATGTAGGCTACTGGATGGGGATATTCCCGAAGGAGCTTGTGCCTGGTCTTCTCAGATGGCATCTTACGACGATGTTTTCGCTGGAAATAGCCACGATTTTTATGGCATGGGCCATAGGAGCGATGATGAATGGATAGTGCGATTAATCATGCCGGATAATCCTTTTAGGCTGATAGTCTCCCTCAACCTCGACGCGCACGAGATTTTAGTGGCAGGCGGAGGAAAAACGGGAGAGCGCAAGATAGGCACGCTGCTGGCTTCCGGCGCAAGCGTGAGGCTTGTTTCGCCTGAAGCGACAGAGAGGCTTCGCGCCCTGGCAACAGAGGGCAGGATAAGGTGGGAGCGCAAAAGCGCCGCGCGTGAGGATTTTAACGGACGGTCATTTGCCGTGCTTGCCGTGCCGCCATCCGCCCTCGACAGCGTCATGGCGATGGCGCGGGCTGAAGGCTGTGCCGTCGACGCGTGTTCTGACGGCAGTTCCGGGGACTTCGCCCTGTGCGCTCAATTCGAGGCGGACGGTTGCTACGTCGGCGTATCGAGCGGCGGGCGAGATCCGGCTAAAGCCGCGGAGGTGAAAAGAGCGATAATGAACATGTGCCGTGGGGGATATCATTTTAGCGGATCGAATCCGCCGCGCAGGGCAATGACGCTCTTGACGAGAAACAGCCCTCTCGCGCTTGCCCAGGCCAGAGAATGCGCTGACGCGCTCTTGAGCCTAGGAATGGACGCGCGATGCAGGATCGTGGCAAGCCACGGGGACATAGACAGAAGCAGGGATCTGGTCGATTTCGGCGGTTTCGGTGTCTTCGTTAAGGCCATCGAGGAGGAATTGCTTGCCGGGAGCGGCGATCTGGCGATTCACAGCCTTAAGGACGTGCCTGTGAACCTTCCCGACGAGTGCGTCTTAGCGGCCGTCCTGCCAAGGGGGCCGGCGCATGACGTCCTGGTGACGAGGGACGGCGGAGGCCTGGAATCGCTCGTTTCCGGCGCGGTCATAGGGACGTCGAGCCTCAGGCGGCGGGCCCAGGCAAGAAGAGTGAGGGGCGACCTCAGGTTCGTCACATGCAGGGGCAATATCGAAACGCGTCTGAACCGTCTCGGGAATGGGGATATGGATGCGCTGATACTCGCGGAAGCAGGGCTGGAGAGGCTTGGGATAGGCCTGAAAAACGCCGTGAGGCTCCCCTTCATAACGGCGGCGGGCCAGGGCGCGATAGCGATGGAAGCCCGCGCCGGATCCGAAGCCTACGAGATAGCCCGGGAACTGTGCCATCTCGATACGTGGCTCGAGACGGCGGCGGAGCGCGAGCTTCTGCGGCTGCTGGGCCTCGGCTGCGTCTGCCCCATAGGAGTGAGGGGCGAGCTGGCCGGCGGGGTCATGAGGCTTACGTCCGCGCTTTACGAAACGTGCATTGAGGAGGGCCGGCAGGGCGACTGCCTGACGATGAGCGCTAACGGGCGAGTGTCGTCCGAGGAAGACGCTAAAGCGCTCGCGTCGCGCCTATGGGAGGAGATGCGGGAGATGCGGCTCGTGACGGAACTTATGACGCAGGATTTAAAAAGATGAGCGTGATTCTTGCCGGTGCCGGCTGCGGATCCCCAAGGCTTCTCACGATAGCGGCGCGTGACTGTATTTCGCGGGCCGATCATATCGTATATGACAGGCTGATACACCCGGACATCCTCCAGCTCGCCCCGTCGGGCTGCGTCTTTCACGCTGTCGGGAAGAGGGAGAGCCGTCATACTATGCCGCAGCGCGAGATAAACGAGCTTTTGATAAAACTTGGGCGCGGCGGGGGAACGGTCGTGCGTCTCAAGGGCGGCGACCCGTTCGTGTTCGGGCGCGGCGGGGAGGAGGCTATGGCGCTTGAGTCGGCGGGCCTGGACTGGAGCGCCGTTCCGGGCGTATCTTCCGCGCTTGGCGGTGCCTCTTCCGTAGGCTTGCCCGTCACTCACAGGGATTCGTCGTCTTCTGTCTCATTGCTTGCCGCTCACAGGAGGCACGACAGGGGCGACGGCGTCAGCGAGCCGGAGCTGCGCCGCATAATGGAGTCCGGGACGGGTGCGCTCTACATGGGCGCTTCCTCCTTCAGCAAGCTGTCGGCCAGACTGCTCGAAATGGGCAAATCGCCGGATACGGCTGTGACGGTCGTCGTCTGGGGAGGATGGGGCAGGGCCAGGCGTCTGGACGGGACTCTGCTTGAAATGAACGGGATATCCAAATCGTCCGGCTTGCCGGCGCCTGCCGTGATATACCTCGGAGGCACGGCGGGGATAAATCTCTTGCCGCACAGGGGGCCGCTTGCCGGTCTGCAGATAGCGGTCTGCCGCCCGTACCCGGAGTGCTGGGATACCGGGAGGGCGCTTGAGGAGCTTGGGGCCGACTGTTATGGCCTTCCGCTTCTTTCCCTGGTGCCGATCGAGCCAGACGGCTCTGAAAAAACCGCGCAAGCCATGCAAACTATCAGGGACGCGGACTGGCTGGTGCTGACAAGCCCGAGAGGCCCTGCCGAGCTTAAGCGCGTCGTCCGGGACATGAGGCTCATCAGCGGCAAGGTTGCCGCTATAGGGGAGGGAACCGCTGCGGCGCTCCGCCGCATAGGCATTGAGCCGGATCTTGTCGCGGCAGGGAACAGCCGCGACTTGGCATCGCTGCTCCGTGAAGCCGTAAAGCCAGGTGAATCCGTGGTCTTTGCGCGCAACGAGCGCGCGTCGGACGCGTCGGAGGAGGCCGCGAGAGCCGCTGGCGCTTCCGTGAAATCCGTGCATACGTACAGGATGATGCCCAGAGACGTTCCCGGGCTGGATATCATGAGGGAGCAGTGGGAATCGTGCGGGCTGGATGCCATTATATTCGGCAGCTCGGCAATGGCTGAGGCGTACTCCGGAACGATAGGGCGCGATTTTGGCGCCAGGCTCATAGCGTGGGGCGCTCCATGCGCGGAAACCGTGGAGAGGGTTTTGGGGAGAAAGCCGCTTGTGCTGCCTGCTCCTGACATGGACGGCTTGCTGTCGGTCTTGAGGCGCTTGCGCGACGCTTGATTGCAAGAGCCACTTCCGCTTTGAGGTTATTCCTGCTATTATGGGCAGAGATTAACGTTAGGCTAAAGAGTAGGCAGGCATTCAAGTCTGCGAGGGCTTGGGCGCAAACGAACGGTTTGTGCGTTCTGATCGTCGATGACAATCTGGGGGGGGTAGAGATGGCATCCAAGAGGAGCTGGATGGCGCCTTTTGTTATGGAATCTGGGCTATCGAAGATTTTAGGCGATGTCTGCGAGGCTGTGGGCAGATACGTGGAGAGGACGTCAGATCTTGGCGGAACGGCTGAAATGAGCGATAGGTCAGGGTTGCCTCACCGCGACCCCTACGCGATGTCAGATCTCCTATCTGCCCACAGGCATATGTTCGGGCAATCCGTCCCTGACGCCGGCGCGTTAAGGACGACGGAAGCCAGGGTCATGCGCGGCGCTCAGGTGGCATTCGTGCCGCCGCTCCCGTCCTCGGCCAAACGGCTGATGGATGAGCTATTCGAGTGGCTGAGCGAGCCGGGCGAGCATCCATTGATCGCCTTTTCGATATTCCACTATCACCTTCTTTACATCCACCCATTCACGGATGGCAACGGACGCCTGGCAAGGCAGTGGCATCAGGAGCTCATGCAAAAGTGGCGCCCGGCACTTGCTTCTTTGAGGCTCGAGGAGTCCGTGACGGGGAATAAGGCGGAGTATCTCATGGCGCTTGAACGTTCTGACAGGCAGAAAAACGCCGCCCCGTTCGTCCTCTTTATGCTTAAGCTGATTTCAGGAGAGCTGGCCGGGAAAATCGCCGAAACTCCGCAAGCAGTCACTCGTCAGGCGGCTGATGCCCCGGTGAGGCTGTCCGATTTTCTTGAACGTCTGCTATCCGTATTTGGCGGCCGTACGCTTACAGGGGCTGAGGTGATGTCGGGCCTTGGCATGTCGCACAGGGGGACTTTCAGGAAAAACTACCTCGACCCGGCCATAGACGCCGGTTTCGTCGAGATGACCCAGCCGGACTCCCCGAGGAGCCCGACGCAGAAATACAGGCTCACCGCCCGAGGGAAGGAAGCCGCCCAGAAAATAGGGTGACGCTCAACAGCATGCAATGACCGATCTTGACGCGCCCTGCATCGCGCCTTACGAGGGCAGGACATACGAGATTCTGGAGGGCTTGTATCTGGAATATAACCGCAGGGAGTACGTATCGCCGGATCCGCTGGAATTTCTGTATTATTACGATAATGCCGCTGACAGGGAGGTAGCCGGGCTTTTAGCTTCGTCACTGGCTTACGGGCGAGTGGCGTCGATTTTGTCGAGCGTCCGCAGGGTTTTGGGCGTTGCTGGCCCTTCCCCCGCTGCTGGCCTTTTTGAATACGCGAGGCGTGAAAACTCCCATGACAGGATGGCGGAGAGTTTAGGCGATTTTGTGCATCGTTTTACTGCCTGTGACGAAATGGCAAGGTTCCTTTACGGAATCGGCAAGGCGCTTCTCGTTTACGGAAGCCTCGAAAACCTCTTCATGGAGGGCATGTCGCTAAAACCAGGCACGCTATGCAAGCCTGACGCCCCAAGGGGGAAAATCCTTGGCGCTATGGAGCATTTCGCCAGGATCATCCTCAACTTTGCCGGGCTCGAATCATCTCACCTCCTGCCCCTCCCCTCGAAGGGAAGCGCCTGCAAGCGCATGGCCCTGTACGTCAGATGGATGGCCCGGCGGGATGATGTGGATCCGGGCGGATGGAACGGCGTACAGGCTTGTGATATTATTGTCCCGTTGGATACGCATATGTTCCGGATCGCGACCGGGCTTGGCTTCGTCAAGCGCAAGAGCGCGGACGGCATTGCCGCCATTCAGGCTACGGAGGGTTTCGGGAAGCTTCGCCCTGACGATCCGGCGCGTTATGATTTCGCCCTGACTCGCTTCGGGATAAGAACCGGAATGTCCGTCGAGGAATTGCTGGCTAAGTTTAAGGACGCTTAGAAGGGTAATATAAACAAAGGGGAATTTAAATTGGACGTTGCCGAGCCTACCGCAAAATTCCGGACGTGCGAGGAAAACGAGCCGGAAAAAAGATATTTCAACCGCGAGCTGAGCTGGATCCTCTTTAACAGGCGAGTGCTTGAGGAGGCTATGGATAAGTCCAAGCCTCTTCTTGAGCGGGTTAAATTTCTCGCGATTTTTTCGAACAACCTTGACGAATTCTTCATGATAAGGGTGTCCGGCCTTTGCGGGCAGCACCGCGTCGGCGTGGCGGACAGATCGCCCGACGGCCTGTCCGCCACGGAGCAGCTTGCTGCCATACGCCGTGGGATCATGCCGGATTTAAAGAGGCAGCTTGAGTGCTGGAACGGCGACATTGTCCCGGAACTCAAAAAAAACGGCATAGAGATACTGGCATACAAGGAACTCAAGGATAAACAGAAGAAGTATCTCGACAACTATTTCAAGGACGAAATATTTCCGACGCTCACCCCCCTTGCCTTTGACCCGAGCCACCCGTTCCCTCATATTTCCGGCCTATCCATCAACATCGCCATCGTCATGACGGACGAAAAAAAACGGGAGCTTTTCGCGAGGCTGAAGATACCGGAATCTTTCCCAAGGCTTCTTCAGCTCCCCGCCGAAGCGGCCGGCAAGATGGAAAAAATGGGGCTTCGCAGGGCGACGTCGGAAAAGTTCGTCTGGATAGAGGATTTGGTGAAGGAGAACCTCGATTCGCTCTTCCCCGGAATGAAAATAGTCGAGTCCGCCCTCTTCCGCGTCACGCGCGACGCTGACTTCGAGATAGAGCTGGACGAAGCCGAGGATTTGATGCACAGCATACTTGAAAACATCGACAGACGGCGCTTCGGCAGCCCCGTCCGCCTTGAGATAGAAAAGGGCGCGTCAAAGCGCATACGCGGCATACTGTCGCGAAACCTCGATCTGGAGCTGTTTCAGGTCTACTCTCAAAAGGATCCGGTTGGAATGTCGGCCATCATGCAGATCTGCAAGCTGGACCGCCCGGACCTGAAAGACCGTCCCTTTATCCCGAATCACCCCGCCGAGTTCAACGACCGCAGGGGCATTTTCCACGCCATAGCCTCGCAGGACATACTGCTCTACCACCCCTACGACAGCTTTAAGCCGGTAATCGACTTCATACGCCTCGCATCGAAAGACCCTGACGTTCTAGCCATTAAGCAGACCCTGTACCGCACCGGCACGAACTCCCCCATAGTGGCTGCCCTGATGGAGGCGTGTCAGGCCGGCAAGCAGGTCGCGGCTTTAGTCGAGCTGAAAGCCCGCTTCGACGAGGAACACAATATTGGGTGGGCGAGGACGCTCGAAAGCGCGGGGGTGCATGTCGTCTACGGACTGGAGGGCTTGAAGACCCACGCGAAGCTCTGCATGGTCGTCCGCCGCGAGAAAGGCGGGATATGCCGCTACGTTCACCTCGGCACAGGCAATTACAATGCCATCACGGCCGGGATTTACACGGATTTTGGCCTCTTTACCGCAAATCCTGATATAGCGGCGGATGTCTCCGATCTCTTTAACGTCCTCACAGGCTATTCAAAGCAGAGCACGTATAAGAAGCTGCTCGTGGCCCCCAACACGTTAAGGCGGGAAATCATGGCGAGGATCGAGCGCGAGATCGAGGCGCACGAGCGCGACGGCGGCGGGCATATAATATTCAAGCTGAACGCTATTTCAGACGCGGATTGCATGGAAGCGCTGTACAGGGCCTCTGCCGCGGGGGTAAAAGTCGAGCTTCAGGTGCGCGGCATCTGCTGTCTGAGGCCAGGGGTTCCCGGCCTCAGCGAGAATATCTCCGTTACGTCGATAGTTGGCCGTTTTCTGGAGCACACCAGGGCATTTTATTTCCGCAACGGCGGAGCAGAGGAGCTATTCCTGGGCAGCGCCGACCTCATGGTCCGAAACCTTGACAGGCGCATCGAGGTTCTTTTCCCGGTGGAGAGCCCTTCTATCCGTCATCGCATTATTAACGCCATCCTGCCAGTGCATTTGAGCGACAACGCGCAGATGAACCGTCTGACCGCTGACGGCGAGTATATCCGCAGCAGGCCGCAGGAGGGTTCGTCCGCGATAAACTCGCAGCAGTGGATGATTGACAATCCTAAAATGGCGCGCCTGAATGAGTGATCATCCCTCAGCCTACGCCATAGGCGAGATTGTAAGCAGGATAGACGCTATGGCCCGCGAGGTGCCGGGAGTCATCTCCTCTTCGGATCTTGAGTGCCTTCACCGCATGAGGGTGGCGTCGAGGCGGCTTCGCGCCGCCCTGGGCCTGTTGGCTGAGGCCTCTGGCCTTGACGACGCTCGCGCTCTCTTTAAGCTCGTCCGTTCCGTCACAAGGCGTTTAGGCGAGGCGCGCGACCTCGACGTGCAGATCCTGTGGCTGAAAGGGTTCATTAAATCGTGCGCCAAAAACGAGCGCCCGGGGGTGGAGCGCCTTACGTTGCGTCTCGTTCAGTCCCGTGCCAAAAAACAGCCGGCCATAACGCGCCTTTTGATGGGTTTGCCGGACGGCGTTCTTTTTGACGCAAGGACAAAGCTCGAAAGCGCGCGCCTTGAAATGGATATGAAGGGCCTCTCTGACGGCTTCGGCGATATGGAGCGGGCGACGAAGGCAATCGGCCTCCAGATAGAATACGTCATGCGGCACGCGGCCGCGCTATCGTCTCCTGACGCTTCTGACGCGCACCACCGCCTGAGGATTGAGATAAAGCGCCTGCGCTACGCTATGGAGATATATAGGGGCATCTACGCGGAGACGGAGGGCCTGGACGAATGCATCGGGACGGCGAAGAGCCTCCAGAACGCTTTAGGCGAGCTGCATGATGCCGATGTGTGGATATCAGGCATACCTGATCTCATGGAGCGCGAAAAAGAACGCACCTCCAGGTACTACGGGACCGCAAGGCCGTTCGCGAGGCTTGCGGCGGGCTATAGGGCAATCGTGTCGGACAGATCCGCCTTTCGGGCCAGGCAGCACGGGATAGCCCTTGAGCTTTGGCGCTCGTCCGTGGCGCGCGATGTCTGGGGAGGCCTCAGGACCCTTCTTTTAGCCGCCTACAGGAATCAGGAGAGGTGAACAGGCCATTAAAATCATGCTTAGATCAGCATACGGCGCTGGCTGGGGAGTGAGGAGGGGAAATAGCAATGACTAGCAATGGTAGAATTGTTGTAGCGATACCATGTTATAACGAACAGGCTACTATTTCAAAAGTTGTGTCTGACTTTAAACGGGAACTCCCTCAGGCCGAAATAGTTGTGCTGGACAACCGGTCTACGGATAGAAGCTCCGAACTGGCAAGAAAAGCCGGAGCGAAAGTTCTGTATGTTTCCAGACAGGGCAAGGGGGCGGTCGCGAGATATATTTTCAGAGAAATCGATGCCGACATCTATGTTATGGTCGATGGTGACGATACCTATCCAGCCGAATTCGTTCACGAGCTTATAAAACCGGTCAAAGACGGCATTGCCGATATGGTCGTGGGTGACAGGCTATCCGGAGGCGGTTATTCCAACGAGAACAAGAGAAGATTTCATAGTTTTGGCAATGCGCTGGTCAGCTTTTTGGTAAACCACTGCTTTAATAGTAATATTAATGATATTATGACGGGGTATAGGGCTTTTAGCAACCGCTTTTCGAAGGTTGTCCCTATTTTATCGGATGGATTTGAGGTGGAAACTGAAATAACCATAAGGTGCCTTGATCGCAAACTTTCGATAGTTGAATTGCCTGTCGAGTATAGAGACAGACCGGAGGGGAGCGTTTCCAAATTACGAACTTTTTACGACGGATTTAAAGTTCTTAAGATGATTTTCATAATATTAAAGGATTATCGCCCCATGTTGTTTTTTGGGAGCCTTTCATTAGCCACTCTCGTTGCGGGGCTAATTTGTGGAATCCCCGTAATAACTGAATTCTTCGAAAAAAGATATATCACTCATGTGCCGCTTGCAATACTTGCGACAGGCCTCGTATTGGTCTCCGCTTCATTCTTTAGTTGCGCTTTTATACTTGATACAATGATCTCTCATGAAAACCAAAGAAACGAAGAAAATATTGTGCGCATCAGGAAAACAGGTGATTAACATGACGCACTTTCTAGCTTCAAAAAAGACACTCTCCATCATAGCTTTCTCTTTAATCCTGTTAGTAATTGCGGATTTCATATTGCCGGGAAGAACTTTTTTCCCCGATGAGAATCGCTTTATAGAGGAAGCTAAAGTGTTATCAGAAAAAAAAGAATTTGCCACTTTCGGAACATATAGAGCTTGGGAAATGCCTTTGGTTGCCATAGCATACGCCCCTTTTTATAAGGTTTTTGCCGGCGGCGAGTTGTTTATCAAATCAGTCCGCGCATTTCAAGCTTTGATACACATTCTGACGGCTATTGGCGCGGCGTCAATATGCTTTTCAATTTTTAAAAACAAAATAACAGCGCTTATTACGCTTTTTTCTTATATTATTTATCCTTCTTTTCTGGCGTATCAGAGCTTGCTGCTCTCTGAGACGTTGTTTATGTTCTTCATGGTGTGGGGATTCGCGTTCCTATATATTTGGTCGGAAAATAAGCCTATGGCATTCGTTTCTTCAGTTATATTTTTCATGTTTTCGCTGTATACGCGAGCCGTTATTACCGTGCTCATGCCTGTATTGATATTTGCAAGGAGTTATATAATAAGTCGCAAGCCAGCTTTTTGGATAAAATATTGCGTTTTGTCGTGCTTCATGTTTGTTATTTGTCTGTCACCCTGGTGGATGCGGAACTGGAATATCTTCGGTACATTTGTCCCCTCTTCGACAAGTGCCTCGTGGAACCTTTACCTTGGCAATAACTCCTTTAACCATAATGCTGGTGTTGACTGGGTAACCGATGCGGATCCGGATAAAGTTAAGGATATATTCTCGTTGAATGATGAATTGCTCATCAGCAAAGCGTTTATGGAAGAGGCGAAATCCTACATCTACGAGAATAGGATCGTGTTTTTGAAAAATACGTGGTTGAAATTTAAGAGATTTTACAACCTAAAATCTAACCTAAAACCGGAAGGTTTCTCGTTTATCTCGCTTTATAACATTTCGCTTATGCTTAGCTGGGGCATTGCTTTCCCGCTAGGGCTAATCTCATCATGGATAAACAGGAAAAAATTCCTTATGTTATTGCCAATTTACCTTTTAATTATCTACTATACATTTATGCACGTGGTAGTAATTGCTTCACTCAGATATCGTCTTCCGATAGAGCCGTTTTTTTTGGTTTTGGGATCTGACTGCGTGTATAGATTCTTCAGCATCATTAAGCCGTATTTGTTTCGGAAGAAACCAGAAA
>JAIROA010000030.1 GCA_031257775.1 Synergistaceae bacterium
TCCGATTTATATGACTACGGAAGACGAGGACAGATTTAGCCGTGACGATGAATACACACTGCTTGTGGCGAAAACCCTTCTCGCCAATAAGGTAAGCGAAGGGCTTGAGGAGTTCCCGATGACAAATCACCTTGAGTTCGAAGAAGGCAAATTCGTGAATCAAATCAATCCCCGGAGCGCGATGGGGTTCATCTGGTCGATAATCAGGGACGATCTAGTGTCAGGCCGCGACTGGCATTATAGGCAATGCCGGTATTGCGGCGTGTGGGAGGACATGTCAAAACCAGGCTTGCGGCGCTCTATATGGACGCACTGTGACAAAGCGGAATGCCGCAAGGCGCACCTGAGAGAGAAGAACAAAGAGCAGTCCAAGAAATATCGCCAGAGAAGGAAAGAGCCGCGATGAAGGGCAGCTAACCTGGCAACAGCGGGGCACCATAAAGAGCGGGTTGCAGTGCTAATTGCGCCGATTCTATGCCGTTTGTGACGAATGTGTGACGAAATAAAATTAAAGGGTTCAGGGTAATCCCCCTGAACCCTTGCTATCACTGGAGCGGAAAACGGGATTCGAACCCGCGACCCTTGGCTTGGGAAGCCAATGCTCTACCAGCTGAGCTATTTCCGCGAATTCTTGCATCGCACGGCAGATATTATATAAGCGGTTGAGCTGAATGGCAAGTATCGCGCCGAAAAATTTTTATGATTTTTGCTTTGCTTTTTTCACGTTCTGGCCAGCAGCGTCATGGATTCCACATGAGCGGTCTGAGGGAACATGTCGAATGCTTCAAGGCTCTCAATAGCGTATCCATGCCCGGATGAAGGATCCATTAGGCGTGCCAGATCCCTTGCAAGCGTCGCCGGGTTACAGGAAACGTAAACGATTTTCCCGGGGGCTATCTTTTTAATGCCCTCTATAACGCGCCCGTCGCAGCCGGTCCTCGGAGGATCAAGCACTATCGCGTCGTATGCGCCGGGTCTCGCGGCGTCGTCCCTTTTCATGAAATTTTCCGCGGAGTCCGCGTGCGGTTCGACGTTTTCAATGCCGTTTGCCGCCATGTTCTCCCGCATCAGGCGGGTCGCGTTGCGCCACTCCTCGACGGCATCAATTTTGCCTGAGACTCCGGCCAGATAGGCGGTAAGGCCGCCTACACCGCTGTAAAGCTCTAGCAGCCTTTCCGGCGGCTTGCCGCTTGCCACCGCTTTTTTCACATGCTCGAAAATAATCGCGGCCTGAGCTGAATTGACCTGGAAAAAAGCAGAAATATCCGTGCTAAAGCTGTACCCGTTTAATTTCTGGTTCAGGAATTTCTTGCCGCAGAGATGCTTAAAGACGGGGCCCCAGATGAAATTATCCGCCCCCTGCTTTATGTTCAGCGCTGCCCCGGCCAGATCGTTCTTTCCGCCGCAAAGCCTCTGTTCGATATTTTTCAGCCTGCCGAACTCCCTGGCGGTGAGATCCCTGGGCGACACTATTCCAGCCAGCGCCTTATCCGAGGCTTCGCCCTCAATCGCGCCGGATCTTACCGCGATATGCCGGACGTCTCCCTTTTTTTTGCGCTCATCATAGCCGGTGAAGCCTGATTCCTCAAGGGCCGCGATAGTGAGCTTCGCAACCCTCTCAACGACAGGCGACAGAACTGCGCATTCGCGGAAAGGGACGACACTGTGCGATCTCCGCTCGTAGTATCCCGAAACGACCGATTTAGCGCCGGCGGCAAGCTGCACCGGAAGCGTCGTTTTGTTCCGGTAAGCCCATTCGGAAGGGGACGGGGCGCAGTTTATTTCCCTTGGCGGCGCTATCCTGCCGATCCGCCAGAGCGCGTCCTGAAGCATTTTCCCCTTTATCCTGAGCTGCGCGTCGTAAGAGGCGTGCTGCAGCTGGCAGCCGCCGCAGGCATCGAATGAAGGACACTTCGGTGTCACCCTGTCATTTGAAGGGGACAGGATATTAAGAGGCACGCCAGCCGCGTATTTTTTACTGACCCTCGTGACGCGGCATGTTACCTTCTCCCCCGGAAGGACGCCGGGAATGAAAAGGACAAAGGCATCCTCGCCAAATCGGGCGACGCCTTCCCCTTCGCTGTTGACCGACGCTATGTCAAGCGTGAGTATATCTCCTGGGTTCATCGGACGTTAAAATAAGCGTGGGGCCTCATGCTCGCATAAGGCCCCAAACGTTATTTTTTCTCCTTCATGAGCCTGTAGCCTTCGTCGAAGGCTTTGCAGTTCAGCTCCTCGGTGCCCTTCGGAACGCTGGCTATTATCGTGTTCCTTATGGACTCGGGCTTCATGTGCCCCTCTACCTCAAGGATCCTGGCCACGGTACCAAGAGCCACCATGTTCGTCACTATCTCCCTGCCTATGACGTCGCGCGCGGTCTTGACGATCGGAAGCCTGTAAATCTCAGCGTCGATTTTCGGATCCTCCTGGACGAAAAAGTCGTCAAGGATGACGACCCCGCCCTTCTGCGTGTCAGCCGCGTATTCGTCTGATGCTTTCTGCGTGAGGATGACCTGAAGGTGAGGGGAAGCCGCTTTCGGGTAGTCTATCTCTCCGTGAGCCAGAACGACCTCGGACTTTGACGCGCCTCCGCGCGCTTCCGGCCCATAAGCCTGAGTCTGAACGGAGTTGAGGCCTTCCTCCATGAGCGCGGCGGCTTGGCCTATAATGACAGCCGCGAGAATGACCCCCTGCCCGCCGGAACCGGCGACGCGAATCTCATAACGGTCGCTCATAGCCTCACCCCCTCGCCTTTTCTATGACGCTCTGGTATCTGTCGGTGTACTCGACGCCGTCAGCGCGGTGAAGCTCGCCTATCACAATCTTGCCGCGCAGTTCCTCTGGCGGCATCGCGTCGGCTTTTGCCTTTAGGACGCTTCCGTCCTTGAAATAGTTGAAGTTGTCCATAGGCTTGCTTCTCTTGTTCTTGCGCCCGAACTGAGTGTGGCAGTGCGTCATGATCTCGATCACCGCGAAGCCGTCATGATCGATCCCTTTTTTGATCAAAGACTCGCACATCTGCGGCTGGGCTATGGTCGCCCTAGCCACGAACGTAGCGCCGGCCCCTATCGCGAGCTTGCAGATGTCGAAAGCCGGGTCTACCGCGCCGTAAGGTGCCGTCGACGCGAAAGCGCCCTCCGGAGTGGTCGGCGACGCCTGACCGCCCGTCATGCCGTAAATATTGTTGTTCATTACTATGGCGCATACGCCGATGTTCCTGCGGCAGGCGTGGATGAAGTGGTTGCCGCCTATTGCCGAGCAGTCGCCGTCGCCCATCACGTCAATCACCGTGAGCTTTGGGTTCGAAAGCTTGACGCCAGTGGCAAAGGCAAGCGAGCGCCCGTGCGCTGTATGCAGGGTGCAGGCGTCGATGTATCCTGGCATACGGCTGGAGCAGCCGATGCCGGACGATATGACTACCTCATCCTGATTTTTCCCAAGAGAGCTGAGAGCCCTCAGTATTGCGTGCATTATGATCCCGTGCCCGCAGCCTGGACACCAGATGTGCGGCATGAATTGCGTGCGCAGCCATTTCATAACATCCTCGCGAGGCATGTCAGGCCACCTCCTCTATGTATTTGATAATCTGCGCCGGCTTGAAAAGCTCCCCGTTCAGAAGAGTCTTGCTGATCGCTTCCGCTTTCCCGTGAATCGCGCGGTCTATCTCAAGGAACATCTGGCCCATATTGAGTTCCGGAATGATAACCCGCTTGATGCCGAAATCAGCGACGATCTTCTCAAGCTCGATGTCCGGGAAGGGCCATAAGGTGACGGGACGGAAATGCCCTACCTTTACGCCGCGCGAGCGCAGCTCGCGCACTGCGCGAAGCGCCGAGCGGGCGACGCAGCCGTAGGAGACGACGAGAACGTCGGCGTCCTCGCAGCCTTCGGTCTTATACTCAACCACGTCCTCGCGGAAACGGTCGACTTTCCTTAGGATTCTCGTTATCTTTTTGTCGATTTCAGGAGTGCTGTTCGTCGGGAATCCCCAGTCGTTCGACGTGAGCCCTGTAACGTGCCAGTGATAGCCGTCGCCGAACGCGGCCATCGGAGGAACGTCGTCCTCCGGATCCGCAAGGTATGGGATGAAATCCGCGTAGGGCACGGAAGGTTTCTTGCGGTTTACGATTTCAAGCGACGACACGTCGGGGACGACGATCCTTTCCCTCATATGCCCGATCACCTCGTCGGCCATTATCAAGACCGGCTGGCGGAAACGCTCTGAAAAATTGAACGCCTTAACGGCCAGGTCGTAGCACTCCTGGACAGAAGACGGCGCGAACGCTATCGTGGCGTGGTCGCCGTGAGTGCCCCAGCGCGCTTGCATGACATCGCCCTGCGAGACTTTCGTCGGGAGTCCCGTGGAAGGGCCGCCTCTTTGAACGTCGACGCACACGAGCGGTATCTCCGCGATGTACGCGTAGCCCAGAAGCTCCTGCTTTAAGGAGAACCCCGGGCCGGATGTTCCGGTCATAGCCTTTCTGCCAGCGATCGAGCCGCCGATAGTCGCCGCGATTCCGCCTATCTCGTCCTCCATCTGGATAAAAGAGCCGCCGTACTTGGGAAGTTCTTCAGCCATCACCTCGGCGATCTCAGTGGACGGAGTGATCGGGTAACCGCCGAAGAAACGGCACCCGGCGTCTATACCGCCCATAGCGATTGCCTTATTGCCCTGCCAGAATTCAGCTCTTGGCATCAGCACCACGCTCCTCAACTGTTATCGCAAAGTCCGGACAAATGTTCTCGCAGTTGCGGCACCCTATGCAGTCATCCTGCCTGACCGGCTCTGACTTCACCTGCGGGTCCAGTTCCAGAACTTTCTTCGGACATACACCTATGCAAAGGCTGCATCCCTTGCACCACGCCTTGTTTACAAGGATATTAAATTTTTTTGCCAAAAAAACTCCTCCCCCTCGAAATAAGTGACTTCCTCTCGGTTAAAAATACTCACCAATCGTATCAATCGCGTTCATGATTATACGTTCACGCTAATTGATGCGTAAGTGAGAATATACCTAAAAAGTCTGAACAAAGCAATAAATTCCGCTAAAGTCAGACTATACAAAAAGTTCTTACAACTCTCAAGATTAGCAAACGGCCGATTGAATTCTTGTTGAGTCCAACAGCTCTTGCTATTTTCTTGTCGCCATCACCATCGGCGGCCATCAGTATTATCCTTGCCCGCTGTACTCGCCGAGCCTCTTCTGTTCTCGACTTGCCGAGCCGCGTCAGCGCCTCTTTCTGCTCGTTGGTTAATTTTAGCGCTCTCGTCCTTGTCATCGCCATGTCCCCATCTCCTCGCAATATGATGAGAAGAGTAGATTACATTATGAGACAATACGCTAGTCATTTACAGAACGGACTACTAGATAATCGATGAAGCGTTTGATCGCTATAGATGTCGTGTTCATGTCGCGGAGCGCGAAACAGATTTTGCGACAGATTGGGGTGTCGAGTTCTTTGGTCACAATCCGATAAGGCGTCCTTTGCAACATAAGCTCGGGCAAAATGCTTATCCCTAATCCGCTTTCCACCATCGACATCACCGCGTAATCGCCGCAGGTCGCGAATCGCACCTTTGGCACAATCTTATATCGCGCGATTATCGCGGCAATCTCCGGCTCCATCACTGCCCGCGAGAACATGAATGTTTCACCGCGCAGAGATTCGGCGGGAAATCGCTCGCAATCAGCCATAGGATGGTCGTGGGGCATGATTACAACCAACCTGTCCTCTTTCATAAAAATCGTCTCAAGCCCGGACGCAACGGGAAGCCGGAGGAAACCGCAGTCGACACGCCCGTCCAGAATCCAGCCTTCGACATCGGAATAATCACCAACTAAGAGTTCATAGTCGATGTTTGGATAATCGTTTTTGAACTTGCTTATAATACCCGGCAGCCAATGAGCCGACACACTCGAAATCGCGCCAATACGAATCAATCCCGACTGCAAGCCGTGTAATTCGTCAACTTGAGTTTGCAG
>JAIROA010000036.1 GCA_031257775.1 Synergistaceae bacterium
CTGTTAGATTCAGCCAATGATGGCACTGTCGATTTCCCCTCTCCAGCTAGTCGCTTTCTTCTCGAGCAAAATCAGGGAATAGTTCAGCGTGACGCCAAGCACGCTTAAAACCAATATGCCCGCATACATTTCAGGGATCATGAAATTGTACTGCGCGTTCTGAATGTAGAAGCCAATGCCGCTTTTCGCGCCCATCATCTCCGCGGCAATGATAACCATAAACGCGGTTTTAGCCGAAACCCTCATGCCGGACACAATCGCGGGGACGCTGGCTGGCAGGATGACCTTCACGAACATATCAAAGTCAGAAAGCCCAAGGGATTTTGCGGCTTTTACATAGATCGGGTCAATGGTCTTGACGCCGCTTGTCGTGTTGATGAGAATCCCCCACACGCTGCCCCAGAAAACTATCGCTATCTTGGAAGTTTCGCCGAGGCCAAAGAAGAGCAGGAAAATCGGCATGAGCGCGAACGTGGAAGTATTCCTGAAGCCCTGCGAAAGCAGGTCGGTATATTGCTCAAATTTCTTATACCATCCGGTGAGAAACCCCAAAGGAATGCCTACGAGAACCGAGAGAAAAAAACCGAGCAGCGATCGTTTCAAACTGGCGGAAAGATCCACGAAAAGCTGGCCTGTATATATGATCTCAAAGAGGCTGGCGATAACCTGACTGAACGGCGGAAGAAGAAGCGGGCTGACTAAACCCGCGCGAGGAACTATCTCCCATACCGCAAAAAAACCAAGGACGAGCCATGTGCACCTGAATTTTTCCACTAAAGCCCTCAGAAATTCAAATATAGCTTTACTTTTAATGTCTTTTTCAGGGTACAATGCTACTGTCGATCTCTGTTCCAACATTTTATTTTACCTCCCGTTCAATGATCGGATTCATCCTTATTTTCCAGTTATCTTGCATATACGGAAGCCGGGGCCCAGTCTTTCTGGGCTTTCGACACTTCTTCCTTCAATGCTTCCCATACTCTATGCCTATTAGCTGAGAAGGCGCTGCTGGAGCGTATTCCTTCATCACGTGGCCTGGCAAGATCTATCACCATAGTGTTTTTTACGATGCCAGGGCGAGCAGTCATTATTACGACACGATCAGCAAGGAAAACCGCTTCTTCAATGCTGTGCGTCACGAATACCACTGTCGTTTTCGTGCCTTCCCAGATATTCAGGAGTTCGCCTTGAAGAATCTCCCTTGTCTGTGCGTCCAGAGCCGCGAATGGCTCATCCATAAGAAGCACGTCAGGATTCGTCGCAAGCGCTCTTGCGATCGCGACCCTCTGCTGCATCCCGCCTGAAAGTTGATATGGGAAACGATCCTCAAAACCAGAAAGACCGAATTTTGCGAGAAGCTCTCTTGCTAAATTACGCCTTTCCTCCTTCGGCAGGCCGCGAACCTCAAGGCCAAGCTCAATGTTCGCCACTGCGCTGCGCCACGGAAAAAGCGCGTATTGCTGGAAAACATAGGCTACATTTGTGTTTACTTCTGTGACTGGCACCCCATCATGGTACACAATGCCGCTCGTCGCCTCTGTAAGACCCGCGACAATATCGAGAAAGACCGACTTCCCGCAGCCACTGGGTCCGACCAGCACAAGAAACTCACCTTCATAAATCTCCATGTTGACACCATTCAGCACCTCCATTTCACTAGAAACTACTCCATTATTGTTAACCTTCTGGCCATTTTTAAGCTTAAATTTTTTACGAACATCCCTTGCCCAAATTGTTTCTTTCATCTAATCACCACATCCCACTTTATTTTCCTAGTACAGCCGAATTAACTGAACTTCTGCTAGTATAAATGCAACTGCTAGCCTCCATCCGGAGCGTATGCGCTCATAACTCAGCTCCACTCGGGTGGCTTAAATCTCTTCACATATATCATACTTATCCTATATATTTTACAAGGTAATAATACGCCTCTTGGTAATGCGCCACAAGGGATATTCTTTGGAATCATCCATGAAAAAATTTAGGTTTTCTGATTGCGCGAGGAAACGAACCGATTCGCTAAGCTCTCCAAAGTAACAACTTGCCGTCTGGCTCAACGGGAAAACTGCCGATATTATGATTCTACTATTACACATGCATGATATACACAATAGCGTATCATATTCTTATTGAAGGAACACAATTCACGAATTGGTTTTTTAATATAGGGTTTATTTTGGGGGTATGCCGTAAGACCAGTGCGTAGGGCGCGTACAAATTTTACGCAAATACCCCCGCCAATTTTATATCCGTTTCTAAATGGCTTGGAGAAAAGCATTTCCAAAATACCCTGTCCGTGATACTCTTATCATGTGTTATCATATGCTATCATAATTTTTTGGCGTGTCCTATTCAGGCACTTAGGCAAATCATGCGGTCTAAGCGCCAGCCTATAAATTGGAGGAGAGTCTCGGTGGCAAAAAACATAACGCCTAAGGAAAAAAGCTACTCACAGTGGTATCAGGACGTAATAAGGGCGGCGGAGCTTGCGGACAATGCCCCTGTACGCGGATGCATGGTCGTCAGGCCGACGGGGTACGGGATATGGGAGAACATACAGTCCGCGTTCGACCGCGCTTTTAAAGAAACAGGCCATGTCAACGCCTATTTCCCTCTGCTGATACCTAACTCCTTCATGGAGCGCGAGGCGCAGCATGTCGAGGGTTTCGCGCCGGAGTGCGCGGTAGTGACTCACGCGGGAGGAGACGACCTCGAGGAGCCCTATGTCATCCGCCCGACGTCCGAGACCATCATCGGCCACATGTACAGCCAGTGGGTGCAGTCGTGGCGCGACCTTCCTATCCTTATAAATCAGTGGTGCAGCGTCATACGCTGGGAAAAGCGCCCTAGGCTTTTCCTGCGCACGTCGGAATTCCTCTGGCAGGAGGGGCACACAGCCCACGCCACGAGGGACGAAGCCCTGGCGGAGACCATGCAGATGCTCGAGGTCTACAGGAGGATCATGCACGAGCATCTGGCGCTGCCCGTGATATACGGCGAAAAATCGATGAACGAACGCTTCCCTGGGGCGGACAACACGTTCTCCTGCGAAGCCATGATGAGCGACAGGAAAGCGCTTCAGGCCGGGACGAGCCATTTTCTCGGGCAGAACTTCGCCAAGGCCTTCGAGATCACGTTCCAGGACAAAAACGGCAGCAAGGATTTCGCGTGGACGACAAGCTGGGGCGTCTCGACCCGCCTCATCGGCGCCTTAATCATGACGCACGCCGACAACGACGGCCTCGTCCTTCCCCCGAAAGTGGCCCCGGTCAAGGCTGTCATAATCCCTATCTCCAGCGACGAGGAAAAACTCGCGGGCGAACTGGAACCTTCAGCGTCCGGGCTGTCGGGCAGGCTTTCGGAGTCGTTCGGCGGATTTGGCGCTCAAGTTGACAGACAGTATCATCTGCGACCCGGGGACAGGTTTTTCCATCACCTCCAAAGAGGCGTCCCGATCCGCGTCGAACTAGGCGAGAGGGAGCACGCCGAAGGCCGCGTCACGATAGTGCGGCGCGACACCGGCGCAAAGGAGCGGATATCCATCGAGTCCGCCCCGGAACGGATAGGCATCCTGCTGAACGAAATGCAGTCAGGCCTCTACGAGCGGGCAAAGGCATTCCGCGATGGAAACACTCATGACGTCGCGAGCCTTGACGAGCTTAAGGATTTTTTCAATGGCGGCACGAAGGGTGGTTTTGCCCGGGCGTTCTTTGCCGGATCGTCGGACGACGAGAAAGACATAAAGTACATTACAGGCGGCGCCACGATACGCTGCATGCCTTGTGACGACGAGGAGACGGGCAAGTGCGTCTACACGGGCAAAGAAGGCGCGCGCCGCGCGGTTTTCGCTAAAGCGTACTGACGCGCTGACCTGCTCCCAAAGTTGCCTTAAAGACGGCCGCGGTCTTTTGATCGCGGCCGATTGACGTTCCGCGCCCGTCCGGTAGAATTGTTTTCATGCACGTTCCGAACGGAGGTCATCTTCATATGTTTATGAATGTCACTGTGTCTCACGCGCCCGTTATAATAGACCCGCGGAACGACTTCTGCGACCAGAGGGGAAGCCTGTACGTTGAGGGTGCCTCCGCTCAGGGGGAAACGCCGAAAAAACAAAACTTACGGCTGCTCGCGGACTGCACGTCGCCCGTCGCCAGCTTCGACAGGCAATCATCCCTGGATCGCGTTTCCGAAGCGGGAGTCTCATGCGTCACGGCGGAGTGATAGCCGCGATAGCCACCGCCTGGGGCGAGTCGGGCATCGCTGTGATCCGCATGTCCGGCGCCGGGGCTGTCAAAATAGCGGATGAATTTTTCCGCGGCAGGAGGGGAAAGTCCCTTTCCGCATGTCCGGCCCGCTACATGTCTCTAGGTGCCATCTATGACAAAAGCGGCAGGACCGTCGACGAAGTCTTAGGCGTACGATTCGATGAGGGGAAGAGCTACACCGGAGAGGAATCGGCGGAGATCCATTGCCACGGCGGGATAGCCGCCGTTCAGCGCTGCCTGGAGCTGTTTATCTCGGAGGGTGCCAGGCTTGCCATGCCGGGCGAGTTCACGAAAAGGGCGTTTCTGTCCGGGCGTATCGACCTGACGCAGGCGGAGGCGGTCCTTGACGTCATACGCTCCAAGAGCGACGCTTCCCTGCTGTCAGCGGAACGCTCGCTCCAGGGGGAATTTTCGGCCCGCGCGCGGGATCTGATGGATTCGCTCACGGATTGCCGGGCAGAGCTTGAGGCAAGGCTCGATTACCCTGAAGAGGTTGACGGCATCGAAAATTCGGAAATCACGAGCGGCATCGGCGCGATCTTCGCTAAAGCGTCGGATCTAGCCATGCGCTGCCGCGTAGGGCTCATGCTGTCCGGCGGTGTCAAGGCGGCGATATTAGGCAGCCCGAACGTCGGGAAGTCTTCGCTGCTCAACGCGCTCATAGGCGAAGACCGAGCGATAGTGACTAAAATTCCCGGCACCACGAGGGACGCGGTGACGGCTGGGACCGTCTGGCGGGGCCTCGGCATCGAGTTCACAGACACGGCTGGCATCAGGGAAACGGACGACGAGATAGAGAACATCGGGATCGCTAAGTCCTTGAAGGCAATGGGAGGCGCGGACATCCGCATTGTCGCGATCGACTCGTCTATCGGGGTGACGGCCTCGGACATGGAGGTCATTTCAAACGTATTTGGGAAAGACCCTGAAAACGGCGCCGCGCAAGGCGCCATCATAGCCATGAACAAGTGCGATCTCCCGCAGCCTGCGGGCAAAGACGGAATGAAAGAGATAAAAAAAATAAAAGGAATAAAAGACGTAAGAGTCGTGAAGACGTCGGCCCTTTCCGGCGAGGGGATCGCCGCGCTCAAGGACGCCATATTCAGCCTGACGCTCGGCAGCGCTTCCGTTGACGAGGGATTCGCGGCGACGGAGAGGATAGCCGTTGCGATCAGCGAGGCGGCTTCACTGATAGGCGAGGCTAAAGAGGCCATGACGCGCTCTTCGGGCGCGGACGTTGCCGGCTCGCTGCTTGCCGAAGCGTCCGAAGCGGTCGCGTCGCTCTTAGGCAGGGACGCGGCCGAGGAGCTGCTCGACGCCATCTTCTCCAATTTCTGCGTAGGCAAGTAGCTCAACGGCATTGAAAAGCCGCCCGGTCAGGCGGGCGGCTTTCTGTAAGTCCGCAAGAACGCTTATCCTTTACTTCTGTCCTTTCGCTGCGTTCATGAACCGCCTCTGATAGCTTATGACCTGATTTGTCGACGTGAAACGGGCAAGGTAGTCCGGCGGGGCCGTTATCACGACCTTGTGGTGCATGTCCAGGAACTCCGGCTCGCAGAGCAGCTTGTCGATGTCGGGGTAGTTATACGGCCCTTCCATTGAGCAGACGATCAGGCGCGTGTCGGGCAGATTGCAGTTGCGCAGGACGCGCAGGTTATGCCTCATGCCGTCCAGGCCGTCCCTCCCCTGCTCCTCTTCGAACTTGCGGTACCTGATGATGTCGCACGCGAAGGACAGTACGTCTTTCAGGTCGGTGCCGGCCTTCGACGGCGGATAGTAGTCGTTGTTCACCATATATGTCCTGAGCCCTTCGAGATGTGCGTTTTCGCCGGACATGCGGTATGCGTCGACGAATTCCTTGATCTTCGTGGACTGCACGAGCCTGTGGCGCAGGAACGTGTTGATGAAATAAGGGCGGGCTTGCAGCGCGAGCTGGGTCTGGAACGGCTCGAACATGAGGGTGAAGTTGATGCGGAAGCCGTGTTCGCGCAGCTTTAAAGCCAGCGCGTGGCCCCGCAGGGCCTCCGCTGTCTTTATCTCGTCGAAGCCAACGCTCAGTTTCTTTTCCCCCTCCAGCAACTGCCCTACGTTCTCCGGCGTCACCGGGCCCGTGTGCGGCACCTTGATCACGACGCGGTGCCTGCCGATCATCTCGCGGAACTTCTCCGCCTCTTCGAGCAGAAGGTTAAAGTCCCGCTCGAATGGGTTATTCAGCTCGACGCTGATGTCCGAGCCGGGGCCAAGTATGCGCCCTATCTCGTTCATGACTTCGTCGCGCGTCCTGAACTTGTTGCCGACGTTCGCTTTCGGGTTGTTTATGAAGAGGTCGTATACGATGCCGGGGTTGCAGGTGAGGTTCGCGATGAATGGCGATATGGCCTCCACTTCATACGGATCCGCCGTGTCCGCTGAATAGAGGACTTTAGTCGGGCGCGGCGCGCCGTTTTTGTCCCTGGATATATCCCGCCTGAGATCGACGCGGAGAACCCCGTCTCCATCCATAACCAAATCCCTTCGGAAACCGGCCGGCGTGCCGCCCTCAGGCGTCGGGAATTCTTTCATCACGTCTTTAAAGCCTTCCGTGACGCCGACCCACTTAACGATATCCCTCAGCGAAAGATACTCGCTGTCTTTCAGCTCCGTATCCAGGATCCGCGAGACATGCTCTTCCTCTCCTCTCGCAGCCGGTGCGCCCAGTGAAAACAATCCGAATTTCAACATATCATCTATCACTCCAGTTAGATAAAAAGATTTTTAAAGAGAGCCGCATTAAAATCGGCGAGGCGCGGGCAAGAACGGAAAATATAAGGCACCAGCAAGCGATCCGAATAAAATTTCAGAAAACAGCCTGACGCGATTTATACTATCCACAACGATTGAACTTGTCAACACGCACCAGAGGGCGCGCCGTGATTACGGCATTGTTTTGGCAAATCGCAAACTGCGTAATGGACAACCTCATCGCTATAGGTTAAGATTTTTTCATTCTCATCTAGGGGGAGTCAAAATGGCGGAATACGACGACAAAGTCACATTCAGGTTTACAAAATCCACGGCTTACCGCATAGTGCCGGCTACCGGAGTTTGGGGAGTGAACGCCACGAATGGCGATATCCTGTGCAATTTTGTCGTGGATTCGTTCGTTCTGCCGGTTGAGATAGACTATCGGCCAGAGACGGAGGAGGAAGTCAAGAGGAAATTCGCCAAGGGGAAGAACGACATCGAGAAGGAGCTTCAGGTCGGCATCCTGATGAGCAAGCGGACGGCAAGGATCGTCGGCGAATTCCTTCTCAACTTCTCGCGGTCGCCGGAGGAGAGCGACGACGACACGGAGTTCCATGGCGAGGACTGACAATGAATACCTTAAAGCCAAACGGCGTTTCCGACCTGGAGGATTTCGTATCGACGTCGCTCGGGACGAGCAGCCCCGTAAAGACATATAAGCGCCAGAATTACATGAACGCGGGGATGCTGGGTTTTTCAGGCGTTCCAAAAGGCGGCGGGACGGCCTTTTTCAAGCAGAAGCTTCCATATAAAGGAAAACACGACAAGAAGGACGAGCCGCGGGAGACCGAAAGGGAACGCATCTCTTTAAAGCTAGAGTCCATAGACCTGCGTCTCGGCGAGTGCATAAGGCGCGTGAACGAAAACATTGAGCGCTCGCACGACATGACTCAGGCCCTGCTTGAAGCTAACAGGAAGGAAACGGAACTCGTCATAGAGGCGAGCCGGGAGAAAACGGAGCTGCTGCTTGAAGCCAACAGGAACGAGACCATACTCAAAATCGAGACAAACAAACGCGAAACGGAGCTTCTCATCAGGTCGATCAGGGAGAGCGCGGAGAGGGCGGAGACGCGCTTCCGCGACGACAGCGAAAAGGCCGAGGCCCGGATCGAAAAGCTGGCGCGTGAGATAAAGGAGTCGAACAACAGGATACACGGCTACGCGCTCGCAAACATATTCGGGTTTGCCTCTCTTCTGGCCGCCATCGTCATTTTAGTCTGGTCGATCAAGACGATAGAGTTCCCGCAGACGCCCGCGCCCACAGTGAACATAAACCAGGCCGCGCCCACAGCGCCGCCAAGCGCTGCCGAAAGCTTCGACTACGATATCGATTAAGCCATGACATTATTCGTGTGCTACCCAAAATGCTCCACATGCCAGAAGGCGCGGAAGTGGCTTGACGGCAGGAAAATAGCCTACGAGTTCCGCGACATAAAAGCCGACCGCCCGAACGCCGGAGAAATAAAGGCGTGGAGCTTGATGAGCGGCCAGCCTCTTAAGAAATTTTTCAACACGAGCGGAAACTCCTATAAAAACCTGGGCATGAAGGACAGGCTGCCCGGCATGAGCGAGAGCGACATGCTGGAACTGCTGGCCGCCGACGGGATGCTTGTTAAGCGTCCAATCCTTATAGGCGTGGATTTCGCGCTTATAGGCTTCAAGGAACATGAATGGGAAACGCGGTTTGAAACGGAACATGCGCATGAATGCGACATATGACATCGGACAGGCCTGAACCAATGCGGGCGGTCACGCCGCACTGCTGGCAGGCTGACGGCAGTTCATTAGAACCAGCGTCACTCCGGGTCGCAGCCTCCTAATACAGGCGTCATGCTGCGCACGCTGGCGCAGATGGTCGAGGCATTGTGGAGAAACGCCGACGTGGATGGGGCGATTACGCCGCCCAGCCCCAGCGCGAGGAGCGCTGAGTTTACCAGCACGATAAAGGCGTAATTATCGTATATCCGCTTCATGGTTCCCGCCGCGAGCCTCCGCGCCGTGATCACCGACCTCAGGTCGCCTTTAGTCAGGATCACGTCCGACACCTCGCGCGCTATGTCAGCGCTTTCCTTCATCGCTATGCCTACGTCGGAAGCGCCCAGAGCCGGCGAGTCGTTAATGCCGTCTCCCACCATGATGACCTTCGCGCCAGACGCGCGAAGCCGCTTGACGTATTCGGTCTTCTGTTCCGGGAGCAGCGACGGCTCGAAAAAGTCCAGGCCGAGGGATGAAGCGGCATCCTGCGCCGAACGCCTGTTATCCCCCGTAAGCATCAGTATCTTCCCTATCCCGTCCTCCCGCAGCTCTCTTATAACGTCCCGCGCCTCTTCGCGAAGCGGGTCTTCGATGCAGATGACACCGGCGAGACGGCCGCCGATCGCGAGGTAAAGAAGCGACTGCGTGGGCGGAAGGGCCTCTATTGCCGCGGCGTCATCCGCTAAGACGGGTATTTTCTCGTCCTCCAGCACAAAATGCTCGCTGCCGATTATCGCGCGGGAATCCCCTATCCTCGACACGATCCCATGCGCGACTGCGTACTCGACCTCCGCGTGTTCCTCGCGGTGCTTGAGGTTTTCCTCCTCCGCCCGCTTTACGACCGCCCTCGCTATCGAGTGAGGGAAATGCTCCTCAAGACAGGCAGACGTGCGGAGAACCTGCTCGCGCGTCCAGCCGTTGAACGGGACGACCCTTGCGACGGACGGGGAAGCCACTGAGAGCGTTCCTGTCTTGTCGAAGACCACAGTGTCGGCCTCGGCGATTTTTTCGAGAATCCTCCCGCCCTTCGCGACCACGCCGCGCCTGACGCCTTCCCTCATCGCGGACAGTATCGCAAGAGGGGTCGACAGCTTTATCGCGCAGGAATAATCGACCAGAAGGGCCGATACTGCCTTCCTGAGGTTTCCCGTCGTCAGAAACACAGCCGCCGCGAGCAGAAAGCTGTACGGCACGACGGCATCGGCAAGACGCTCGGCTTTGCCCTGGATGTTAGCCTTCAGCGCCACGGAGTCGTCTATCATCCGCGCGATGCGCGATACCCTCGTGCCCTTGTCGAACGCTGTGACCCGCACGAGAAGCTCGCCCTCCACGACCAGCGTCCCGGCATAGACGGACGTCCCGGGATAGCGATGCACCGGCAGCGGCTCGCCCGTCATGGCGGACTGATTGACGCTTGCCTCGCCGCGCGTCACATGGCCGTCGACCGGAATCACTGAGCCAGCCCTTATGACCACATCGTCGCCGATAGCAAGCCCGGACATCGGTATCTCCATCTGAACGCCTCCGCGCTCCACCCACAGCGTCTCGCACGAAAACGTCAGCCCCTCGGCAAGTTTCCTCTTTGACCGCTCGCGCGTCCAGCCCTCCAGAAGATCCCCGAAGGATAGCAGCGTCATTATGGTCGACGCCGTGCCGATATCGCCCAGAGCTAAAGAAGCCCCTATCGCGGACGCGTCCAGGACGGAGACGTCGAGCTTTCCGGAAATGACGGACTTGAGGCCGCGCAGCAAAAAGGGCAGGAAACGGACGGCATTTATGGCGATCCGCACCGGCATGGGAAGCAGCCTGTTAAAAGCGCTCCGGGCAAACAGCGCCGCCGCGCCAGACGCGATCCCTGGCTCACGGTATTTCGCCGGAATCGATTCCCCGTCCAGGTAACTCCTGTCGATCAAGGCTACCGCCATCAGGATTCTCTGCCTGGTTCGCCCGCTTTGCCCATTTTGCCTGCTTTCGCCGCTCGAAGGCCCGCCCGGCTCAAACAGGACGAGGATGCTGCCCGTCACATGCGAGGCCGTTACGTCAAGAACCCCGTCCTGAGCCTCAAGGAGATACTCGATGATGCCAGCTTCGCCCTCGGTAAAAGAGAACCCCCGGCGGCATCGCAAACGGATGCGGCCGGGAAGCTCATGAACGATTCTGCAATTCATTCTGTTCCGGGATTATCGGTTTCTTCGGGAATGCAGCAGCAGATTCCGGCTTCGTCCTCAGACTTTGCCTCGGCAACGATATCCTCAAAATTCTCTCTCACTGAACCGACGGAATAGGCGACGCAGTTCTTGAGCTTAATCCCCTTGCGGACGGCGCTCACGCAGACCCGTCTCCCCAGCCCGCTGGACGCGGCGGCAAACGCGGCGCCTCCCAGAGCGAAAATCCCAGCGTATAGCCCAGCTTTCTTCCAATCCATAAATAACTCCCCTTTCAGCTTTCGCGATGACGCGTTACTGTTATGATGATATTAACTATTGCCTCATTTGGCAATACCAAATCGTTTGGTTAATCTATGTGCGTTATTGCGTTAAAATTATCCGAACTTTAAAGCTGTCAGCCAAAAACTCATTGCTTTGGCGTAACATGTAAGCTAAGACGTTTAGAAGATAGGCTCATCTTCGCAAAAACGCAAGGGCATTTTGCGCCGCATCGGCAAACATCCAGCGGATCGAAAATGTTAGTAATTTTGCGCGGAAATATTCCGAAACTATATATAATCTATAGAGCATGAACCATCACGGTCTCTACTACAAAAAAAGAGAAAGGCTGTGCATCATGAAGAAAAAAATTGCAATGACATCGATGTTTCTCCTAGCGGTATCCCTGCTTCTATCTGTCAGTCACGGCTACGCGTATGACGAAACCTATCATTACAGGTTCGACGACATTTCAGGCGCCAGCGGGCGCGGCCCTCAGTGGGTCGTCATGACGGATGCGGCGAACTCCGTCGGGGCGCCTATAGAGGGCGCTCACAGCGAGGACATCCGCATCAGCGGGGATATCGTGAATTCACGAAACCCCGTATACATCAGGAACGCCGCCCTTAACGGCATTGCCGAGGCGGAAGCGCCCGTTAGCTTCATCTTCGCGGCTTTTGCGGGCAATACGGTTTCTCCTGCCGTAAGCTTTGCCTGGAGCAGCGCGGATACTGAGGGCGGCATATTCTACGACCAGGACGTCACCATAGGAGAGGACGCTTACTCAGCGGCAAAAACCCGGCTTCCCGGCGTTTCCGCCGCCGAAAAGAGGTTCCGGTTTGACCTTACGAAAACGCGCGGCAGCTCGCTATTCGGGACGGAACGCACCTACATGCGCTTTCACCAGAACCCGGACTACGACCCGTCGCAGACGCTCCAGATACCGCTCGTGCTGGCAAACGTCGCGGGCGGCTCCGCGCAGCAGTCGCCGCTTCTTTTCAGGACGTCTTTGCGGGACCTCTCCGGCAGCATCACGGCATACAGCCATTTTGAGTGGGCGGTGGACTCGGACATCGAGGCAGGCGGCGAGGGCGACTGGATATTCGTGCCTCTTGCCAGCGAGGAGATCAACTCCAACAGGGTCAGTTACAGGCTCGTAAGCAGCGTAAGGAATTTCAGCGGCATCAGGTACGGCCTGGACAGATACGACATGCTGGGCGTGCGGGAGACGCTTCGCCCCTATAAGTGGACGATGGACCTTCCCGTGAACGTAAAGGACGTATCCCCTGACATAAGGCTCCAGGAACTGAGCCATATGGCGCCGGGCCTGATAACGGCTTACGAGCAGCCCTTCGACGTCGTGGGCGCCAGACAGAACGTATACAGCGCCTACGCCGTCGACCCTATAGGCGGCGCGCCGCGCAACCCGTTTGACCTGACGCTCGTTTACCCGCCGATTTTCGGGCTTACCCGGGGCGAGTCGTCCGGAGACGGTTACCGCGTGACCGGATTCCAGTTGCTTCCCTCCGACATAGATTTCCTGAAAAAAGCCGCTTCCGCGCTCGGCGGCAGAAAGGCCGTGATGCCGTCTTTGGATATCGTGGACGCTTCCACAGTGACCGGCGCGTTTGTCACGGCGGACGCCATAGCGACAGTCAGGGTGAACAGGGTCATGCCGGAAGACATGATGCGTTCTAACGACGTCAGGGGAATACTGCCGCTTCACATTACCCTCAGCCTTCCGAGCGGCAACAGGTTCATTTCGCCCAAATGGGACGAGCTTCTGGCGGAATTCAAAAAAAGCGGCGACGCCAGGGGCCTGTTCGCTAAAAATTTCAGCCTTTACAGCTATTCGGACAACCGCATAACGGATGTTTTCGCGTGGCTATCCAATAACGGCGCGCTGGAAAAGACGGTCAAGATCTTCGTGGACGAGGAAAGAGGCTGCGTTACGCTCAGTTTCATAGCTCTCTTATTAGACGGCGGACCTGCAATGAGGACGCTGCACGACAGCAGCGCCGTATCTAGCTTCAGCTACGATTATCTGGCAATCGGGGACGGGGATGAGGACGACTCCTGGGACATCACGTTTTACGTGGCCCCCCTCAGCGATTCCCCGGGAGGCACAGAGACTCCCGGCAGCGGCTCATCATCAGGCGGCAGCGGCGGCGGCTGCGACTCGGGCCTTGCCGCGTCAGCGCTCCTGCTTTCCGTAGCTTTAGCGCTAAAAAAACGCGGAGATTGACGCGCGGTTCGGGCGGGTGAATCAAAATGGGGCGGACACATAGGTTCGCCCCTATGCAATGCGGGAAAATAATGGCAAACGCGGGGTAAAAACGCGGCGGACGTTAATTCGATTTGATGTCGGGCTGAGACCATCCGTCCAGCTCGCCCAGTTCTCACGTTCGCCGATCCTTTTCTACGTAGTTTGGCGGGTTTTTTGAATTTTTTTATTTTTTTTTGCTATAATATTAAGTGAAAATCCGTTGTTTAAGTCGGCGCAGGATGCTGCCGATATAATAGAGATAGACGTTTTATCTCTTGCCGCAAGGAGGCGATATCATTGTCAGATTCACCATTTCAAGTCACGGGCATAGCTTCTGGCATATCGTGGGATGAAATCATTGCCAAGACTCTGGAGGCCGCAAGGAAACCGGAGGCGCAGTGGCAAACCAAGATAGATACCTTAGAGTACAAAAAATCTCTCTATCAGGAACTATCGTCTTCCCTTTATAAACTGCGCAACACGCTTACCACCCTGCGGCTTACGAGCATATACAAGTCTAAGACCGCTGAATTCGCGGTCAGGAACGCAGGTCAAGCCGTAAGCAGCACTCCTGGCGTAGTCAAGGCATCAAACGCCGCCGACATCATAAAAGCGACCGTTTCCGCTGACGCGGAGTTCGCGAACTGGAAGATCGACGTACAGCAGCTTGCGACAAAACAGCAGGTTTACTCGGACAAGTTCGACCCGACTCAAAAGCTCAATCTGTCGGGAACTTTCAAAATCCGCGCCGGAGCGCAGGT
>JAIROA010000066.1 GCA_031257775.1 Synergistaceae bacterium
TTTCTACGGCCAAGCGGATAACAGGCGACCTGCACGTTGGGCAGTCCTATGGCGCCGTTTATCACCTCAAAAAGCGTGCCGGTGCCGCCGACCGCGTACACGCGGACGAACTCGTCCGAAGCGAGGGCATACCGCCTTACGTACCCGACCGCGTCGCGCTTCCATCTCGTCATGTAAATGTCGTAGCCGATATCCGGGTAATCGGCGAAAAAAGCGGAGATCTTGCCGACAATCTCATTTTTCTTCGCCTTAACGCCTACGCTGGCCGGGTTCACTATAAAGAGATGTTTCACGGGTTCGTCATCCCCAGCATGTCTGTCATGACCGCGATTTGCTTGACCGCCTCGTCATAATCCAAATTCTCCAGCAGAGAGATAAGTCTGCCCAACGCCTCATCTATCTGCCTGTCCGAGTTGTCGTAACTGAAACGCGCCAGCGGGCCTAATATGTCTATGGCCGTAAAGGAGTCAAAAACCTCGCAGCACTCCCTTGCCCTCCGAAGCCCTGAAACGAGGTCCTCAATATCGCCCGGCTCGCGGGGCCCCGCGTCTTCTTTCGTGACGATTGCCGCAAGCTCCAGGGCAAAAGAGCGCAGCGACTTGCTGAAGCTCCCGTAAAGAGCATAGCAGGCCTCGGCGTCGTCATTTTTGGCGGCGTTCTCCAGTTCCAGCGCTTTCTCCCCAAGTTCCCGGGCGCCTATATTTAAAAGGGCGCCCTTCGTGCCGTGTACCTCTATCTCGAATCTGCCGAGATCCTCCAGCAGGAACGTCTCGAGTTTTTCCAAGGACGCGAAGAGGGATTTTGCCGACACTTCAAGCAGCTCGGCGTAATGCTCCTCGGATCCTCCGATCATCGATATGCCGGCATCGACGTCGAGGCCTGGTATCAAACGGGCACGGGCTATTATGGACAGATCTTCCCTATTTGGGGCAATAGGCTCAGGCAATTGCCCCAAGCCGCCGACCGCTTTCGATAGGGCCGAAAGCTGCCTGTCAAAGCTCTCTAGGGCATTTTTCCCATCTTTCCCCTCCGTTTCCTCTTTTTGAGCAACGATGTAGGAAACCGTCTCAGCCAGGAAGATAAGGCTTTCGTCATCGCCGGAAGTTCCGGGCGCGCCCTGTTTTTTCTCAAGGATGAAATACCCGCGCAGATCTTTGCCGGAATAAATCGGCAGGAAGCAGACCGATGACGTAAGCCAGCCTGTAAATTCTATGCCCTTCTCAGTCATGGCGTGTCTGTTCATGAAAAGTATCTTTTTCCCCGCAATCGCGTCCTTTATCTTGCCGTGAAACGGGAAATCGGCGAGTTTGTCCCCGAACTCGGAGACGAAGCCCGATTCGGTATCATACCTGGAGAGGATCTTCGGACTCCCGCCCGTGACAAATACCAATGAAGCTTTATACGCTCCGCAGAATGAGCATATATCGTGAACTATGAGGTCAAACGCGTCCCTGATGCTCTCCTGGCGGAACACCGCCTCGTTTACCAGCTTGTAGAGGCGCAGTTTCTCCTCCGTGCGCTTAATCATCGTCCTGAACACGCGAAACTGCTCCGCCATCTGGCGCAGCGAGCCGGCAATCAGCCCTACCTCATAGCTCGAATTCAGCGCGCCTGGGTCAGCGTCGATATCCCCGTTAGATATCGCGTCCGCGGCGCGGGTGAGCATCTGCATGGGCCTTGTTATGGTCCGCCATAGATAGTAAACGATCGCCACGAACACAAAGAGGGCGATTAAAAGCGAGCCAATGATAGGCGCCAAGAGCGGGAAAAGCGCGCTCACGGCAACGCTTTTCGGCAACGCGACGCAGAGGTAAATCACATCATAGAAACCTTCGATGAACATAGGCTTGAAATATATAAAAGCGTCCTTTTTCAAGAAATGCGAGTAATCGTCCCGCAGATACAGCTCCCGCTCATCGGCGAAAGCGCTTTTTATGCGGCTTGCGTCACGAAAACCCAGGCTGTCAAGGCTCTTTCCGATATCGCCCGGATCCTTTGCGTGGATTACCCCGAATTCAGGCGAGAAAAGGGCTGAGACCGCTTCCGGGAAGATTTCCTGGTCAAGCACCATATGGTCGAAAAGGATATCGGCGCCCACGCAGCCAATCGCCGCGCCGTTCCTGAATATCGGCAGGGAAATAGCGGCCACGTTGAGTTCCCCATCTCCCGTGTTGTAATCGTACATGACGTTAGGGCCGAGGTCGATGAACGGCCGTCCCCGTTCGCGGGGGGCGACGTACCACGAGGACACCAGCGGGTCGTCTATCGTGGATTCGTCCATGTCCAGAGCTAGCCGATACCCCGCGGGCGTTCTTAAATATGAGCGCATGTACCTGCCGCTGGGAGCGCCGGGGTAATCGCCGACGTGTTCGGGGTCGCGGCCGTCAAACGCCATCGGCTCATAAGCGAGCCAGGCGTTGTAAATATATCTGTTCTCCATCAAGGAGAGCAGGATGCTCTCGCCCCTCTTTCGCGCGTCCGGCAGGCTTTCGTCAATTTTTTCCAGCTCGGCCTCCGCTGTCATGAGGGACATCCTGACGCTATTGACGAGCCATAGGAAGTTGGCCTCGTCCAATCTCGCCAGACTCCGCAGGTCAAGCTCGACCTGGCTGTTCTTATCTCTGAGCGCGGATTCGATTATGACAAAGGACAGGGACGTGAATATCATCGTAAATGGCAAAACAACGAAAAAGAGCGTTTTTTTCCATATCGTATTCTGCATCGCTCACCCCTCATTCTTAATTTATCGCGCATATTTAGAATCGGAATAATGCGGCCATATCAAGGGAAACGTGCCGCCATGCGCGGCTTTTACAGCATGTAATTCCTCACATGGGGCAAGGGCCCTGCCCGCGGCTTAATCATGGTATGTTGCCATTATACAATAAATCTAGCACCTATATTAGGCCGCGCATCTTCATAAGGATCGCCATAACGCGACTATAAAAGCGGGTAAGCCAATTCGGCACATAAGTTGCGTTTTTTCCTGTTGTTTCATTTTAGAATTACGTTAACATGTTCTCAACATATAATGAGTCAGAAACGTTAAAGGCTCTTATTGCAAGGGCGTGGAACATTTGACAAGGAGCGTTCTCTTGTCTGCGAGCCATATAGCAAATTAAAGTAACGGGCTAAAGCTGGAACCCCAAAAAACAGTCTTTCCAAGAATTTAAGAAGGCCGATTTATCGTTAGGGGGCCTAAAGCGTAAAACACAGTGTTTAAGCGATGCAACCTCCGTCATCAACACACCTTTGAAAGC
>JAIROA010000067.1 GCA_031257775.1 Synergistaceae bacterium
TGCTGGGCTTTTTTCAAGAAACGGCGGCACGTCACGCGCAAACGATCAGCGTCGGGGTATCTGACTTGCTAAAACACGACGCAACGTGGGTGCTTCGCCGCTATAGGGTGAATATCCGCCGTCACAGCGGGCTCGGTGCCGTCACTGTCAGGACATGGTATGGGCCAAAGAGAAACCTCATGTCCGTCCGCCTGTTCGAGGCAATCGGCGAAAACGGCGAAATCATAGCGGACGCGTGGTCGGGGTGGATCTTAGTCGACATCAAGCGGGGAAAGCCCGTCCGCCTCGATCACGTCCTGCCCGAGGAATACTACCGCAACGCCGAGGAGGTCCTTCCTGATTCCATTGGGGACGTAGTTGCGCCGGACGCCCCTGAGACATCGGAAGCAGGCGAAAGCGCCAGCTCGTTCCGCGTCCGCATGAGCGAGCTGGATTTGAACGGCCACACGAACCACACTGTTTATTTCGACTGGGCGATGGAGTCCGTGCCGGACGAGACGGCTCTCAATCTGGCGCCTGTACGGCTTGATGCCGAGTATCTTGCCTCCGTCCCGCGCACGGGCGTGACGGTCCGGACGCGGAAAATTTCATCCTCTCCCCTGTGCTTCGCTCACGCCGTCATTCTTAGCGATTCTGGCTTAAAAGCCGCAAAGCTCACAACGATGTGGGGTTAAAAACGCCTCTTTGTTCTGACTTGCATAATTAATCGCAACTTAGTGTCGCTTTCGCACAATTCGCTTATTGGCTCTTGTTTTGCCTAAATAATTCGTATACATTATACATGTTTCGGAATGAATGGCTCCTAAGCTTCGCCGGCAGATGCCAGAAAGGGTTGTGTTGATGTGCGTCGCGAGGCCAGGGTTCTTCCAGAGATGAAAGCGTGTCACGCGCAGGAAGAGGATGATGGCGGTGTTTCGCGCAATCCGCCGCAATTTCTTTTCCGTAATTCAAAGACCGTGAAAAACGAGGAAGAGGATGAAAGGAGTGCCGTAAATGCCAGAAGAGCAGGGGAAAAAGCAGTATCACGTCAAAAGGATTTACATCAATGGCGCACCAAAGAGGATCGTAGCGAGCGATGATACGCCGCTTCTTGAGGTTATCCGGGAACAGCAGCACATGACAGGGACGAAGCGGGGCTGCAACTGCGGCCAGTGCGGGGTCTGCAATGTCATTCTGAACGGGAAGGTTGTCCGCGCATGCATCACGCGGTGGAAAAACGTGCCGGATGAGTCGGAGCTGCTTACGATCGAGGGAGTCGGGACGGTGACCGCGCCTCACGCCCTCCAGATCGCGTTCATAGTGAACGGCGCCATCCAGTGCGGCTTCTGCACCCCCGGTTTCATAATGGTCGCGAAAAAACTGCTCGATGACAATCCGGCGCCGACCCGCGCCGAGGTCCGAGAGGCCTTCCAGAAAAATTTCATGACATGCCGCTGTACTGGGTACATTCAGATAACGGACGCGGTAATGGAAGCGGCGGATGTCCTTAACGGCAAAAAGAGCCTTCAGGATCTGGCCCGCAGGATGGAGCCGGGCCGTCAGGTCTGGAACACCAGCTACCCGCGCCCCAGCGCGATATACAAGGCCACGGGCACTTTCGACTACGGCGACGACGAATATCTCAAGATGCCGGAAGGCACCCTCTTTGCCGTCCCGGTCGTCACGAAATACCGCCACGCCATCGTCAAAAAAATCGACTTCTCCGAGGCAGAGAAGATGCCAGGAGTCCACACGATAGTCACGGCAAAGACGCTCACGGACAACAGGGGGACGAACAGGATACGCGGCCAGGTCGGCAGCCCGACCGCGACGACGGACGGCTGGGAACGCCGCATGATCGTCCCTGAAGGCGACAAAATACGCCAGTGGGGAGAGTGCGTCGCCATAGTCGTTGCCGAGAACGAAAAGCTTGCCAGGGCGGCTGCGGCCGCGGTAAAGGTAGAAGTCGAGCCGCTCAAGGAGATGGTCGACGTTCACCAGGCAATGGCCGACGACGCCATACCCGTGTACGACGAGATCGAGGGCATAGACGGCATACGAAACGCCTTTAACAGGCGCCCGTTCCAGAAAGGATCCGACCCGAAGGATCTCATCGATAACGCGCCGTACAAGGTGGACGACGAGTTTTACAGCTCGCGCCAGCCTCACCTCACGCTTGAGACTGACTGCGGCTACGGCTACTACGACGAGGAAGGCAAGCTCTGCCTGCAGACGAAGAGCATTTGCGTATACAGGCATCAGCTCATGATAGCCCGGGGCATAGGCATACCGCCGTCGGGGATCCGCGTCATTCAGAACAACATGGGCGCTACTTTCGGATACAAGGTCGGCCCGACGAACGAGTATCTTCTTGCCGCGTGCCTGATCGCGATAAAGGACCGTCCGGTTTACATGCGGCTTGACATGAAGGAACACATAACCCGCACGCCAAAACGCTCGCCGTTCCTCATGAAAATACGCATCGGCGCGGACAAAGACGGCAGGATCGTTGGCGGCGAGCATAGGTGGTTCGTCGATCACGGTCCGTACTCCGAATCGAGCCAGGATCTCATGAACAAAGGAATACAGTTCTTCCTGGCCCCTTACGACGTGGATAACCTAAAGGGCGTCGGCTACACCATATTCACCAATCATCGCTGGTCGGCAGCCTTCCGCGCTTACGGCGGGCCTCAGACATACTGGGGGGGCGAGACGGCCATTGACATGCTGGCTCACGAGGTCGGCATGGATCCGTTCGAGTTCCGGGCAAAGAACGTGATGAAGGACGGCGGATTATCGCCGAGCGGCCAGCACTTCGAGGTTTACCCGTTCCCGAAGATGATTGAAAAAGCCCGCCCGATATATGAGGAATTCAAGGCTGACGCCGAGAAGAAAAACAAAGCCGGAGACGGGAAGATAAAATACGGCGCCGGCGTGTCGTTCGGCATATACAACTCCAACGACGACGGCGCGGACGAGGCCGGAAACGCGGTAGAGCTTACCAAAGACGGCGTGATCGTCTACAACACCTGGGAAGATCATGGGCAAGGCGCGGACATGGGCACGGTTGGCACGGCTCATGAGGCCTTAAAGCCGCTTGGGATAGACCCGAGAAAGATAAAGCATGTATCGAGCGACACGTCGAAAGCGCCAAACAGCGGCGCCGCCGCCGCGAGCCGCTGCCAGAACATGGTCGGCAACGCCATCATCATGAGCTGCAACATGCTCCTGGACGCGATGAGAAAGCCTGACGGCACGTACCGCACGTATGACGAGATGGTTAAGGAAAATATCCCGCTCTACTACGAGGCAACGTACAAAACACAGGTCAGGGACAATGACGGAAACGTTGTGGAGTGTTCCGGCAATGACCCCGAGACCGGCCTCGGGTACCCCTTCATGGCGCACATGTTCGCTATAAACGTCGCGCAGGTTTCCGTGAACACCGAAACCGGCAAAGCCAGAGCGGAGCGCTTCGCTTTAGTCGGCGACGTCGGCGTCATCTGCAACTTCCTGGTCGTCGACGGCCAGCAGTACGGCGGCATAGCGCAGGGCATAGGGTTTGCCCTTACTGAGGACTTCCTCGACGAAAATAAGTACAACAACCTAGTTACGTGCGGTTTACCATATCCGAAGGATGTCCCGGACGATCTGCGGCTGATCCACATCGAGACTCCCCGCCCGTTCGGCCCGTTCGGCGCGTCAGGGACAGGCGAGATGCCGCTTGCGGCCCCTCACGCCGCGATCTGCAACGCGATATTCGCGGCCTGCGGCGCAAGGATAAAGGCGCTTCCGGCTACGCCGGATAAAATAAAAGCGGCGCTCGCGAAGTAAACCCTAAGCAATCCCTTCGCAATTAGGTAAGCAAAAGGCGCCGCGGTTTTTATTTCACGCGGTGCCTTTTGCTTACCGGCGACGTGATAAAATGGACATAAAGGCAAAGACGGCATTAAAAACAGGCGGCGGGGCATCCGCCGCGGCATAGGGGGGGAGTTGAATGAGTGAGACTAACTGGGGCAGGATCGCGGATATCGGTACGCTGGACGCGTCCGCGCTCGCGCCGGACATAACGAAGCGCAATATATTCGGGCCCGGCTCGTTCTGGGACGACTACGTGATGAGGCATTTCATCGTCCCGGAAGGGAGTGAAGTCCCCATGCACGCGCACGAATGGGATCATCTGACGCTGTCGCTCGGCGGGCATGGCGAAGTCGAGGTCGACGGGGAACATTACGACCTGGAAAACGGCAATTGGGCGAGAGTGCCGGGCGGCACCGAACATTCATTCCGCAATATAGGGCATGGCGACTTCACGTTCATCTGCATCGTGCCGGTACGCGGGGATCCTCACGCGAAAAAAATCAGCATGAGGGCCATACGTAAGAAGAAAAAAGAAGAAAAAGAGGCGGAATCGGCAAAATAAACCTAAGGAATCGCTGATTAAATGTTCTTTGCGCGCGTCCGGCTTTTTTGCCTAGCCCTGCCGGACGCCCGTTTGTTTTGTTCGCTCGAAAAACCCTGAAAAACCATTTACCCTGTGCTTCCATCCTCACTTTAATAATCGTCTGGGACGTGAGATAATAAGCGGGTAAATTGACCTGCTTGGAGGACTGAACATGATCGCGAAAATTACGGAAATAGACGGAATCATCGAAAGGCTGGGAAGCGCCATGACGGCGCTCAGAGAGGAGAGGGATCTTGCCGTCCGCGAGCTGGCGAGCGTCAAGACCGCGCTTGACGAGAGGGAGATTGAGCTGCTTCAGATGGATGAGGAAATGCAGCGCGAGATTGCCCGCTTCGAGGATGAGCGGAAGATGCTGCAGCAGGAGCGCGGCGAGGCTGAAGAGCGGCTGGAGAAACTGGCTTCGCGCGTCCGAGAGCTTGTCTCGTTTCTCCCGGAGAGCGGGGCTGCTCCGGTCGCCGCCAGCTACAGCGAGGATTAAAGGGATCGCCGCTTAAATGGCGAAAACGGCGTTTAACCGTCCTGGAGTTCCGGTGCCAGGGGTTGGCCATTTGTCCTGCGGGCCTCTTGCAATAAATAAGCCACTCATAAACCACGAAGTGAGGCAGCCAGATGGAGAGCCGCTCCATTCCGCTTCTTGTCGGGAATAAATCTTATCCCCTGCTAACGTCTCTCGACGATGAGAAGCTAAGGATAGTCTATGCCGTCCTGAAAGATGCCATGGCCTCCACCCCGCAGACATTTGAGCAGGATCAGAGGCTTTTCATCGCCTGCATACAGCTCGCGGACGCGCTTGTAAACATCTCATCCCGCCTCGATAATATCCTGTCCGGCACACAGGAGGGCTGCGGCGGCGGAAATCCGAAAGAAAAGGGAAACGAGGGGAAATGAATATAGCGGACATAGCGCTCATGATCATTGGAGCTTTCCTCATGATACGCGGCTTGTTCAGGGGGGCGTCCGGCGAAATTTTCTCCCTTTTGAGCGTCGTCGGCGGTTTTTTTTGCGCTACGAAATTCTACGCCCCCGCGGCCAGGATCCTGTCCGAGAGCCTCGGCTTAAATCGCCTCGTAGCGACCGGCCTCAGCATGCTTGTCATCTTCCTGGCGGTAAATATGATCTGCGCTCTGGCGGATAAGATCATAAAAAAGGTGCTGAACATGACGAACCTGTCCCTGGCGGATAAAATCGGCGGCGCTTTCGTCGGATTGCTTAAGCTGTATTTCGTCACGCTTTTCGTGCTGGTGGCCGGAATGATAATATCGCCCGTCACAGGCGACGCGTGGGCCAGGGATAGCAAGGTGCTGACCGTGACTGCCCGCACATTGCCCGTCGTCAGGCCGCTCTTAAACGCCCTTGGCCTCTTGCCTGACTTATCGGAACTGAAGGACGAGGCGCGGAGCTATGTCATCAGGCAGGCGGCGGGCAGCCTCTTTGGCCCGGAAAACGATTTCGGGGCGCGTATGCTCGCGAGCGCCGATATTTCGTCCTCGGACATTGTCGGGCTAATATCCGTTGTCTCTGCCGATATCCTTTCCATGGACGTCACGGGATTGAATAATTTGCCGTTTCAGGACGATCCGCAATTGCCTGACGCGCTGCCGGAAAACTCCTCAAAAAAACAGGTGCTCGACTTTTTCCTCGGGTGGGGCGACTGACGCAAGCCATTCATGAATATAGACGCGTCCGCCTATAACTCCCTTGAACTGCCCAAAATATTTGACATAATAAGACGCGACTGCCGCGGCGACCTGGGCGCTGAGGCGCTTTCGGCAACGCTGCCGGCTGAGGACGGCCATGAGCTTGCCTCGCGCTTTGACCTTTTTGCCGCCGTAGAGGAGTACCGCGACAGGCGCGGGGATCTGCCGTGGAACTACAAGCTCTCCTCCGTGCGCGGCTTGCTGGAAGACGCGAAAACATCCGGCATGATGCTGGGAGAGGAACTGCTGAGCGTCCGCCGCCTATTGCTCGGCTCGGCCCGCCTCAAGGAAGCGCTCCAGGAAGCGCGGCGCGACTGGCCGATATTCGCGATCCTGCTCAAGGACATCCACGATTTCAGCGGCGAGGAGAGGGCGCTTTCCGTGATAGACGATGAGGGGCGGCTTTACGACCATGCCTCTGACAGGCTGAGGCGTCTTCGCGACGCGATAAACAGGCTGAGGGGCCAGATCCGCCGCAAAGGGCAGGGCATTATTTCCGACCCGTCTACGGGAAACATGCTTCAGGAGCGGGTGCTTACGCTCCGCAATGGGCGTCATGTAGTGCTTGTCCGGCAGGACGCGATATCGCATTTCCCAGGCCTCGTCATGGACCGCTCGGGTTCCGGCAGCAGCGTCTACATGGAACCGCACGCGCTGGTCGCGCTTAACAACGAACACGCCGTTTCCGTCGAGGACGAGGACGCGGAGGAGCGCAGGATACTGCATAAGCTCACGGAGAAAATTTTAGCCCGCGAGGCCGCGATACTGAGCGCGCAGGCCGTGCTTGGCAGGATAGACGTATTTTACGCCCTGTCGCTGAAAATCCGCCGCGACCGCTGGCACACGCCGATTCTCTCGTCAAGCCGCTCCTTCAGCTTCCGCGGGGCGCGGCACCCTCTCCTCCGCGAGGCCGCTGTCCCCATCGACATATCATGCGGCGAGAAATTCAGGGCGCTTGTCGTGACAGGGCCAAACACGGGCGGCAAGACCGTGGCTCTCAAGACGGCAGGTGTCTGCGTCTGTCTCGGGTGGATGGGCTTCCCCGCGCCGTTTGAGGAAAATTCCGTCCTCGGGGCGATCGACGGCATATACAGCGATATCGGCGACGAGCAGAGCATAGAGCAGAACCTGTCGACGTTCAGCGCCCACATCTCTCAGATCACCAAAATACTCCGTCAGGCAAGCGATGGATCGGTCGTTCTGCTCGACGAGCTTGGCGCCGGAACGGATCCGGACGAGGGCGCGGCTCTGGGGATCGCGATTTTGGACTATCTGCGCGAAAAGCGCTCGCTCGTCCTGGCGACGACGCACCACAATCCGATCAAGCACTACGCTCTCTCGTGCCCTGATGTTGAATCCGCTTCCGTCGAGTTCGACGCGGCCACTCTATCGCCCACCTATCGCCTCCTGACAGGCATACCCGGGCGAAGCAACGCGCTTCTCATAGCGGAAAAACTTGGCGTCCCAGGGCGCGTTCTCGAAAGGGCGAAGGACGCGCTGCACGGCAAAGAGGCTTCGATGGAGGATATCATTGGCGAGCTTCACGAGAAACGGGCCGCCATAGAGCTGGAAAACGAACGCCTTGAACGAATGCGTGAGGAAACAGAGCGTCTGCGCTCCGAGTATGAGGCGCAACGGAGAGAACTCACTGAAAAATGGGACCGCCTCATGGAGGAGGCCGACAAAAAGGCGCTGGGTATAGTCGAGAACGCGGAAGTTTCCGCCAAATCGCTCATAAAGACGATGGATTCGGAGGCTAAAAGCGCGGCGATGCGGAAGCTGGAGAAGACGAAAAAACATTTTGGCCTGATAAAAGAACAGGCAGACAAGCGCGAGGGCGAACGCATGGAACGCCGTTTCGCGCCGGACGAAAAACCGCTTGCCCCCGGCGACGAGGTAGTCGTGGCCGGCACATCCACTGTAGGCAGGCTCGACCGCGTCTCGGGGGACAAGGCCGCGATCACGGCAGGGGCGGCGCGGCTGGAATTGCCGCTCAAAATGCTGCGCCTGGCGACAAAAGCAGAGAGCAAAAGAGAGCGCAAGGCCGGGAAATCCGCGACGGCGCCACGTCAGGACTCCTCAGTCAGCGTGAAGATCACGCCTCCTCCGTCGCCGGTCGGCGTGCCCGGCTCGATAATGGTGCGAGGAATGACGCTTGACGAGGCAATGCCGATAGTCGAGCGCTATCTTGACAGGGCTTACAGGGCGGGCTACGGAGAGGTGAGCGTCATTCATGGCAGAGGCGAGGGGATTTTGCGCCGGGAAGTGCAGAGCCTCTGCAAAAGCCTCCCATACGTCGAAATGTTCAGGCTCGGCGAATCCGGCGAAGGCGGTTTCGGCGTCACCATAGTGCGATTCAAGAGATAAGATAATAAGATAAGATAAGCCGCAACCACAAAAAAGGAGGGCCTGTGAAGGCCCTCCTACGGGAGCAGAATGGGTGTTGATTAAACTGCCTTTTTGCTTATTTGTTTAGAACGATACGAACGTGCGGAACCTGATGAGGTGATCGTCTCCGTTCCTTCTTCCTACAGGGTTATTATCGCCGTAGTCGAGATTATCGTATGTAAGTGAGAACTCGATGGCCGGGCTGTACTGATAGCCAACCTCAACCGTCCAGTCAGTCGCGTTATCAATATTGACTGTGTCGTAATCAGCCTGAACGTAACGGAGAAGAGTGCGCCACTTGTCGTTCCACTGCTGCTCAGCGGTAACCATCAATAGCTTCGTTGTGTTGGTGTTAATCGGCCTGTTAAAAAGAACTCCGCCACTACCGCCATAAAGCGCATACGGATCTGCCCCAGCAATATCCTCAAAGTTATTATCCATCTGACCGTATTCCAGCCAGAGAGAAGTGAACTTCAGAGCTTCCTGCTTGACATCCAATATTGCTTTCCATGCAGAAGAACTGTCCTCAAGGTCGCCATTGCCATTTCTTAAAACCCGATTACGGCTTGCGCCGGCATCCTGCATGTAGTAGATTCCCTTCAGTTCGATATCCGGCGTGAAGTTGAAGCCAAGGTAGCCAGCGTAGGTGGTAAGATCATGATCGGTGTCAACTCCTGGAGTGATCTCAATTTCCTCGTCGGTCAAATACCAGTAGCCTATCAAACCGGCACGGAACTTCTCGTTGAAATTCGCGTTGATGTTGGCCGCGATCAAGAAACCCTCCGTTCCCTCAACTGGATCGTCAATATTCCACCCGTCATCATTGACACGGGCGAAAGCGAGCAAGAAATCGGCTACGCCCCAGCTCTTAGTAAATTTCAAAGCTTCCGTATCTACATCTGCGAACCATGAATCGTTGTCGATGTAGAAACCTAGGGCGTCTTCAATATCAAGGGTCTGACGACCGACTGTGAATTCGATGTCATACGGCAACTTTGTTGTCACGTAGTATAGTTCCCACGCTAACGCCCTTGGATCAGTAGCATCCGCTTTATTAGAAGGGCCGATACGAGTAGTAAAGCTCGTATTTTCGTCAATGCGCTTCCTGACGAACAAACGATAACGGTTCAGGTCAAACTGGTTTTTGCCTACGAGGTTACCGCCTCTCCAGTTATTTGTCTCGTTGTCGCCTGTGAACTTTGCGTCGAAGCGCAGTTCTCCCGCCAGGCTCCAGCCGCCGAGATCGGTCTCAAGGACCGCTACGCGCTCGTCAAGCTGATCCACTTTGACGCCGAGGGCATCCAGCTCGTCTTTGAACTCGACGATGAGCTTTTTCAGCATCTCGACATCCTGCTTGCTCGCCTTCTCGAGGTCAATCCTCGCCAGG
>JAIROA010000006.1 GCA_031257775.1 Synergistaceae bacterium
CCTGGCTCAAGGGGACTCCCGTCTTCTGGCTTATGTAGACCAGAACCTCCCTCGGAAGGTATCCGAAGATATCCTGGGCCTTCTGCAAAATGGGGATCAGTGTGCCTTTGGTGCTGCCAAGATCCGCCAGCGTCTCGTCCAGCCTGGCGAAATCTTTCTCCGCGAGTTTTTCTCCCATGGCGCTTCCTCCTTTATTTCTCAGCGGGTATTGCCCGCCGCCCATTTATCAGCCGCCCCTTGCGGGGTTGTGCTCTTGCGTGGCGCGTTTAATATGGATTGGATATGGGTACGGAACAAGAAGCCTCTTTGGTTTCGTTCGCATGTGATGGTTTTTCCAATTCTAAGAACATTCCGCAGTCAGTCATAATAAAATTATACTACCTAATCAGGTGAAATATTGCAATAGAATTAATCCATATATTTTTATTTCGCGATAGGTAGAGCGGCATAAATGTTAGTATAGGCTTACTTTTATAAGCCGCGGCGCCGTTGACCGGCGCGCCTGCCGCCCATATAATCGCCGTGAGGCGTGTCATTCCGATTTGAAATAAAACGCGCCGTGGCTTTATTCAGAGCGGAGGCTGATGAAATTACGATGACGCCGGAGAAAAAAAGCGCGTTTGTTTATGGGGATCGGCAGAGTTGCGAAGAGATATGCCTCGCGCTCGCGCGGGACGGATATGCGGTCGGATTTACGCACAGTCCTTCTGACGGTGACGCGGCGCGGGAGCTTGCGCGCTCCGTAGAATCCCTTGGAGGACGGGCCGTGGCTTGCCCTGCGGAAACGCCCAGCGCCGAGGAACTGTCGCGCTCCGTTGTAGCCTGCGCTGAATCGTTTGGCGGGATAAGCGCGCTCGTCTTCGCGCGGCGCGGACAGGAATTGCCAGGCGGCGCGCTGCTGCTGGATCTTGACGAATCTGACTGGGATGCCGCCGCTTGCGAGGCTAAAGCTTTTTTTCTCCTATGCAAATACGCCCTGCCATACCTCATTAATGAAGACGGCGCCAGGCTGATGGTTCTGGACAGATTCGATGAGGGAGCGCCCATTCCAGGCCTCGTTTTCGGCCATGCGCTCGAAACCGCCGCGCGCAGCGTTGCGGCGGAGCTGGCATGGTACGGCGTTTCGGTTCTTTATAAAAACATGCGGGAGGACGAAACCATAAGCGGCGTTCTGGCTTCGTATGGCGCGCGGCAATAAATGCCGCTCTGGCCGCGATGCCCCGCGGAAGTTCAGTTCAAATTTGCGTAACTTTCGTATTGTATATTTCCACATGTCGCGTGTGCCAGTTAAGCTTTAGCATACAGGGCGATCTGATCTGTTTCCAAGAAGGCTGATTTATTGTTGGAAGCCTGAAAGCTATCGGCATTCTAGGACGGCCTTAGGCCGCAATATTTGTTATCTGAACCGGGCAGATTAAAATGTCTTTTTAAAAAAGGGTGACTTGGCTTGAAAATAACTGAACTCTCCCTCCGCCGTCCCGTTACGGTCCTTATCCTGACAATAGCGCTCCTCATTTTCGGAATTTATTCATACGTGAATATGGGCGTTGAACGGATGCCTAACATCGAGTTTCCCGTCGTGGTCGTGAGAACGGTTATGGAGGGCGCAAGCCCCGCAATAATCGACAATGACGTGACAGATGTCCTGGAGGCCCGGATAAACACCATAGAGGGGATAAAGAACATATACTCGTCGAGCTATGAGGGCACGTCTTTCATTATAGCTGAGTTCGAGCTGGACAGGAACGTCGACTTCGCGGCGGCCGACGTGCGCGGCAAGGTCAGCATGGCGGCGGGCCAGCTGCCGGACGATGCCGAGGAACCGCAGGTCGATAAATTCGACCCGTCGAGCAGCCCGATCATGAATATCGCCGTCGAAAACGACGGGCGCACCGACACAAAGACGCTCATTAAATTCGTGGACAACATAGTGACTGAAAGGCTTCAGGCCGTGAAAGGGGTCGGCGGCGCGGATCTCAGGGGCTTCAGGGACCGCGAGATCCGCATATGGGTCGACACCGGCGCGCTCGAAGCCTACGGGCTCACCACGAAAGACATAAAGAATGCCGTGTACGCGAGACACGTGGAGCTTCCGGCAGGCCGCGTCGAGACGGGGGCAAAAGAGTACGGGATAAGGCTTGAGGGCGAGTACCGCTCAGTGGCCGAACTGTCGGCAGTGCCGGTGGCCTACAGGAACGGCGCCATAATACGGCTTTACGACGTGGCCCGCATAGAGGACGGCTTTGAGGACAGGCGGAACGAGTCGCTCTACAACGGAGACCCCACGATCATAGTCCAGGTGCGCAAGCAAAAGGGGGCCAACGAAGTCGCCTTAGCGCGCGAGATCCGCAAGCGCGTAGAGGAGCTGAACGAAACGGCCCCGCGCGGGACGAAGCTCGTCGTGGTGCAGGATACGTCCAGATTCATACTTAGATCCATGAGGGGCGTGTCAGGAGACATACTGCTCGCCGTATGCTTTACATCGCTCATAATGCTTATATTCCTGCGTACGCTGCGGGCGACTGTCGTAGCCGTCATCACGATACCGGTCTGCCTTCTGGGCAGCCTGTCCGTGCTCTACTGGATGGGCATAACGATCAACAACATGTCCATGATGGGGATGTCCCTGGCAGTCGGCATGGTGGTCGATGGCACGAGCGTCGTCATGGAGAACGTCTCGCGCCATAGATCGATGGGCAAGTCGCCGTTCCGCGCCGCTTTGGAGGGAACGTCGGAGGTCGGCTTCGCTGTAGTCGCGGGCGCCGCCACTACGCTTGCGGTGTTTTTGCCGATAGCTTTCATGAAGGGCATGATGGGGCGCTTCGCGAGCGCGTTCGCGATCCCGGTGGTCATGACGATAACGATCTCCCTCATCCTGTCGCTGACCCTGACGCCGTTTCTCTGTTCGCGGATCCTGGGGAGGGAGCGCAAGGGCCTTCTGCAGACCGCCCTCGAGGCACCCTTCATAGTGCTGGAGAAAATTTACGCTCGCGCGCTTCGCTTCGCGGTGAACCACCGCTTTACGATAATCGCTGGCGCTCTTTGCTTCTTCGCCGGAGGCCTTTTCCTGGCAAGCAGGCTTGGGACTGAATTCCAGCCCAGCGAGGATCAGGGCAGGTTCAACGTACAGCTTGAGCTTCCGGCCGATTCGTCCCTGGAGGTGACGAGGGGCGTGATGGAAGAGATGATAAAGACCGTTCAAAGGGATCCGGCTGTGGCGTATACTTACGGCAGCGTCGGAAGCGGCATGAGCAACGAGGTCTATAAGGGGACGATCACGGTCGAGCTGATAGACCGCAAGTCGCGCGACCGAGCGTTGGCCGTGATGGGCCGCGTACGGAGGAAGCTCGCGGCGTTCAGGGATGTCGATATCAAGATGGGCAATTGGGGCGGTTCCGACATAACGCTCATGATACAGGGGCCCACGAGCGAGTCTTTAGCCGAAATAGGCGATCTCATCAAGGCGGATCTCGCAAGGAACGCGCGCGGCCTTGTGGATATAACGACGGATCTGCAGATGAACAAGCCCCGGATAGACCTCCGGCTGAACAGGGCGCTGGCAGACGACCTGGGTGTCAACATAAGGGATCTCTCCGATGAGCTGGACGCGTGGTTCGGCGGCACGAACAGCGGCTCTTTCAACGACGGCGGTTACAGGTACGATATCCGGATAAGGGCGATGGAGAACATGCGCAACGATCCGAGCAAGATCATGAACACGCTGATCCGGACCGAGAGCGGGCAGGTCATCCGCGCTGAAGGCCTTATCCACAGCAGGATCGACGTGTCACCCAACGTCATAAAGAGGTACAACCGCCAGCGCTCCATTCAGATAGGGGCCAACGTGGAGGGGATTTCTCCCGGCGAAGGGATTGAGATAATGGGCGAGATGTTCAGGAAGTACGCTCCGCAGGACGGGACTTATAGCATGACCCCGGCGGGCGACTCGGAGAACATGAGGGAGAGCTTCGAATCCCTCGCTGTAGCCCTGGCGTTTGCCGTCCTGCTCGTGTACATAGTCATGGCGATACAGTTCGAGTCGTTCCTGCATCCTTTTACTGTAATGTTCTCCCTGCCGCTCATGACAGCCGGGTCTTTCGGGCTTCTGTACGCCATGGGGCTCAGGATAAGCGTCATGAGCTTCATGGGGATAATCCTGCTCGTCGGGGTTGTCGTGAACAACGCCATCCTGCTTGTCGACTTCATAAATCAACTGAGGGCAGGCGGGATGAAGAAGGTCGAGGCAGTGCTTAACGCCGGGCCTATGCGCATTAGGGCCATACTGATGACCTCCGTTTCGACCATAATGGGAAACCTTCCGGTAGTCCTGGCCTTGAGCGAGGGCGGGGAGACCCGCCAGCCCATGGCGGTTTCTGTAACGGGAGGGCTCTTTTCCTCAACGCTGCTTACGCTGATAGTCATACCGGTGCTTTACCTGGTCTTCGACGACGTGAAGGACTGGGTCATGCGCCGCGTCCATAAATTCAGGGCATATCTCAGGCTGAGATCGATGCCCAGCCAGAAGGGGATCGGCGGGCCGATGCCGCAAGGCGTGTCGCGCGTGACCGGGCATGTTCGCTGATATGCCGCTTAGAGAACGGAACGCGCCGGCGCGGATATTCCGGATCATTCGAGCTATTGAAAGAAGCGCCTTCAGCTTTGCGCATTCCGCTTCAGCCCGCTATAAAATGTTCGTTTTCCTCGCTTGCGCCATGGCGGTGATATTTTCCCAGCCGCGCACTCTGCCCGCCGCGGAGTATTCAGACGTTCCGATGGGCATACTTGAGGCGATGGATCTGACGCTGCGCGGCAACCTTGAGCTCATGTCCCTTCGACAGGAGGCTTATAAGGCCTCGGCTTTCAGGCTTCAGGCCGAGGGGACGTCCCTGCCGGAGCTGACTTTCGACGCATACGTGGATTATCAGAGGGAGGATCAGACATCGGACGGCTCGTCGCGGAGCGATAACAGGGTTGCCAGGCTGTCGCTCAGGCAGACGCTCTACTCGGGAGGGAGAAACGAGGCGCTGCGCAGGCAGTCGGGCCAGGCCGAGTCCATAGCCGATCTATCACTTATCGCCGCGGAAAACAGGGCCATAGGGGAACTCTTCGCGAGGTTTTACAACGTGCTGCTTCAGGAAAGCAGGGTAGAGACGGAACAGGCGGGAATAGCCGCTTCCGACCTGCATCTCCGTGAGGTGACGAGGATGAACGAGCTGGGCCTCTCCAACAGGCTTGAGGTCATACGCGCCTCGCTTCAGCTTGCCACGAACAGGGCAAACCTGAGTTCCGCGCAAGGCGCCCTCGAAGCGGCGCAGATTTCGCTCATGAACTATATGGGGATTCCCCCTGAGAGGAGGCGGCCCGTGACGGGACGCCTCCAGGCTGTCGAAGTTTCAGGAGGCCGGGGGGAGTCTTTGGCGGAAGCGATGAAAAACCGCGGGGACAGGGGCGTTCTGGAACAGCAGCTCAAGTATCAGGCGAACCAGATCGAAATAGAGATGAGCGGCGCCAGGCCCACGGTTTCCCTGGGCGCATCCGCGGGTTACCTCGATCCTTACAGGGGCGGGGATTACGGCGACGATACGTGGCGCGCCGAGCTTTCCATTTCCGTCCCGGTTTTCGACCGCAACGTCACGAGGAGCAACGTGGCAAGGGCAAGGGCCGTTATGGAGCAGGATCAAATCTCGCTCATGCAGAAGGATCTCGACATAAAGTCGGACGTCGAGACGGCCTGGGCCGAGCTGGAATCGACGAAAGAGCATCTGGAGTCCACGCGTCAGGCGCTCGAACTCGCTGAAGAGTCCCTCCGGCTCGCGCGCGTGGGTTTTCAGGAGGGAGTCACGCCTCAGCTTGACTTTCTGGACGCTCAGTCGTCGCTTACCGAGAGCAGGCTGGAGTACCAGCGCTCTTTATATAACAACATGATCGCCGCCACTGCGCTGAAAGTGACGGAGGGGAACATCATTAACTGGGTCGAGGAGCTGGATCTCTAATGAAGAAAACCGCAAGCGGCAAAAAAAGCCGGACATTTTTCGTCATTCTGTTCGTAATTTTCATCCTGGCGGCGGGAGCGATATCGTTTTTCGCGAACGGGCACGGGAGCGAAACGGCGCTGTCCGCGTCAGAACCGGATGAACCGGTTTCTTTCGTTCGCCTCATGACCGTTTCCCAAAACGGCACGGCAAGGGAAAGCATCGTCCAGAATATGTCCGTTGAGGCGGTCAACAGGGTAAAGATGACCCCACGCGTTTCCGGCAGGCTCGAGAAGCTTCACGTAAAGCAGGGCGACAGGGTCAGGACAGGCCAGCTCATAGCGACTCTGGAGCATGAGCAGCAGGATGCCCTCATAGAGGCCGCTCAGGCGCAGATAGCTTCCGCGAAGGCGGACAGCGAGCGGGCGCGGGCAGAGATGATGAACGCCAGGACGAACCTGGACCGCTACGAGAGGCTTGTTAAAGAAGGCTTCAGCACTCAGCAGCAGCTCGACGCTTCAGAAACGGCGTTCGTGTCGGCGCGCGCGAATTACGACGCGGCCGTGGCCAAAGAGCGTCAGGTAGCCTCCGAGCTTGGCCGGGTCAGGTCGTCGCGGCAGGACTACATAATGTACTCGCCGATTGACGGGACAGTGCTGTCCGACTACTCCCTCACCCAGGGGGAGATGATCTCCCCAAGCTCACCGATAGTCGATATCGCCGACCTCCGAAGGCTGAAGGCGTCGCTGCGCATTCCCGAGAATAAGATTTTCGTTGTGAAGCCGGGAATGGGCGTGTTCCTGAAATTCGATGCCCTCCCGGACGAGGAGTTCAGCGGCAAGGTGACGAGAATCGATCCTTACGTCGACCCGTCCACGAGGACGAGCGCCGTCGAGATCGAGCTGGACAACGATGCGATAGGCAACCGCCTCCGTCCCGGCATGTTCGGGCAGGCATCCATCGTTGAGAAGGAGTTCACGGGCATAATCCTGATTCCGGAAAACGCCCTGAACAGCGACAGCGGCGGAGATTTCGTCTTTATTGAGGAAGACGGGACTGCCCGCCGCAGGGACGTAAAGACCGGCATAAGGCAGGGAGATTCCGTTCACGTCATGGGCATAGCCTCCGGCGACCGCGTCATAGTCTTTGGCGGCAATAACTTAAACGACGGCGACAGGGTGGAAGTACAGTAAAGGCGCGCGATATGAGCCCTAGTAAAATTGACACTGTCAGGAAGGCGAGATATTGCTATAATGCCTCGTTAGAGGAGGTGGGTAATGAATGTTCCCGTTGTACCCAATGATGGATCCGACATTTTTTCTGTTGATCCCAGGGCTTCTGCTGGCGGCCTACGCTCAGATGAAGGTAAAGACCGCTTTCGGAAAATTCAGCACGGTTCACGCCTCTAGAGGCGTGAGCGCTGACGCCGTGTCGAGGATGCTTCTCGACAGATTCGGCCTCCAGACTGTGGAAGTGGAGCGCGTGAGCGGCCAGCTCACCGACCACTACGATCCCAGGGCAAAGGTGCTGAGGCTGTCGGATTCGGTCGGCGGCAGTTCCAGCATAGCGGCGATAGGCGTCGCCGCCCACGAGGTCGGCCATGCGGTGCAGGACAAGGAGGGCTACGCTCCCCTGAAATTCCGCAACGCTTTCGTCCCGGTCGCCAACATCGGATCCATGTCAGCGTTCCCGCTCTTTTTCATAGGGCTTCTGATGAGCGCGAAACCGCTTATCGATATAGGCATAGTGCTGTTTCTCAGCGTGGTGGTCTTTCACCTTGTGACGCTTCCGGTGGAGTTCGACGCGTCGTCAAGGGCGCTCAGGCTGCTTGGCGGGACCGGAATGCTGACGCAGGGCGAGATAAAGGGCGCTAAAAGCGTTCTGGATGCCGCTGCCCTCGCGTATGTGGCGGCGACCGTGGTGGCGCTTATGAACCTGCTCAGGCTTCTGATTCTTGCCAGGGGCCGAAGAGACTAAAACACTTGTATATTATCGCATATATGGTTAGACTCTATGGGTGGCAAGTAAAAGCCGCCCTATTTTTTGCTTTGGAGGCCTGCTGATGAGAGGCATAGAAGGGGCGCTTCTGGTGCTGGATGAGGTGGAGAGCGGCGCTTTCGCCGCCGAATCCATAAGAAGGGTCTGGGAAAATATAGTTCCGTCGGAGCGCGGCCTTATGACGACGCTCGTGTACGCGACGCTCCGCAAGCTCGGTTTGTGGAAGCATCTGCTCGCGAAGTACTGCAAGCGCCCGGTCGTCTCTCTTCACCCGAAGACCGTGTCGGTACTGCTGCCTGGCATAGCGGGAGTAATGGAACTGGAGCATTTCAAGCCGGGCGTGCTCGTGAGCGCCTTGGTCCAGCAGGTGAAAGACATAAGGGACGAGTCGGGCGCGCCAAGGGAATCGGCTCTCGTAAACGCGGTGCTTCACACAGTGATCGAAAAAGCGCCGGCTTACATAGATTCGCTAGCCCACGCGCCGGCCATGAGGGATCAGGCGCTCGCGTTCGGCGTGCCGGGATGGGCGGCGGCGGAATGGAGCAAGGATTGGGGGATGAAGGACGCGAAGCGTCTCGTAAGCCTTTCGGCTCAGCAGACTTACATGTCGCTCCGCGCCTCTCCGGGCCTGGACAGGCTGAAATGGGCGCTGGATTACGGGGAGGCGGGCGCGGTGCCGTCAATCTGTTTCGCGTCGTCCATCCGCGTGGAATCGAACCCGTATCCGCCTGAACTTCCCGGGTACCGGGACGGCTTAGTCACCCCCCAGGGGGAGTCGTCCATATGGGCCGCTGAAAGTCTCCTCAATAACTGGCATGGAGGGCAGTTGCTCGACATGTGCGCGGGAAGAGGGGTAAAGTCAGGGCATATACTTTCTTACCGCGCGGACGCTAAGATCGAGGGGTGGGATATTTCCTCCGGGAGGACGCGGGCGGCGGAACGCGAGGCGGGCAGGCTGGGCGTGGCGCCCCGCGCAAGGTTCGTTTGCGGTGACGCGCTTGTGCTTGAGCCAAAAGAGCAGCCGTCAGCCATACTTCTTGACGCGCCCTGTTCAGGAAGCGGGACGTGGGGGAGGCATCCCGAAGCCAAGTGGAGAATGTCTCTCGATAAGCTCAAGAAGGCATCTGATCGGCAGACGCGCCTTTTTTCGCGGGCGGTGGACATGCTCCTGCCGGGCGGAGTGATAATGTATTGCACGTGCAGCGTGTTCAGGGAAGAGAACGAGCAGGTGGTCGGCGCTGTACTGGCCGAGCGAAGCGACCTTGTGGAGCTGCCGCTTAAGTCGAAGGGCCCTTTCAGCGCGTTCGAAAGGCGCGGCAGGCCTTACGGCACGGCCGTCTTTCCAGAAACGCCTTGGACGGATGGCTTTTACGCGGCGATGTTCAGGAAAAAGTAGAGGCAAACCTACTGAGATTTAGGAGGAATGATAGTGAACAGGCTCTTCAGATGGGGGATCGTGATCGCTCTTTTAATTCTGATCGCTTCGGGACTGGTATCCATAAGGCTGATTTTCGTGGAGGACAAGGATGTGGAGGTGCCGTCGCTCATCGGGCTGTCCCTCGTGGAGGCTTCAAACAGGCTCCATTCGCTGGGGCTGCTGGCAAGGCCGGACATGGTCGATTCAGACCAGCCCCGGGACGTGGTCATATACCAGGGGCTTCCGCCGGGCGAGAGGGCCTCAAAGGGCAACGCCGTGAACCTGAAGGTAAGCAGAGGCGGCGCGCTGATTCAGATTCCTGACGTCCGGGGGATGCAGTTCGCCGAGGCTGTCAAGGCGCTCGATGCCTCCGGGCTGAAGCTTGGCGCTGTGCTCAGGGTTCCTGACCAACTCAAGCCGGCCGGAGCGGTCATAGCTCAAAATCCCGCGTCCCCGGCGGGAGTCATCAACAGCAGGATGGTGGAGCTTTTAGTGAGCGAGGGGAAAGCCGGCAGGGCCGAGACAGTGCAGGTGCCGGACATACAGGGCGAGGATGAGCAGCTGGCGCGGCAGATCATCGAGCAGAGCAACCTCAATGTCGCGCGCGTCGTGTTTTTGGAGTCAAAGGTCGTCCCGCCCGGAAGCGTCGTGCGCACTCAGCCAAAAGCGGGCACGAGGCTCCAGACAGGCACATCCGTCACGCTGTACCTCGCCAAAGCGCCTGAAGAAGCGTCGCCAGCGCCGCAGGGGGCACAGCCTCAAGACTTGCCGCCGCTCCAGACCATTCCCGCGGCTGACGCGGCGCCGCCCTATATCATTCCGCCTGTCATCCCCGTTGACGAGCCGGATATAGTCACGCCTCTGCAGCAGGCATCCGTGCCGGTAATCCCGCCAGCCGCGCCAGCCACGCAGCCTGTTGCCCCTCCGGCACCTGTCCCCGTTCCCGTGACGGCCGGAAGGAAAATGGCAAAACTGCGCTATCAGGTTCCGCCGCTTTCAAGGGCGCTTCCTTTAAAGATAGAGATCGCTGATTCCGACGGTTCAAGGATCCTTCAGGACAAACAGGCAAACGGCGGGGAGTATATATCGCTGGAAGCGCCGTATAGCGGCAGCGCGAATATCAAGATCAGCCTGGGCGGCGAGGTCATATGGCAGGAGAAATACGAATGACGGGCACGTCAGGAGATCTGAAGGGCGGGAAAAAATTTTTGCTGGCGCCCTCCATTCTGGACGCCGACCAGCTTTCGCTGGGAGAGGAAATAAGAAAAGTCAAAAACGAGCTTGACTGGGTGCATATCGACGTTATGGACGGGCATTTCGTGCCCAATCTTTCCTATGGGCCTGGCCTTATCTCGTCCATCCGGAGCGGTTTTCCGGATATGTTTATCGATGTTCACCTCATGGTCGAGCCTTCCGAGCGTTTTGTCGGCATGTTCGCCGAGGAGCGTCCGGATATCCTGACGGTGCAAGCCGAGGCGACAAACCATATACACAGGGTCCTCCAGAGCATAAAGGATGCCGGGATCCGTCCCGGGATAGCCATTAATCCGGGAACGCCGGTCTCGGTCGCCGAAACGGTTCTTCACATGGCGGATTTGGTTCTGATCCTGACTGTGAACCCTGGCTTCGGGGCGCAGAAATTCCTTCCTGAGGCGGCTGCGAAATTAAAAGAGCTGGTGCGTTTCAGGGCCGTCCATTCGCTCGGTTTCCTGATTGAAGTAGATGGCGGCATCCGGGCTGACAACGCTGGGTTTCTCGTGTCGACAGGCTGCGACGTGCTTGTGGCGGGAAGCGCGATATTCAGGGGGGGCGACCCGGCGCTGGCCGCCGCTGAAATAAGAAAAAGCGCGCTTGGCGGATAATCTTTATCAGCAGGCGAGGTATAAAGATGGCTAAGAGGTCACGCGAAGATTTTGATGACGGAACGGCGGATATCGCCGAACTGGGCACCCAGCTCAAGGCGCTGAGGGAGGCTCAGTGCCTCTCTTATGATGATGTGGCTAAAGCTACGAGGGTGAGGCCGCATCTGCTCAAGGCGATAGAGGATGGCTCCATTGAGAAAATCGCCGCGCCTGTTTATGCCAGGGGTTTCGTAAAAACTTACTGCGAATGCCTCCTGGCTGACGATCTATGGCGCAAGTACTGCCGATACCTCAAGCCGCAGGAGGCGGTGGAACACGCGGGCCGAGATTCCTCAGTCGACATAAATCACCCGACCCCCATGTTCAGGCGATCATCGATAATCTGGGTGTACGTCCTGCTTGTTTTTGCCGTAATAGGGGCGGCTTTTTTGCTGTGGAGCCAGCAGAAGGATCAGGAGGGGATCGAGCATGGCGCCTCCTTGATGAGCCAGGACAGCGGAGGCGCTGTTTCCGGGGATGCCGGCGCGTCCTCTGACATCCCGGCAATCCCGGAGGCTATCGCGGGCGTGACGTCGCGGGATCTCGCCTCCGTCCCGATCCCGAGAGCCGCGTCGCCCGACGCGGCAGGCACTACGGCGTCAGGCGGCGCGTCCGAGGGCCTCTCATGGATGGGAGTCGAGATAACGGCGGCGTCGGAATCGCCGAGGATCCCTGTCGTCCGCCAGATGGCTTCAAGGCAGGAACTGCTGGTAGAGATCAAAGGCAGGACGCGGCTCGTGGTGAATCAGGGCGGAAGGAATATAACGACGAGGGAACTGACGGCCGGAGACTCCCGGACTTATTACGTGAACAGCGATACGGAGGTGCGTCTGGGCGTGGGGAACGCGGCGGACATAACTTGGTTTGGGAAAAAATATGAGCGCGTCGGCGACGGCAGCCCCCTTACGATGATTTTTTACCCGGACGGAAGCGTGAAAATGACGTCCGGCAGGTCTGACTTCTTCGGCCCCGAGAGGCGCACGTCGCAGTGAGCGGTGCTGCTTGCGCGGTGCCGTCGAAGCGGAAGACTGTATTCTGCCTCACGATGGGATGCTCGAAAAATAAGGTAGACAGCGAGAAAATCGCCGGACTGCTCCAATCCGCCGGATGCGAAATAGTCCCGGAAGCGCATGGCGCGGACGTGTGCCTCATTAACACCTGCGGCTTCATAAGGCCAGCGGTCGAGGAGAACGTCGTGAGCATACTGGACATGACGGGCATGAAAGCAAGCGGCGCAACAGGGCGCGTCGTCGTGTCGGGCTGTCTCGTGAACAGATACGGGGCTGAGGTTCTGGGGCATGAGATCCCTGAGGTGGACGCTTGGGCGCGCGGCGAGGATTATGACGCGCTCTTGCGGGCCGTCTTAGGTGAGACTGCGCCCCTTGCGGGAAGCTGCGCTCCAAGGCTCTCGCTTCCCGGATCGCAAAAGCACGTCCGCTATCTGAAATTATCCGAAGGCTGCGACAGGCGATGCGCTTACTGCGCTATACCTCTGATAAAGGGCAGCCTCCGCAGCCTCGCGTTGGACGCGGCCGTTTCTGAGGCGCTTGCGCTGGCCTCTGACGGGGCTAAAGAAATCTGCCTGGTCGCGCAGGATCTGACCGCCTACGGCAGGGATCTTGGAATAAAAGACGGGCTCATAAAACTGCTTGACGCTTTGGAATCCTCCCTGCCGCGTGATATGTGGATCCGGCTGCTTTATCTCCAGCCGGACGGCGTTGACAGGAAGCTCATGGAACGCGTCGCGTCAGGCGGCGCGCTGCCATATCTGGACATGCCTGTACAGCACGCGAGCGAAAAAATTCTGTCCTCGATGAACAGGCCCGGAAGCTATGAGGGCCTTTTGGGCAAATTCAGGCTTGCCAGAGAGATCCGCCCTGATTTCGCGCTCCGCACCACATGCATGGTAGGGTTTCCGGGCGAAACGAAAGAGGATTTCGACCTGCTCGTCCGCTTTCTTTCCGAAGCGGAGCCAGACAGGGTCGGCGCGTTCGCCTTCTCCCCTGAGGAGGGGACGCCAGCGGAAAATATGCCGTGCCAGGTGAGGGAGAGGACGAAAAAGTCGCGCCTGGATAAGCTGATGGCTGTCCAGGAGGGGATATCCCTGGGGCGTCAGGCGCTATTCCTTGGGCGTGAGCTTGAAGTCATGATCGATGTCACTGGCCCCGGCGGCGCCGAGGGAAGGTCTTTCCGCGAAGCGCCGGACGCGGACGGTCTGATTGAGATACGCGGCGCAAGTGCTTCCCTCTGCCCTGGAGACAGGATCAGGGCTGTGATAACGGACGTTTCGGAACACGACATGATCGCGCAGGAGGTGCCGCAGGATGCCTGACAAGACATGGCATGGCCTGACATCCACGCTTCTCGGCTTGGGATATATAGGGCGGATGCCTGGGACTTTGGGCACTGCCGCGGCTTTTTTGATTCTTCTGCCTTTCGGTGGTATAAATATGATTGCCTTGATTGCGGCGATAGCGGCAGGCACTGCCGCCGCTGATGCCTACGCCAGGGAAAAAGGCGAAAGCGACCCTCATGAAGTGGTCATAGACGAGGTCGCGGGCTATTGGACGTCCATGTACGGGCTGGACGTTTCGTTCGCGATAGCGGCTTTTTTCCTTTTCAGGGCTGTGGACATCATAAAGCCCTTTCCGGTGGACAGCGCCGAAAAGCTGCCTGGCGGCATAGGAATAATGGCTGACGACATCTGCGGAGGGATTATAGTGAACCTGATTCTGCGATTCGTGTCGTGGTTTTTCTTCGCGGACGGATTCTTGGCTGTCGGCGGGTATCTGGGGGTATGAGTATGGCAGAGACTGATTCGCGGACGAGTGGCCGTTTTTTACGTTGTCGGGCTGAGACCCGGGCGCTTGCGCGCGAAGCGGAAATCCTTTCGAGGATTGCCGTTTACATGGGATGTCATATTGGGCATAGCGACGGACGCCTTTTTTCATTCGCGGAGTCATGCACCGGCGGCCTCGTCGCCTCTTTAGCCGCTTCCGTTCCTGGCGCGTCGGCTTCTTTTCCGGGCAGCGCCGTCACATATAGCGACAGGGCTAAAATAGAGAAACTGTCCGTAAACCCGAGGATCATCGCAAAATACGGGGCGGTCAGCGGGCAGTGCGCCGCCGGGATGGCTCGCGGGACGCTTGGCGCTTTCGGCGTCCGGATCGCTGTCAGCGTGACTGGAATAGCGGGCCCGGACGGAGGCAGCCCGGAAAAACCGGTCGGGACCGTGTGGTTCGGTTTAGCCTTAACGGACAGGCCGGTAAGGGTCGTAAAGGGCTTTTACCCGAGTCGGCCCAGAAAAACAGTGCAGCTTTGCGCCGCGAGGACGGCGCTCAGGCTCCTTATAAGAGGTCTTTGTGAAATGCGGGGGTGCATTTAGTTGGCAAAAAAGAAAGAATTCGCTACAAAGGAAGAAGTGCTGGCGCACGCGATCACCGATATCAAACAGAAATTCGGAGACGGCGCGATAATGAGGATGGGCGAGCGGACCAACATGAACATTGAGGTAATCTCCACAGGGGTGCTGCCGCTCGACGTGGCGCTTGGAATAGGTGGGGTGCCCCGTGGCAGGGTCGTCGAGCTGTACGGGCCGGAAGGCGGCGGCAAGACGACGATAGCCCTTCACATCATAGCCGAGGCTCAGAAGGCGGGAGGCGTCACCGCTTTCATAGACGCCGAGCACGCGCTCGATCCGGGGCTTGCCGCGGCTATCGGCGTCAACACGGACGACATGTACATTTCACAGCCGGACAGCGGCGAGCAGGCTTTTTATATAATAGATTCGCTTGTAAGGAGCGGCGCCGTGGATCTTATCGTCGTCGATTCGGTCGCGGCCCTTACGCCACAGGGCGAGATAGACGGCAAGATCGAGGATGGCCCGAACAAAAGCGTCGGGCTGCACGCGAGGCTCATGTCTTACGCGCTGAGGCGCCTCACGTCCGTCATCTCCAAAAGCAGGACGACCATCATTTTCATAAACCAGCTCCGCGCCATAATAAATACAGGCTATGGCAGCGGCCCGACGGAGACGACGACCGGGGGAAGGGCCCTTAAGTTCTACAGCTCTGTCAGGATCGAGGTCAGGAGGTCTAATACTTTGAGCCAGGGCGACGTCGCGATAGGGCACGAGCTCAAGATCAAGGTCACTAAGAACAAGCAGGCTCCTCCGTTCCGCACCGCCCACACGACGCTCGTTTACGGAAAGGGAGTCCCGAAGCCTATGGGTGTCCTTGATATGGCCCTCGACATGAACGTCGTGAAAAGGAAGGGCTCGTGGATTGCCTATAAGGGGGAGACGCTCGCGCAGGGCAAGGAGGCCACAGCCGAGCTTTTAGGCAACCGCCCGGAGCTGATGGAGGAGATAAAAAAAGAAGTCCTTGCCAAGGTGGCTGAGGCAAACGGGCTTGTAATAGCCGAGACGCAGGCTGAGGACGCGCCTCTTTTCCCCGAAGCCGCCGAGGCCATGCTGGACGAGGGCGCGATTGCCCTTGACCTTGATTCGGCGCCATTTCCCGACGAGTAATGATATTATATATTCAAATCAATCGTGAGCCTGTTCACGAAAAAACGGGGAGGTAACGGTCATGGCAGAAAAAGACGCCTATCAAGCCTCAAAAAACTATCATGAGGACGTGCCGCCGATTAAGCAGACGTTTCACGTAAAGGGCATGCATCACGCGGACTGGGGCCTTAAGGACAGGCTTTCCCGCATTTTCAGCCCAAGAAGCGGGCGCACGGTGATGCTAGCTTTCGACCACGGCTATATCATGGGCTCGACTACGGGCCTTGAGCGGCTGGATCTCGTGATACCGGAGCTTGCCCCGCACGCAGACGTGTTCATGGCAACGCGCGGCGCGATAAGGACGTGCGTCCCACCGACGTTCGGTAAGGCCATTGCGCTCCGCGCCACCGCCGGCAGCAGCATCCTCCAGGATGACGTGACGGACGAGGTGCTGGCCGTCGACATAGAGGACGCCATCCGCATGAACGCTTCCTGCGTGGCAGTGCAGACTTTCATAGGCTCGAAGGACGAAAAATCAAGCATCGACAGCCTCAACAAGGCCATAAACGCCGGAAACCGCTATGGCATAGCCACGCTCGGCGTCGTGGCGGTCGGCAAGCAGATGGAACGGACGGCGAGATTTTTTCTCCTGGCCACGAGGATGCTGGCCGAGTTCGGCGTCCATCTCGTAAAGACGTACTACTGCGAGGATTTCGGAAAAATCGTCGCTGCTTGCCCTGTCCCGATAGTGATAGCGGGCGGCAAGAAGCTTCCTGAGGACGAAGCGCTCACGCTGGCATACCGGGCTGTCTCGGACGGGGCCGCGGGCGTTGACATGGGGCGCAATATTTTTCAGGCGGGCGACCCGGCCGCGATGACTCAGGCTATCGCGAAGGTCGTTCACGAGAATTATACCGATAAGGACGCTTTCGGGTTCTACAACGATATAAGGCAGAAGCGGTAGGCCGGCCCGATGATCCTTGGCGTTGGGACGGATCTCTGCAGCGTCTCGCGGATGGAAAGGGCTTGCCGCAGCGAGCATTTCGTCCGGAAAATTTTTTTGCCAGAAGAGATTGAGTACGCCAGGTCTAAGGGAAACGCCTCAGAGCATTTCGCGGCTTCATTTGCCGCGAAGGAGGCATTGGCCAAGGCTTCAGGCCTCGGGCTTTTTGGAATCGGGCTTTCCGGATCAATGGTCAGGCGCACCGAAAGAGGCCCGGTCATGATATATGACGGGGCTCTCAAGGAAAAACTCGATTCCCTCGGCGTGAGCCGATGCTGGCTCTCGCTGACCCACGAAGGCGGCTTTGCGCTCGCTTTTGTCGTAATGGAGTCCTGACGTGCCGGATGGGCGTGGCGCGAGGGCGTGAAAATGTTGGGAGGCTGTAAAATGACCGTAAGGAAGCTCGGGCAGCCATGAAGAAATTTTACAGCGGCGAGAGCGTCAGGGAAGCCGATAAAAAGGCGGCCGAAAAGCTCCGCGTCCCCAGTATAGTCCTGATGGAAAACGCCGGGCGCGGGGCTGCTGAGGCTCTGTTGCGGCGTTTTCCGAACGAGCGGGCATTCCTCGTGCTCTGCGGGCCGGGCAACAACGGCGGGGATGGCTTCGTCGCCGCCCGCCATATCGGTCTCTGGGGCAGGGAGGCTTCGGTCATATCTACTGTCAGCCTCGACAAGTATAAAAACGATGCGGCGGCCGCCGCCGTGGCGGCAAAGAATTGCGGCGTGGGCATCGCTTGTTCCAAGGACTTAAAGGACGAGGACATCATCTCGCGCATACGATGCTCTGGCGTGACGGTCGACGCGTTGCTGGGGACTGGCTCGAACGGAGCGCCCAGGGGAGAGGTCGTGCGCCTGATTGAGCTTTGCCGCGAGGCCGCGCATGTCGTCTCGCTCGACATCCCGAGCGGGGTCGACCCGGACACGGGCGAGACATACGGAAGCGTCCTTACCGCTGAGGCCACCATAACGTTCCTTGTCGAAAAGACAGGGCTCGCCGTATCCCCTGGCTGCCTTCACGCCGGGGAAATAGAGGTCTGCGGCATAGGCGTCAGGCCGGAATCGCTGCTTGAAGCCCATCAGCTCGCGGGCTACGGCGCGCCCGACATTCCAGCGATGCGCCCGCGCTATCCGAAGGATTCGCATAAAGGCACAAGAGGGGCGCTTATGGTCGTCGGCGGTTCGGAGACTTTCAGGGGCGCGCCGCTGCTTGCCGCTATGGGCGCCCTGCGGGCAGGCTGCGGGCTGGTGTTTCTCGCGGTCCCTGATTTCATGTCATCGGAGGCGTCGTCTTTCCTGCCGGAGGCCATTCTTCTTCCCCTGCCCTCGAAGGGCGGCTTTATCCGTTTCAGGACAGTCGAGAAGATACTCCAGCCGTGGTTCGAGAAGTGCGGCGCGATCGCTCTTGGCCCAGGCATAGGGCGGAATCTCGAATCGGAGCTTGTGACGGGCTGGCTGTGCTCGGAGTGGAAAAAACCGCTTCTGATAGACGCGGACGCGCTTCGCAGCATAGGAAACATCGAGAGGAACGCGGGCTTGCGCCAGCGCAAGGAGAGCGTGGTCATAACCCCTCATGAGGGCGAGGCCGCGTTCCTCCTAGGCACGAGCGCCAAAAAAGTAGCCGCCGCAAGGCTCTCCGCCTGCGCCGATCTCGCCATGAAATACGGGACGGCGCTTTTGAAGGGGCCTCATACGCTTATCTGCTCAGGCTCTGAGCGCAGGGTCATACTCGAAGGCGGTCCGGAACTTGCCGTTCCGGGTTCCGGGGACGTGCTGTCAGGGGTAATCGGCGCTTTCCTCGCTTCCGGGATGAGATGCGTCGATGCGGCGACATTAGGCGCGCTCCTTCACGCCGATGCGGCAAACGGCGCCGGAAGGACAGAGGGCATCATCGCCCGCGAGCTTGCCGGGAATATCAGGCCGTAAGACGTGCCATGCTCTACAAACGGATGGAACGCGGAAGAAGGGCTGACACGGCAAAAGAAGACAGGGCGTCTCGGGTATTGAAGGGAACGCGTAGAGGCACGCGTTTCACGGCCCTGAGTTTTCTCGTGATCGGCTTATGCCTTCTTTTCATAAAAATATCGAACCCTGGCGCGGACATGCGCGCGCCAGTCTTGATGCTCGTGACGGTCGGGCTTGCCTGCGTCGTGATGTCGTACATATCGAGGCGCGAAGGGCAATGAATAGCGCTTGCGGAAAGCTGCTGGGAAAATTTCCCGGCATCCTCTCGCCCTTGCCGTTTGCCACGTCTAAAATCGGCACGGCGCTGGCACAGGCGCTCTATCCTGGCCTGTCCGTCCTTTTGTCCGGAGATCTCGGCGCAGGCAAGACCGCGCTGGCGCGGTCGGTAGGCGAGTCGCTCGGCGTCAGCAGGATGAAAAGCCCCACGTTTGCCATAGAGGCGGTGCATGGCGTTCCCGGAAGGGATTTTTCGCTCGTCCACTGCGATCTTTACAGGATGTCCGGCGATGATGGCGCTGTTCTCATGTCCCTTGAGGAGCGCGTGGCGGACGGCGACGCTTTATTGATCGAATGGGGGGAACGCTGGCAGGATCCTCCTGATGCCGACCGCTGGGACATAAATATTTCAATCCTCGGCGAGGGCTTGAGAATGTTCGAGCTGTCCGCGCATGGAGACCGTGCCGTGTCCGCTCTTAGCGGAGCGTACTGCGGGATTCTGGACATTTTTCTCAAGGAGGCGTGGATTTGAACCTCACCCTGGCTATAGACTGCTCCATGCGGTGGATCAGCCTCGGGCTGGCGGATTCCAGCGCACTGTACGGCGAGGAGAACCTAAACGCCGGGAGGGCTCAGGCGGAGCTGTTGCCAAATCTGGCGGAAGGTTTCGTCGCAAGGCACGGATTCAGCCTTAAGAGCCTGGAGAGGGTAGCCGTCACGACAGGCCCGGGCTATTACACTGGGATCAGGGTGGGCCTTGCCTACGCGACTGCGCTTGCCGCCGGGCTTGGCATTCCGGCTGTCCCGATGTCCGCCCTCTACGCGATGGCTTGCCCGTTTTTTGGATCGGGCTTTGTCGCGGCCCCTGTCCTGAAGGCCCGAAAGGGCAGCGTGTACGCGGCAATTTACGGGTACCCTTCGGAAAAGCAAACCGAACCGGCAGTCTACGGCGAGGCGGAATTCATATCGCTGATCGGCTCTTTAGGGCACGCGGACGAAATAATCATTATCGGACATGACCTGGACGAATTCGGCGAGATCAAGAACTCAGGCTACAGGCTCATTCAGATGCCGCCGGCAATAGGCCTTCAAATGGCGCACGCTTCCCTTTGTCTTGCCGCGATCGATCCGGCCGGAATAACCGCGACGTATCTCAGGCCGCCCGGATAAAAACACTTACCCTAAAAGCCGTCAATAACCCTTACCGGAAATTTCTTATACTCCGGCATGTCCTAAATGAACAGCGCATATATATTGTTTTTAATTTTTTAAACAAATTATACTTAAAAGTTCATGAAATGATGAAGCATAGAAGGGCTTGGTGACTTTATTATCCTGCAATCCCGGGAAAATATATCGAGGAAATAGCATAAAGCATTGAGGACTGTGTGATTGAAGGTCATAAATATACTCTTTACACCCCTCCTTCATAGATATATAATATATCTATGAA
>JAIROA010000071.1 GCA_031257775.1 Synergistaceae bacterium
TAAGCAGCCAATTAATTGGTAAAATACCTGCCGGGAGTACGGAAGTTGCCCCGACACGATCACGCCGTAATAAGCTTGATGCAGTCCGAACAGCCAGCTGTAAACGAGTTTCTCGACCAAGCTTCGAGTTATCAGAAGATGAGGTTTTGAGTAACTATTGTTCGGGTTTTAGGATGCAACTGACAAGGAGCAGCAAAAACAGATAGACAGGGAAATCGGATAGTTCAGTGAGAATGCGGAGCGCATGCAATATGAGAGATTTAAGGCCATGGGTTTGTTTGTTGGCAGCGGAGTCATTGAGGCGGCTTGCAAAAATGTTATCGGCAAGCGCCTCAAACAGTCGGGCATGCATTGGTCCCTAAACGGCGCCAACAATATCATTGCTTTGCGTTGCGCTGTCTTGTCCGGTAGTTTTGACAATTTCTGTGTCCATTTATCAGCTGCATGACCTTTTTGGGGGACCATTTTTGCCTACAAATTTGTCGCACACCCATTAACCTCGCACCACTGGGATTTTCTTGCAAGAGAAACTTCCACCACGCCGCCCACACTCTGGATCTTACTTTTGCATTTCACGGCGGCATCGACATCGTGCGCTCCGCTTGACATACATCCCGGAAGGTATATATAATTCTGCCGGTTTTTCGATACGGGAGGGATGCGCGATGGCTAGAAAGACGAGGGAAGAGGCCATGGAAACAAGGGAAAAGCTTCTGGAATCCGCCCTAGAGGTTATGAGCGAAAAACCGTTCTCTAAGGTTTCCATGAATGAAATTGCTGAAAGAATAGGTTTGTCCAAGGGTGCCGTCTATTGGCATTTCAAAAACAAGGACGACTTGCTGATAAATCTGGTGGAGGCCATCTGCGGAGAGGGGAAGGACGATCTGGGGGCAAGAGGGGCGGATTTTGACTCATGGAACGACCTTCGGCTCTACTTCTGCGGCGAGATGAAAAAGTCCATCGCGAACGACAGGTATAAGAGGTTGAGCATGTTGATGCAAAGGAAGGTCGAGTGGCCCAGGGACGTCCAGGAGAGGATATTCTCGCTGGGTAGGGCATGGGACAAAACCGAAAGAAACATGGTCGAAAACGTCATGGGAAAAATGCTGGCCGGGGGCGCGGTCCGGGAGGACGTAAGGACGGATGAAATCGCGGCCCTCATAACGGCGATTTTCCGAGGCCTCATGATCTCCCAGTTCCTTGGCTTTTTTTCAATGGATATTGAGAAACAGGTCAGTTTTATATTCGACTCTTTTAGTGAACAGCTCAGGCCGGGGAAAGCAGATATTTAAAGAAAGAGAAGGTGCGTTGGGGAAATGTCGTCTCAAGAAAACAACACGAACAGCAGCTACAGGGATGTCAAGAGCGAAATAGTCAAAAAGCGCAGCCCCTGGCTCGGAACAGCGGCCGCTACCGTCATAATCATGGCCGTCATATGGTACGTGGTCAGCAAGTTTTTCCTGGCCGAGGTGCCTGACGGCCCCGCGCGAGGCCCCGTGACGGGCATGCGGCAGGCGCCGTCCGTTATCCTGCATGTCGTGGAGAATGTCGACCTCTCGATCGGCAGGGAGTATATGGGTAAGGTCGAGCCAGTGCAGTCGGTTGCCATCAGGCCGCAGGTTTCCGGCGTCATCACAGGCGTGCATTTCAAGGAGGGATCCTTCGTGAAGGCGGGAGACCTTCTCTTCACCATAGACAACAGGCAATTCACGGCCGCCGTCGATCTCGCGAAGGCCGATCTCGCGAAAGCCAACGCCAATTACGACAGGGCGGCGCGGTATCGCTCCCGCCTCGCGTCGTCCGACAGCCGGAGCGTATCCGCGGTGGACGTGGATATGGCGGAAAACGACGTCCTTCAGGGCAAGGCCGCCATAGAGCAGGCGAAAGCCGCGCTCAGGCTGGCCGAGATCAATCTCGGCTACGCGAGGATCACGGCGCCCATTGCTGGCCGCATCGGGAAAGCGCTCTTCACAAAGGGCAACTACGTCACCGCCTCGGCCGGAACTATGGCCGAGATAGTGCAGGTAGACCCCATAAGGGTAGTTTTCGCGATGCCTGACAGGGATTACATCGAGCAGATGGATGAGTTCAAAAAGTCAGGGAACAAGGTTTTCAACACATCGATACGCCTCGCGAATGGCGCGGTATACCCGCAGGACGGGGAACGCGATTTTGAGGGGAACTCGATGAACGAGTCTACCGGATCGATCATGATGTGGCTGCGTTTCGACAACGGGGACGGCACGCTCATACCAGGGGAGACAGTCAGGGTGCAGGCAAAACCGGTGACACGCCGCGTAGGCCCCGTCATACCGCAGGAGTCGGTTATGACCGATACGCAGGGCGACTACGTGTATGTCGTGGATGAGTCCAATATCGCTCACCAGCGCAGGGTTGCCCTTGGGCCGGAGATCGGGGCGATGTGCGAGGTCATCTCAGGGGTCGAGCCAGGCGAAAAGGTTGTGCGGAAGGGAATCCAGTCCGTCAGCCCGGAAAGCGCCGTGAATCCAGCGCCGCCCAGGGACAGGACTGAAGCCAAAACGCCGGCTGAACTTGCCAAGGAATCCGGCTACGATCTTGGGAGCGCCGGGCTCGATACGAATGACTCCGACGCGGCGCAGCCGGAGGAAGGGGATAACTGAACCATGTTTTCTAAGTTTTTCATAAACCGGCCAAGATTCGCGATGGTCATAGCCTGTGTGCTGTCCCTTGCCGGGATCATTTCAGCGCTCAATCTGCCGGTGAGACAGTACCCTAACGTGGCGCCGCCGCAGATACACGTCATAGCGAGTTTCCCCGGCGCCGACGCGGAGACGCTGGCAAATACTGTCGCGTCGCCGCTGGAGGAAGCTCTGAACGGCGTTGAGGATATGATTTATATGAGTTCCACGTCCAGCAGTTCGGGAACGTACGTGCTGAGCATAACTTTCAGGACGGGCACGGATACGGACACGGCGCTCGTCAAGGTGCAGAACAGGGTGCAGCAGGCGACGCCGCTTCTGCCGACGGAGGTCACGCAGCGCGGAATTACGACGAACGCCAGCTTCTCAGACACGCTGGGCTTTGTCGCGCTAGTCTCGCCGAACGGGACGAGGGACGATCTGGAGCTGGCTGATTACGCGTTCAACAACGTCAAAAACACGCTTTCCAGGGTGCCCGGAATCGGGGACGTCCAGGTTTTCGGCGCCAGATACAGCATCCGCGTATGGCTTGACCCGGAGGGGCTTGCCTCGCGCGGGCTCAGCGCGTCTGACGTGACGGAAGCGATAGCGAGCCAGAACAGGCAGGCGTCTTTAGGTTCCATCGGCGCAAGCCCCGGCAATCTGAACAACCCTGTCGTTTACTCGATGACGACGAGAGGGAGGCTTGGCAGCGTCCGCGATTTTGAGGAGGTCATAGTGCGGACGTCCAGCCAAGGCGGGCTCGTCCGGCTGAAAGACGTCGCGAGGATAGAGCTTGGCGCTGAATCTTACGGCATGGAGGCGGCCTTAAACCAGGTCCCTTCGGCGATGATGGCCTTGTCCCAGGCTTCCGACGCGAACGCCTTGGACGTCATGCGCGAAACGAGAAAAGCGATAGATGAGATGACGAGAACCCTGCCCTCCGATATGGAGTTCGTGATAGGGTACGACTCCACGGACTACGTCCGCGAGACGATAGCGGAGATAATCAGCACGCTCGTTCTGACATTTTCGCTCGTCGTGCTGGTCTGTTACCTATTTCTTCAGGACTGGCGGGTCACTCTTGTTCCGGTCGCCGCCATCCCGATTTCGCTTCTTGCCACGTTCATCGGCTTTCAGGTGCTTGGCTTCAGCATCAACATTCTGACGCTGTTCGGGCTCGTTCTCGTAATCGGGACGGTCGTCGACGACGCCATCATCGTCGTGGAGCGCGTTCTCTTTGTCATGCACAGGGATGGGTCGGACTCCGTGGACGCGACTGTCCAGGCCATGAAGGACGTTGCCGGGCCTATGACCGCGACCACGCTCGTCTTCCTCGCGATCTTCGTACCCGTCGCTTTCATGAGCGGCATAACGGGCGAGATTTACCGCCAGTTCGCCATCACCATATCATTCTCCGTTGTATTCTCGCTCATTACGGCGCTCACACTCTCGCCAGCGATGTGCGCGCACATGCTGCAGGGCGTAAAGCCCAAGACGCGCGGCCCGCTCGCGTGGTTCAACAGGCTTGTCGACGCTTCCAGGAACGGATACGTGAGCGGGGCGATGTGGATTGCCAGAAGATCCGTAGTCACGGTAGGGCTCTTCGCCCTTATCGTCGTGTCCTCCTACGGGCTCATAAGGTCGATCCCGACGACGTTCATTCCGGACGAGGATCAGGGCATGATCATGTCCGTCGTCCAGCTTCCGGAGGGAGCGTCCCAAAATAGAACCGGCGCCGTTATGGATGACCTGATCTCGCGGATAAGGCAAATCGACGGCGTGCAGGACGTTGTAAGCATAGAGGGGTTCAGCTTTACGGGAGATTCCGGCGAGAATATGGGCATGGTCATCACGACGCTTCAAAACTGGTCGCTCAGGAAATCGCCTGAAAAAAGCCTTGCCGGCATTGCCGGCAGGGTGCGCGCCGTAGCGGCGTCCATTACGGAGGCGAGCGTCAACGTCGTCACACCGCCCGCGATCCCCGGCATGGGGGTGTCCGGCGGCTTGTCGCTTTTGCTGCAGTCGACGATCGACAATGATCCGGCCCGCCTGCAGCAGACGATGCGCGAGTTCATGGGAGGCATGATGCAGTCGCGGGAGATAATGCTGGCCTTTAGCAGCTATACTGCCGACACGCCGCACGTATACCTGGATATAGACAGGGACAAGGCGGAACTCCTGGGAGTCTCCATCAGCGAAATTTTCAGGGTGCTTCAGACATATTACGGCACGGCGTACGTAAACGACATAAATATCGGCTCTCAGGTCAACAAGGTCATGCTTCAGTCGGACTGGATGTACAGAAGCACTATCGACAGCGTGAACAACATATTCGTGCGGAACGCTTCAGGAGAGCAGGTGCCGCTGAAGAGCCTCATGACGCTCAAGAAAGTTCTGGCGCCGCGCTCGATCACCCGTTACAACCTCTATCCGGCAGCCGCCATCACAGCGTTCATGAACGAGGGATTTTCCACGGGGCAGGGAATGGCGAGGCTGGAAGCTCTCTCGTCCAATCTCCCGAATGGCTACAGGTACGCGCTGACCGGTATGACGTACCAGGAACAGGCCGCGAGCGGCCAGGTAGTGCTGATCATTGGGATAGCCCTCCTGTTCGGGTATCTGTTCCTTGTGGCTCAGTACGAAAGCTGGACCGTCCCGATGGGAGTCATACTCTCGCTTCCAGTGGCGCTTTTGGGCGCGATGATGGGCATCATAGCCATGAGCCTGTCCATCAGCATTTACGTGCAGCTCGGCATTCTGCTGCTCGTGGGGCTGGTGGCGAAGAACGCCATACTTATTATCGAGTTCGCTCAGGAACAGCACGAGGTTTACGGGCTTTCGATTTTCGACGCGGCGGCTGAGGCCGGGAGGGAGCGTTTCAGGTCGGTCATGATGACTGCCCTTACCTGCGTATTCGGAGTCCTGCCGATGCTTTTCGCGTCAGGCGCCGGAGCGGAGAGCCGCAAGCACGTCGGAACGACGATGTTCTTTGGGATGGGAGTGGCCACTGTGTTCGGGATATTCATTATCCCAGGGATTTACGCGGTTCTGCAGAAAAACCGCGAGCGCGCCAAGGTCTTTCTAAAACGCGTATTTATGGGCGGGGAGGCGTAATCATCATGAGGAAGGCCGGAACATTATCAAAGATCTTGCTGGCGCTGATGCTCGCGCTGGCGCTTCTGATCACCTTAGCGGGCGCCTCGCTCGCTGACGGCCCGTCGCCTGTTTCAAGCGACGAGGATCTGACGAACGGCAGATGGGCCGAGCTGGCGGCACGGTACGAGAACCCCTACGCCTCAGGCGCGCCCGTGTCATTCGAAACGCCGCCCTCCGATGAGCTGGCAAGCTGGTGGGAATCGCTCGATGACGAGACGCTGACGCGCCTTATTGAGTGGTCTTTGCTTAACAACAGGGATCTTCTGTCGGCCCGCTCAAAGGTAAGGGAGTCGCGCGCGGCCCTTGGCATGAGCCGCGCGGCCCTGCTTCCCTGGCTCGACAGCACGGACAGTTGGACTAAGAACGATACGTCCGAGAACTCCGCATCGCAGGGGCAGAAGCTTGAAATATCGCATCTCGGCATAGACGCTTCCTGGGAGATAGACATCTTTGGCGGCCGCCATCAGGATGTGGCCGCGGGAACGGCGGCGCTCGAAGCTGACTACGCGGCCCTGTGGGCAGCGTGGGTGTCCCTTTCGTCAGAGGTGGCGCTTGACTATCTCACGTTGCGGACGTTGCAGCAGCGCCTGGCGGTTGCCGAAGAGAACCTAGCGCTTCAGGTGGAAACGTTGGATCTGGTGCGGTCCAAGCATGACGCGGGGCTCGTCGATTCGCTCGCGCTGAATCAGGCCCGGTATGCCATTGAGCAGACGAGATCCGCAATCCCCCCGATACGGGTTAGCATAGAGACAACCATGAACGCCCTTTCAATACTCACCGGCACTATACCTGGCAGCCTCGAGGAGACGCTGGGTGCCAGGAAGCCCTTGCCAAAACTCCAGGCCGAGAGGCTTGTCGGAATCCCGGCAAACTCGCTGCGAAAGAGGCCGGATATCCTGGCCTCTGAGCGGCGCCTTGCGGCACAGCTTGCACGGATAAAGTCCGCGGAGGCCGACCGGCTTCCGAGGTTTTACCTCTCAGGCTCGATAGGCCTTGAATCGCTTACGGGCGGCAGCCTCTTTTCAGGCGACAGCTTCGGTTTCAGCTTCGGGCCCAGGATCACATTGCCGATTTTCCACGGGCGCGCCATAAGGAACAACATCAAAGTCCAGGGCGAGAGGGCCGAGCAGCTTCTGGCAGCCTATGAGGGGACAGTGCTGGCGGCGGCGGCGGAGGTCCGCAACGCGCTTGCGGCAAGCGCTCAGGAGATAGAGCGCAACGCGTCGCTCAGGGCAGGCGCCGATGCGGCCAAAGCCGCGCTCGAAGTCGCCCGGGACAAGTACAAAAGCGGCCTCACGGATTTCAGCAACGTTATAACGTCGCAGCAGGCCCTCCTTTCGCTCGAAGAAGCTGTGGCTATAAGCGACGGGCAGATGACCTCGAACGTAATCCGGGTGTATAAGGCTATGGGCGGCGGATGGGCGCCCATGGTTCAGGAAATTTTAGGAGAAGCGCGGACGGAACGCTGATTCAAGGGCTATACCGCGGCCGTGTTTTGCTGGAATGCATGTCAGGCTTCCGACAATAAATCAGCGTATCCATAAATAACCTTTTCTTAACGCGGCGCCCTTCGCATTATCGGTGCCGCGTTCCTCATATCTGAGGCTTACTGTCTTTCTGGGAAAATCGAATTAGGGCAATATTTTTCAAAAAAGCGTAGAGTCCTGTCGAAATTTTCCATTAAAGTGATAAAATTCTCGTTATGCTTTGATAAAGGAGTTGAACGACATAGCGATGAAGCTGCCAACATTCAAAGGAGGCATACATCCGCCGGACGGCAAGCTCCTGACGGAGAGCAAGGAGATCGAAGCCCTCTGCCCGTCCGGCGAACTGGTTTACCCGATGTCCCAGCATCTCGGCGTCCCGTGCGCCCCCGCGGTCAAAAAAGGCGACAGTGTCCTCATAGGGCAGAAGCTGGGCGATTCCGACGCCTTCGTCTCGGCGCCCGTCCTGGCAAGCGTGTCCGGGACGGTGAAGGACATAGCGCTCAGGATGACGATATCCGGCGCTGTGGAGACCTGCGTCGTGGTCGAAAACGATGGGAAATACGAGCATGACGCGGCGCTTCTTCCTCACCGGGACTACGAATCCCTCGAACCCAAGGAGATCCTCCGGATAATCCGCGAAGCCGGTATTGTCGGAATGGGCGGCGCGACTTTCCCGACGCACGTCAAACTTTCCCCGCCGCCGGACAGAAAAATCAGGTGGCTCATCGTAAACGGGGCGGAGTGCGAACCGTTCCTCAACTGCGACAACAGGCTGATGCTCGAACACCCTGAGCCGATAATAGGCGGCCTTGAAATTTGCATGAAGATCTTCCCCGACGCGGAGGGGATAATAGCCATAGAGAACAACAAGCCGGAGAGCATAAGGAGAATGGAAGGGGAGCTTTCGGACCGATCCGGCAATATTCGCGTTGTCCCGCACGAGGTCAAGTATCCGCAGGGCGCGGAGAAGATGCTGATTTATTCCGTGACCGGCCAGGAAATCCCGCCCGGTGCCCTCCCGGCTGACGTCGGATGCATTATCTTGAACGTCAGCACCGCGAGCCACATCTGGCAGGCGGTCATGGACGGGATTCCTGTAGTCGAGAGGATCGTCTCGGTCACAGGAGACGTTATAGCGGCGCCTAAAAACCTGTCCGTGCCGCTCGGCACGTCCGTCCGAGAACTGATAGATGCCTGCGGCGGCTTTACTGAGCCTCCCGCGAAGGTTCTCTCCGGCGGGCCGATGATGGGCGTATCGATGCGCTCTATCGACGTCCCGACGGTAAAGGGCACGTCCGGAATACTCGCCCTCTCGCGGCGCTCGTCGCTCAACCTTGCCGAATCGAACTGTATCCGCTGCGGCAGGTGCGTTGAGGCGTGTCCGATGAAGCTTGTGCCTACGACGCTGGATCTTCTCGTGCGGCGGAGGGAATACTCCGAGTTCGAGAGCGAAGGCGGTATGAACTGCATCGAGTGCGGCTGCTGCACCTACACTTGTCCGTCACGCCGTCATCTTACCCAGACGTGCAGGGACGGCAAGGCCGGGGTAATGGCGGCCCGCAGGAAAGCCCAGAGCCAGCGGAAGGGATGAGGGTAATAAAATGAACGAGACTTTTGTCGTTTCCAGCTCCCCTCATATAAGGGCGGATATCAGCACACAGAAAATAATGGGCCTTGTCCTCCTCGCGCTTGTGCCGGCGGGCGCGGCGGGCGCGTACTTCCTAGGGACGCGTTCGCTCCTCGTTATGGCGGTGAGCGTCGTTGCCTGCGTCGCCGCGGAGGCGGCCTGGCAGAAGTGCGCCGGCCAGGCGCTCACCGTCTCCGACCTTTCGGCGGCGCTGACCGGGCTTCTGCTCGCCTATAACGTCCCTCCGTCTATCCCGCTTTGGATGCCCGCAATTGGGGGAGTATTCGCGATAGTGATAGTAAAGCAGTTTTTCGGCGGGCTTGGGCAGAATATTGTCAATCCGGCGCTTGCCGGGAGGGCGATGATGCTCATCTGCTGGCCCGTGCAGATGACGACGTGGACGGTTCAGGGCGTAAGCGGCCCGACCGCGCTCGCCGTCATAAAAGGAGCTGGGAGCGCGGCACCCGGCGAAGGAGCGTCCTCCGCGCTGCCGTCCTTAATGGACGCGTTTCTGGGGCGGATGGGGGGCTGCATCGGGGAGACATCCGCTCTGGCGCTGATCGCCGGAGGCGTTTTACTGATAGCCGCCGGAATAATCTCATGGAGGATACCTGTCGTTTATATTGTAACCGCGGCCGCCATGTCAGCGCTTTTAGGCCGCGCCGGGGGGCCGGTCCTGGAGGTGCTTTCGGGCGGGCTGATCTTGGGTGCCTTTTTTATGGCTACAGACTACACGACGTCGCCCATCACGCCGAAGGGGCAGATGATCTTCGCGTTCGGGTGCGGCCTGATCGCGTCGATCATACGGGCCTTCGGGGGATACCCGGAGGGCGTGTCTTACTCCATACTTATCATGAACCTGACGGTGCCGCTCATCGACCGCGCTACCGCGCCAAAGGTTTTCGGGGAGGCGAAGTGAAGTGACGACGGCCGCTGCGGATTCCTCCGCGAACATGAAAAAAATCGTCAGGCTGGGGGCTGTTCTGTTCACAGTGACCGCAATAACCGGCATGATACTTGGGGCGGTGAACGAGATAACGAGGGAGCCTATCCGGCGCACGCAAGCCAGGCTTCGCGAAGAAGCGCTGGCAATGTCGCTGCCTGAGGCCGACGGGTTCGAGAGCGTCGAGGTCACAGGCGCCGGGGCGATGATAAAGGGGATCGACGAGGGCCGGAAGGGCGGCCTGCCCGCCGGATACTGCATTACCGTTTCCTCTCCCGGCTACGGCGGCCCCATAGAGGTGGTGGTCGGCATAACAGAATCGGGCGGGCTTCGGGCCATAAGCATCCTGAGCCAGTCCGAGACTCCGGGGCTGGGTGCCAAAGCCGCGGCGCCGGCTTTCTCCGGGCAATTTTCCAATAAGGGCGGCTCCAGGCTGTCTGTGGTCAAGGGCGGCGGCGCGGCGCCGGATCAGATAGAGGCCATTTCAGGGGCGACCATCACGTCGCAGGCCGTCACGTCGGGAGTGAACGCGGCCCTTGAGTACTGGCGGGACAATCTGAAGGGGAGGGACTGACATGAATCCTTTTAAGCTGATTAAAAACGGCATGGTTGACGAAAACCCCACGCTCGTGCAGTGCATCGGGCTGTGCCCGACGCTCGCGGTGTCGACGAGCGCCATAAACGGTGTAGGGATGGGGATCGCGGCGACGGCCGTGCTGATAGGGTCGAACATGGCCGTGTCCGCCATCCGGAAGTTCGTGCCGGACGAGATACGGATCCCGATATTTATCGTCGTGATAGCCGGTTTCGTGACGGTAGTCCAGCTTTTGATCTCTGGCTTTGCACCGGCCCTCGACAAGGCGCTTGGCATATTCATTCCGCTCATAGTGGTGAACTGCATAATACTGGCGCGTTCGGAGGCGTTTGCCTTCAAAAACGGCGTACTGGCCTCGGCGTTCGACGGGATCGGAATGGGGCTCGGTTTCACCCTCGCCCTCACGTCGCTTGGGGCGGTGCGCGAAATCCTGGGGAACGGCACCGTTTTCGACATAAAGGTGACGCCGGACGGTTTTCAGCCTGCATTGCTCGTGATCCTGGCGCCGGGCGGGTTCATAGCGCTGGGCACGTTTATGGCGCTGTTTCGCCGCTACCAGGGCTGGCTGGCGGAACGCAGGGGGCTTGCCGCGCCGGAGGCGAACGACGAAGGCTGCGCGGCGTGCGGCCTGTCCGCCTTCTGCTCCATCGACAAGCGTGAGGGGACGCAAGAAGGCGTTTCGGGCGAGCCCGCCGGGCTTAAAGGATCCGTAAACGCCGGCGCGGGCATTGGGCCCATTGTCGGGGGCAGCGTCTGATGAGCCTGCTCTGGCTTTTTATCGGGTCGATATTCGTCAATAATATCCTCCTGTCGCGCTTTCTTGGGTGCTGCCCCTTTTTGGGCGTTTCCACAAAGTCCGCCACGGCGAAGGGTATGGGTGTTGCCGTAATATTCGTGACGGTGCTGGCCGCGGTGGTTACATGGCTTGTCTATTACCTGGCCTTGGTTCCGCTTCATCTGGAGTTTCTGTACACGCTTTCGTTCATACTCGTCATCGCGGCCCTGGTTCAGTTCGTCGAACTGGCCTTGAAAAAGATAAACCCCGCGCTCTATAAGTCGCTCGGGATATTCCTGCCGCTCATCACGACAAACTGCGCCGTGCTTGGCGTAGCGGTGATCAATATGAACGAGGGTTACTCCTTGATCGAGGCCATCGTCAACGCGTTCGGCTCATCCGCTGGCTTCCTGCTGGCGATAATGTTGATGGCCGGTATCAGGGAGCGCATGGATCGCAGCACGGGCGTGCCCAAGTGCCTTCAGGGCCTTCCGATAGCGCTCGTCACGGCTGGGCTGATGTCGATCGCGTTCATGGGCTTCACCGGGATAATAAAGTAGGGGGGCGGCTTGACTAATGATATCTTTATCGGGAGTCCTATACCCTGTGTTGATACTGGGCGCGTTGGGGCTGACGTTTGGTGCGCTCCTGGGTTTTGCCTCGATCAAGTTTTTCGTGAAGACGGACGAAAGGGTCGCAAAGATCCGGGAGATTCTGCCCGGCGCCAACTGCGGCGGCTGCGGCTATCCCGGCTGCGACGGTTACGCGGACGGGATAGTGAGCGAAGGGGCGAAGACGAACCTCTGCGCCGCCGGCGGCGCGGAACTGGCGAGAGGCATCGCGGAGATAATGGGCGTCGAGAGCGAAGCGCTGGTCCCGGTGAGGGCTTTTTTGAAATGTAAAGGTTCCCCGGAGTTCTCTAAGCGCAACGCGATATATGAAGGAATTATGGATTGCAGATCCGCCATCGTAGTGCCGGGGGGATCGCCGAACGCCTGTCCGTTTGGCTGCATCGGGCTTGGAACCTGCGTCAAGGTCTGCGTGTTCGGGGCGATGTCCATCGTAAACGGGCTCGCGTCCGCCGATCCTATAAAGTGCATCGGGTGCGGGACCTGCGTCGCGAATTGCCCGAAGTCCGTGTTGACGCTGATCCCAAGAATGTCGAACGTTCAGGCCGTGTGCAACTCGAACTGGAGGGGGCCGGACGTGAAAAAAGTCTGCTCCGTGGGCTGCATAGGCTGCGGGCTCTGCGCCAAAACCTGCCCGGAGGGGGCCATTGCCGTCCAGAACAACCTGGCGGCGGTGGATGCGTCAAAGTGCGTGAACTGCGGCAAGTGTGTAGGCAAGTGCCCCACAAAGAGCATAGGCTATATCATCCCCGTCCGGGAGGATGTCAGGGAGAGCGCCTGAGCCGGCAGCTTTCGATCCGGCATCTCAGATTGCCCGCAATGTAGCCGACAAGGTAGCCGGTGACGCTTCCTATCGCCATGATGACGGGCAGGTACGCGAGGATGGAGGGTTCTGACGTGAGGATGACGACGACGGACACTTGCCCGGCGTTGAATGCCGCGGCGGAAGCGACGCTTATCGCCGGGACGCTCAGATCGTCCCCGTATTTTTTATATAGAAATATCGAAAGCGGAAGAGAACACAAAAGCCCTCCCGCGCTGCAGGCAAAGGCGAATGGGTTGCCGGTCAGTAAAAAGGCCAGGAAAAGCCGTACCGACGCGACCATGACTGCTTCGGCAGATCCGTAGATCAAGAGCGCCAGGAAGTGGAAAACGTTGGTTAAACCGAGCCGCACGCCGGGGAACGGTATCGGGAAAAGGCTTTCTATCGCGCCGGTCGCTAAGGCCAGAGCAGAGAAAAGCGCAAGGATTGCCGTTTTTTCAGTACGTGACCGCATCGACCCCGTCCGGTTTTTGCGCCTGATCCCCCTTGAGCTTTATCACCAGCTTATGGGGGAGGCAGACTATGACGCCCCGCCCTGACGAAAGAGGCTGCATTTTAAGGCAGTCGCCGCCTGGGCAATCCGCCGAGATCATCCGAACTGAGCCCCCGGAAACTAAAAGCTCATTCATGCCGCCTCCTTCGCGCAGGACGATAACCGTCCCGCTTGGCATTTCGGAAAGGGCGAGGCTTTTTATAACGTGCCCGTCGGAAGATATTTCAAGCGTGGAACCGCCGCCATTCCCCAAAAGGCCCGACGCGAGAGATGCGGCGGCTATGATTACGAAGAGAAATAGGTAAAGGACTTTATCCTTTTGCTTCATTTTTTATGAGGCCCTTTATTCCTTCCGTTGCCGTAACATCAGGCTCAGCGCCTTGCCCTTTCGTTATGAATATCGCTTCTACCCCTGGAAATGAATCAAGCAGTTTTTTCGATTTTTCAACGCCAATCGCCATGAACGCCGTAGACAGCGCATCACCTGCGGCCGGATCCTCCGCCACGATAGTGACTGATATAAGGTCGCCATCGACAGGGTGCCCGGTGCGCGGGTCGAATATATGCGTGTACTTTTTCCCGCCTATCTCGACATACCTCTCATAGACCCCGGCTGTTATGACCGATGTCCCGTTTGCGGCAATGGAACAGATGATCTCGCCTCTGGGGCGATATGGGTGCTGTATGCCGATCCGCCAGGGATCGCCCTTTGCCCTCCCTGGCGCTGTCCCTATGACGACCACATTGCCGCCAAGGTCTATCAAGGCGGACTCGACTCCGGCTGAGATGAGGAAATCGCGCACTGCCCCCGACGCGTAGCCTTTCGCGATGCCTCCCAGATCGAGCTTCATGCCCTGTTTTTCCAGATAGATCCGGTTATCCGCGCTCACATGGGCCATGCTTGCGCCGACTAAAGACAGCGCCTCCCTGATTTCCGCGTCATCCGGAACCTCGCCGCGCGGATTTTCCACGCTCCGCGTCTTCCAAATGTCGCTGACTGGGCCGATGGTAGGGTCAAAAGCCCCGCCCGTCCTCTGGGCGATGGCAAGCGACGTCCGCACGGCGCTGGCCGTTTCCTTGGATACCAGAACGGGGCTTTGCCCGGCGTTCGCGTTGACGAGCGATATGTCGGATGACGTCATGTGCATGGAGAGATGCCCGTCAAGATCGGCTATTATGCCAAAAGCTCCGTCGAGTATCATATCCAGCTCTTCCGGCGCTTTCGCCGAGTGTATCGATATCCTCATTATCGTGTCCATCGCGAGCGATTCGCGGGATCTTGTGTTCATGCTTGCCCCTTTAGCGTCCTTATAAAGCATCGCGAGCCCTGTTATGATTAGCGCTGAGAAAAAAAAGACGCAAAAAGTCATCCTTGTGCGTTTTTTATCTATCATTAACGAGCCTCCCATTGAATGCCAAAAGGCGTAATTGCCATCTTTCCGGCAGTTTCTCTCATGCCGGAAGCATATTGATTATTATATCTTCACTCATGACAGATACGAGTTTATTTCGAACAGATTTTATTTTGGCTCGATACGGGACATGGCGCGAGAGGCACGAGGCGTTTTTTTGGGAAAAAAGGTTCCACTTCACGTGTTTTTTAAAAAAAATATTCTTCTTGACAATTTTTTTTCGCCATATATAATACATTGCAATCTTCCATGTCTGACATATTATATATGATATAAACGGTTCGCAAACAACGAAGGAGGACTGCCTGTGAAGGAAATCTTTTCCAAACAGGACACCACCAAAAAACCGGCGATCATCGTTCACAGGATTCTCGACCTCATAGAGGACGGTGGTCTGTTGCCGGGTGAAAAACTCCCAAACGAGCTGGAAATCGTCAGGCAATCCGATATCAGCCGCGCTTCGGTGCGCGAGGCACTCTCCGCTCTCGAACTCATGGGCATTATCAAGCGCGTGCCTGGGGAGGGCACCTACATCAGCGAGCGCGGTCTTGCGGGTAAATACACTCCGAAGAACATCCTCGAAAAATTTCTAGAGGATACGGAGCGGGTGCAAGGTTCCTTTGAGGCCCTCGAAGCCCGGATGGCGATCGAGCCATCTGTAGCCGTCGTGGCTACTCGCCGCGCGGAGCCGGAACAGATCGAACGGATGGAGTCTCTGATCCGGGAGTCGGAGCAAGCGCTGGCGGAGGAAGATGTGGAGCGCTTTCTCGACCTCGACGGCGCGTTTCACATCGCCGTGGCGGAAGCCACCAACAACGAGACACTGATAGACATAAGCAAAGACCTCATGAAGCGGGCTGACGTCCATATGTGGAGACGCTACAAGGAGGATCTCGGCCTTCTTGAGAAGACGGTGGAGGCCCACAAGCGCATATTGAACGCGATCAAGGAGAGGGAGCCCGCAAAGGCAGGGTTCTACTCCGAGAAGCACTTGGCGCGTTGCGTATGACTGGCGCGCATCCAAAACGAGAGGAGAGTGAATGCCCA